>NZ_JAWPON010000020.1:0-99590 GCF_033344315.1 Vibrio sp. 2132-1 | reverse complement strand
AGCGTTCAATCTGAGCCATGATCAAACTCTTCAATTTAAGATTTTGTTCGGCTCAATGAATACTGAACATTACATAAAGTAATGTTTGAATTGACTGTGCTCTTATTGGTTTTTACTTTTGAAAAAGTAAAACAAAACAGCTCAAGGCTGCTTCCCAATTCGAATGGTCACTTCGTTTCATTGAAACCTAATTTGATACCGCTTTCCGTTAAGAAAGAAATATCTAATTGGATTATCATCAACGAGTGCCCACACAGATTGATAGGTCTATATTGTTAAAGAGCTTGCTTTGCGAGAAGTTTTTCTCTCAAAGCGGAGGTGCATTCTAGCGATTTAGTTGTTAGTGTCAAACACTTTTTTAAACTAATTTTTTGTAGAAGCTTTTTACCTCTTCGACCCTGCTGAAGCCTTGTGACGTCTGCTGTGTCGATGGATGCGCATTATAGGGAGAAGATTTTCTTTGGCAATACTAAAAATGCATTTTTTCTAAAAAAACATGCCAAATGGATACTTTCCATCCAACTCTAAAATTACCCAGAAATAACACTCAGGATTTATACAATTTACCCACAAAAAGCTGTGGATAACTACTCATCACTATCAAAGAAATAAGAAATACGCGAACGCGGATTTAGATACTCTTTTACTTTATCCGGTAATTTTGACGGATGAATCGCGTTAACTATCTTTATATCTTTTGAGGCAAGATCAATGATTGGCGCTTGAGTCCGTGGTACTGATGGATCGTAAACCAAGACATTCGGGAATAATAAATGCGATGCATTCACTGAGATAACCAGGCCGACCATATTATTAGAAAGCTGAACTACGGTACCCGGAGGAAACACGCCCATAAACTTAATTAGGATGTTCAGGTTCTCTTCTTTATATAGGTGTTTACAGTTCTTATATAAATGAGAGAGTGCGGTATAAGGAATCTTTTGATCTGAGACTATCGGTGTATGACACAAGTTATCAAACGCATTGGCTACAGCAATAATTTGAGCAAACTCGTTGATCTCATCTCCTTTCAGGCCTTTAGGATAACCAGACCCATCTCTTAGCTCATGGTGCTGCGCGATCACAATTCTCGCGACTTCGGGAAAAGCCTCGATTTGACTCGCAAGATCGACGCCATATTTAGTGTGCAACTTTAAGTAGTTGGTTTCTGGCTCTGTTAGAGGTAGTTGCTTTCTTAATATTGCAGTCGGGATTTTTATTTTCCCGATATCATGGAATAGTGCGGAGAAGGAAAGCTCTTTCAACTGTGCTGCTGAGTACCCTTTAGCACGGCCAATCATCATCGAGATAACAGCCACGTTCAATGAGTGGAAATAAATATCTTCAAACTCATTTTTTCCGTTCATCAGATGTAACGTAACATTATCATCGCACATTAACTTCTCGACGATATCTTCAATAAGAAGCTTTGCTTCATCAACTGCTGCTGTCGGACGGTTACGGATTTTAGTCATGACTGAACGCATACGTGCCAGAGAGCGCTCAAACTCTTTTTCACACTGAATCACGCGTCGACGGTATGCACTTAACTTTTCTATGCGGTTCTGTTTTTCTTGCCACATTTTTTGAGTTTCATGATCTAACGACGCTTCATTTGTTACTCTGTCAGCTTGTCTTTGATCAACAGGGAGTGGAACGGCATCGCTTTGCTCTGGATTAAAGTAAACGAACTTTACTCCGAGGTGGCGGATCATCTCGACTTGCTCTTGGTCTTTAATCTTAAAGCTATTGAGTAGAAAGGGGTGATCGTTCCACTTTAGCGGAAGACGGATATGTAATCCGGGTTGAATACGGTCGACCGTTAGTTTAATGGCTGCCACTTATTCACTACTGATTTATATTTCTTAAGAGAGTTAGAATACTAGTAAATTTTGTGAATAAATTCATCAGTAACTAGCAAAACATCAAACCGTTATTTCTAAGCGACTCACTTAATTAGATAGAAGTAAGCTACTTTAAGGAGCGATCTGCTTTGCGTATTTTAAGCTTGGCCTCGAACACTGGCTTGTCTATTACTTCTTGCTCTTTGACTAGCCCCATTAACGTTTGTACCGCTACACGGGCCATGTCACTGATAGGAAAGTGCACTGCTGATACTGTAGGGTAAAGACTTTCACAAAGATCAACACTGTCAAAGCTAGTTAATGAGATTTGCTCTGGTACAGAAATACTGTGCTCGTGTAAGTATTGCATTGCGCCAACCGTCATTTCTTCACTGCATGAAAAGACAGCCGTCACATCAGGGTGTCGTTGTAAAATTGCAGCCATTGCATCATAACCACTTTGCCGGCCATAATTCCCTTCTTCACACCAGCTTTCATCAATATCTATACCAGCATCCTTCATTGCATCAATATACCCAAGCTTTCTCAATACACTGTTATGACGTTGGGATGGACCGGCAATACAAGCAATCTTTCGATGACCACCAGCTAAAAGGTGCTCAACGGCAATACGGCTTGCATGATGATGGTTAAAGGTAACACAACGCTCTTCTATTCCTTCCACGTAGCGATCCAGGAGAACGAAAGGTGTTGGCTGTTTAGCTAATTCACGTAAGTCATCATCTGACAAATAACGACTATGAAGTACATAGCCGTCACAACGTAAATCATTAAAACGCTGAATTGCCTCTTTTTCACCTTGTGCAGAATGATGGCCTTGAGCTGTAATCAAAAACTTCTTATGAATATCCAGCTCGGTCTGAACCTGCTCCATCATCTCGCCAAAGAAGCCCCCCGTATAGTAAGTCACCAATAACCCAACCATATTACTGGATGAGGTTGCGAGTGAACGAGCAATTGCACTAGGACGATAATTCAATTGCGCCATAGCTTGCTCTACTTTTTTTCGAGTTTCCTCGCGAAATTTCCCCTCTCCATTAATAATTCGAGAAACGGTAGAGCGATTTACACCGGCGAGTTCGGCTACATCTTTAATCCTTGCCATAATGCTATTGGGTCCAACTGCAATTGTTATTAAATATTCGTTTGTGTAGAACGGCTGCCAGCAATTCGTAAGGTGCTATAGGGGGCGAAGCTGGCAGCCTTTAATCATACACCGACCATTTGATTGGTAGAAACAAGCTCAGAGTAATCCGTAACAGTTATACCATGATGAGCTAACTGTTCTTTTAAAATGGGAGAGGTAAGAACTTGTAACTCTAGCTCTCGCTGAAGCGCATAGCCACTCTTTAAGATAAGCGCCTGATCGGCCTCTGCCGGGTGGCACATCACCTCAACCAAGTCATAGTCAGCTTTTAAGCTCAATAGATGTGCCATTAAGCCATCCAAGCTCACTTTTTGATCATAAAACTCATCAGTAAAGATATACCTGATTGTCATCGATTCTTGACACAAGCCACTGCCCCGCAGTGGCACTCGGTATTCATTCGCTACTTCTTTAATAACGGGCAAAATTTGAGGGTGAGTATGCGCGTGATGATGGCTATCTAAGTGGCTTAGCTCTAACCCAAGCGATAGAAAATGTTCCACCTGAGCTTTTGCTTCATCATAAACGACCTGAGTTTCGAAGTCCTGCTTACTCCAAAGTTCGTCATAATTGATAAAGTGCGCTCGGCCGTTGGTCAAGTTAGGATGCTTCGTTATAGGCACACCTGCTGTAAACCTAAGATGAACGCCAATTTTCAAGTCTGGATTATGGCGAGCTAGTTCTAAGGCATGTTGCTCAGCATCCATACCCACCATCATGGTGGTTGAATGAACCACACCTTGCTGATGAGCTTTAACGATGCCGCTATTTACACCTCTCGTTAAACCAAAATCATCAGCATTAAAAATGACTTTCATCGGCGCCCTTCCTTAGTCTTACAACGTCGTTAGTTTAAATTGAGGTAAATACGGAGCGTTCACCGCCAGAATATCATCCAGGATTGACTTGGCGCGGCCAATGTCAGGCACCAATGGGTTATTGGTTAATGCCATAAGCGCCTTGTCATAATTACCTTCGACAGCAGCTTCTATTGTTAGCTGCTCATACGCTTTAACTTGATGGAGTAATCCTTTGATATTGTTTGACAACTCGCCAACCGCAAGAGGTTTCGCCCCCCAGCTACCAATCACGGCACTACATTCAATCACAGCATCGTCAGGTAGGCCGTTGATCGCTCCATTATTTAAAACGTTAACAACATGAATACTATTACGATTGTTATAAATTGAATCAACTAGGTTCAGTGATGCATCAGAATAATAAGCACCACCCCGCTCCTCTAACTCTTTCGGCTTATGATCGAGGGTAGGATCTTGATAGAGCTTAAATAGCGCATTTTCTGTTTCCATTACCTGCTCAGCACGAGTGCCTTTTTCATCGGCACTTTGTTTCTCTTCAGCAAGCATGGCATCAGTTTGGTAGAAGTAACGATGATAAGGACATGGTATCGCCCCCAGTGCTTTTAGAAATGCCGGATCCCACGGCTCTTCCCAGATATTCTTCATACTGAAGTTGGCACCATCACCGACTTTCTCTAATACCGTTTGAGTAATATCTTCCCCATTGAACCATGCTTTGTGTACCCACACGAGATGGTTTAACCCAGCAAACTCAAGTTGCAGCTCTTTTGGCTCGCACTCCATCATTTCTGCAATCATCATTTCCATTGAAACGGGCACATTGCATAAACCAATACTCTTTACTTTGGTGTACTTACTGACCGCTTCGGAAACTAAACCCGCTGGGTTGGTGAAATTGAGCATCCATGCGTTTGGAGCCAACTCTTCAATGTCTTTACAGATATCAAGAATGACCGGAATGGTTCGCAGTGCTTTAGCAAAACCACCAGGGCCCGTTGTTTCTTGGCCGATGACGTCGTACTTGATTGGGATTCGCTCATCGTTAGCGCGTGCAGCAAGGCCACCAACACGAAACTGCGTCATCACAAAATCCGCATCTTTTATCGCAGCACGGCGATCGAAACCGGCTTTTATCTCAATTTTTGCTCCGGCTTTATCGACCATTCGCTGAGCCAATCCTTTGATGATCTCAAGCTTCTCAGCTCCTGACTCAATGTCCACAAAATGGATTTTCTTAACGGGTAAATATTCTAAGCGCTTAATAACCCCTTCAACCAATTCCGGGGTATAGCTACTACCACCGCCAATAATGGCAAGTTTGATCGCCTCTCTAGACATTTTCATCCCCCTTTATTTGTTCGAGATTTTTTTGTTCAGTGCGACGATTTCTACAGCCATCTCTTGAGCCAAAATCGTAGTCATCAGGTGATCTTGAGCATGCACCATCACTAACGTCATCGGGACTTTCCCTTCTCCCTGATCTTCTTCAATAAGCTGAGTCTGTATTAAGTGGGCTTTATTAATGCACTCTCTTGCTTGAGAGAGCCTCTCATCAGCCGCTTCAAAATCTTGTTCTCGAGATAAACGCAATGCCTCGTAGCTTAAACTTCTGGCTTCACCAGCATTGCAAATGATCTCCATTACAACCAATTCTTGTTCCATCATTTTCTCTCCGAAAATCGGGCCGCGGTAATTGCGGCCCATTAAGCACAGTTAAGCAGTAACGCCTTCGCCTGACGGCTGCGTATCACCTTTAGTTTCCTTCGTCGTTGGTAGTTCTTGCTCCAACATTTGCTTCTCAAACATTTTGAAGAATGGGAAGTAGATGATTAGATCAAGAATTAATAAACCAATGACGAGCAATACTGGCGCAGAGGTCCAACCGCTACCCCACGAAGCACCTATCAGTGCCGGTGTTGTCCAAGGTGTTGTAGCGACACCCATACCCACAAAGCCGACATGCACAGCAAAATACGCAATCGTAGCGTTGATGACTGGAGCGAAGACGAACGGGATAAACAAGGTCGGGTTCATCACAACTGGGCTACCGAAGATCACTGGTTCGTTGATTTGGAAAAAGCCAGGCACCGAACTCATTCGACCAATGCTCTTAAGGTGAACAGAACGGCTAAACGACATCAGCATAACAAGAGCAAGTGTTGCACCAGAGCCGCCAATAAAGATGTAAAAATCCCAGAACGGTTGAGTAAATACATTTGGAATCGGTTCACCTGCAACAAAGGCTTCAATGTTGGCACCAATGTTGGTCAAAAAGATTGGAGAAAGCAGTCCAACAACAATTGCAGCACCATGAATACCCGCAAACCAAAGCAGCTGGCAAAGCAATAAAGCGCCAATAATGGCAGGCAATGAGTTAGACGCACTAATTAGCGGTTTAAAGATAGCCATAACAGCATCTGGAATCAGCATGTCGTACTGGGTTTGTACGAAAAGGCTAAGTGGATATAAGGTAATGAATATCGCTAAGACTGGTAGCAATACTTCAAATGATCGCGCAATCGCCGGTGGCACCTGCTCTGGCATGCGAATCGTAATATTGTGCTTTTTCATAAAACGGTAGAGCTCCACCGAGAAAAATGCACACATCACTGCGGTGAAGATCCCGGTTCCGCCCATGTGAGACATAGACAACGCGCCATCTTTAGCTGGGGCCGCAATGAGTAAAAAAGACATTAGTGACAATACAGCACTCGTGATCCCATCCATCTTGTAAGCCTTCGCTAAACTATAAGCAACGCCCAGCGAAACAAAAATGGTCATGATCCCCATCGACATGTTGTAGGGCATCATTATGGTATCAAAATGTGTAGTGGCGAAATCGAGCCAAATTCGACCAAAAGTAAAGGTTGTATCTTCGGCAAATGGGGGGAATGCAAAAATCAAAATGAAACTACCGACAATAATAAACGGCATTGCGACAATAAAACCGTCTCTCATTGCGCGAACATGGGGCTGATTCCCCACTTTAGCTGCTATAGGGGCTATATGCTTTTCGACTGCGCCTATAATTGCGTCATAAAGCTTCATAGAATCCATCCTTATTTTAGGCAAAAGAATCCCGCATCAAATATTTATATTTGATGTACAGTTATCTTTTTAATTTAAAACTATAGTTTAGTTAATTAATTCTAATGCTTGCTCTAGTACTTCTTCTCCCTTCATCATTCCATAATGCTGAGGAGAAATAGCATCAATGTTTTTACCATGCTCTTGCGCCGTTTTTCTTAGCTCTTCTAGCTGAAAACGTACTTGAGGCCCGAGAAGACAAACATCGTACTCTTTAATTACATCTTCAAACGCATTCACTGACATTGCATCAATTTTGCACTCAATTCCTTTATTTTCAGCAGCTTGCTCCATTTTCTTAACAAGCATACTGGTTGACATCCCTGCGCTACAGCATAAAAGGATCTTTTTCATAGCCTTACTCCCGTTGTGTAAATTTCAACCTGTAAAAACTGTAGCAAAAATAACCAAGACAAAAAAGCGCAACCGGTTGCATTATTCGTGAACACAATCCCAATTTAGAAAATACCACCTATTTTTTTGTAATTATTTAGGTCTAGGATAAAAGTCATAAAATAATTTAAGACATCACATTAAGTTTCAAATTATCAATATTTTACTACTGACAACGTCGTTATTAATTTCTTAAAAGGAATAGAGAATGAAATTTAATAAATTGGCTATTGCAGCGCTTGTAAGTGCCGCACTATCACAGCACTCATTTGCTCAAACCGACTCTAAAGGCACCATTTATCTAACGTTTGATGATGGACCAATCAATGCATCTATTGACGTTATTCAAGTACTTAACCAGGAAGATATCAAAGCGACGTTTTACTTTAATGCTTGGCATTTAGATGGAATTGGTGATGAGAATGAAGACCGTTCGCTAGAAGCCTTAAAGCTCGCATTAGACACTGGTCATATTGTCGCGAACCATAGTTACGATCATATGGTTCATAATTGCGTTGATGAGTTTGGACCGAACAGTGCTGCGGAGTGTAATGCGACCGGGGACCACCAGCTTAACTCGTATCAAGACCCTGTTTACGATGCCTCAATGTTTACGGAAAACTTATCTGTGTTAGCAAAGTATTTGCCGAACATTACAAGCTACCCGAACTACAAGGCAACAGAGTTTGCTAGACTGCCCTACACCAACGGTTGGCGCGTGACGAAAGACTTCAAAGCAGATGGGTTATGTGCCACGTCTGATGACCTGAAACCTTGGGAACCAGGATATGTATGCGATACATCCAACCCATCCAACAGTGTAAAAGCAGCTATCGAGGTTCAAAATATCCTAGCGAATAACGGCTATCAAACTCACGGTTGGGATGTGGACTGGGCACCTGAAAATTGGGGCATTGAAATGCCAGCAAACAGCCTTACAGAAGCAGAAGCATTTCTTGGATATGTGGATTCCGCGTTAAACACTTGTGCACCAACAACGATTAACCCGATCAACTCCAAAGCTCAAGAGTTCCCATGTGGTACACCTTTACACGCCGATAAAGTTATCGTTTTAACTCACGAGTTCCTATTTGAAGATGGTAAGCGTGGCATGGGGGCAACGCAAAACTTACCTAAGCTCGCTAAGTTTATACAGTTAGCAAAACAAGCGGGTTATGACTTCGACACAATGGATAACTACACACCGAACTGGCAAGTTGGTCATAACTACGACGCTGGCGATTACGTCTTACACCTAGGTACTGTATACCAGGCTGTAACAAACCATACTGCACAACAAGATTGGGCACCGTCTCCAACCTCTAGCCTCTGGACAAATGCAGACCCAGCCACTAACTGGACTCAGAATGTTTCCTATAAACAAGGTGATGTGGTCACTTATCAAGGTTTGCGTTATCTAGTTGATGTACCGCACGTGTCCCAAGCAGACTGGACTCCGAACACTCAAAATACCTTGTTCACAGCTCTATAGGCTGTTCTTACTATCACCATGTAGTAGTTTGCGCGAGGCATACCCCTCGCGCTTTTTTTGTTTTGAAGATCCAGATACAACAAAGCCCCGACTTCCATCGAGGCTCTGTCTTAAAATATGGTACCTACGAGTGACTTGACTGGCAGGCACTCCTGACGCCACCGGGAAGGCAACGCTAACTTTCTTTTGATATTTACGAACACCTAAAACGACGAAAGGCCGCTATAAAAGCGACCTTTCTAATATGGTACCGGTGGGCGGACTTGAACCGCCACGCCCGAAGGCAACGGATTTTGAATCCGTCGTGTATACCAATTTCACCACACCGGCATCTTTGGGCTATTGCCCTTTGATGGTTGGCATTATACGTAAGCTTTTGACCTGCGCAAGCAGAAATACCTTAAATAACTATCGTTTGCTGATAATTTCGCCACAAAGTGTGACAAAGCTGTACTCATAAGAAACGTACGCTCCATTTTCTACTACTCTTCCAGATGAAAGTGAGTATACGAAACTCTTTTTAAATTCTATTCACTGTAATATCAGAAACATAACCATTCCCAATGCTCGACAACGCATTATGGAGCATCTCTGCGGCATCTTCTGCTTGCATGAAGTAACTCGTGTCCATCGTATTGCCGCTTGTTTTCCAGAATTCCGTATCCATTCCACCAGGATAAACCGCGATAATTTTCATAGGTTTTCCTTTTAGCTCCAAACGAACCGACTCAATTAATCCTTTGACGGCCCATTTCACTGCACAATACGTAGACTCTTGCGCTTTAGGTTGTTGCGCGGCTGTGGACATGATCATGACCACTTTTATTGGATGATCTTTGTAACGCTTTACTAACTCTCTTAACACATGAATCGCAGAATTCAGGTTGTTATCAATCAACTTTTGAATCTCTTTCGGCTCCTGCTCTTCCAGTAAGCCAAAATAACCACTTCCTGCACTATGAATGACCATTTCAGGCGGCTGTTTCATCCCATCAAAGAGCTGTTTCACACCTTGATGTAATGAGAGGTTGCAAGCTTGATAGCCGACGTTATGAGAGAGTTGTTTTGCTAGTGCGGATAGTTTTTCTGTATTTCTTCCTATTACATACGTCTCTTTGCCTTCCGCATCATAACGCTTTGCTAGTTCCGCCCCTAAGCCGCTACTTGCACCTGTAATTACAATCATGCGCTACCTCTTTTCAATCACATACTTTTAATTCATCTATCAATTAAGGTAACAGAATCGTGGTAATTCACACCTCAAGAGCACCATTCTTTGAAGCAAGCAGCTTTCTTACTTTCGTGATGCATGAAATATCAAGCAGAACGACGGGCATTTAACCTATGCTTAAGCAAGAATAACTTTCTGAATTTTCTATCGACTTTCTAGTGAGAACTGAATAGGAGCAAAGAATGACTGGGTCAAAATGGCAGTGGTTACTGAAACAGATGACACGAAAACTGTGGGTCCGGACGTCACTCTACGCATTACTAGCTGTTGCTACCGCCTTAATGTCGATTGTTTTAAACCAGTTCATTACTCTGCCCCCTGCCATCAACGTCAGCAAGGATTTGTTGAACAACATATTAAATATCCTCGCAACCTCCATGCTTGCAGTGACTACATTCTCTCTCAATATTATGGTCTCAGCGTACAGTGCCGCTAGTGCAGGGGTAACGCCGCGAGCGACAAAACTGTTGATGGAAGACAGCACAACACAAAATGCCTTAGCAACCTTTCTTGGCTCTTTTCTATTTAGTTTGGTAGGAATTATCGCGCTAGGTATTGGGGCCTATCATCAACAAGCACAAATTTATCTATTCATCGTGACTATCGCCGTAATCGTGATGATCATACTCACTCTGTTACGTTGGATTCAGCACCTTTCCGTACTAGGAAGGGTCAGTGAAACCACTTCATACGTAGAGCAAGCCTTGTTAGATGCGATAAGAAAACGGGGTAAAGAGCGCTGGCTAGGTGCTCACCCGTGGAGCCACCCAGAACATAAACCCAGAGGAAGTAAACCTATTTTGAGCCAAGAAATTGGCTACTTACAGCATGTTGATATGCATCATCTCGATAGTATTGCTGAAGCAAACCAATGCACCATCTACCTTGAGCGACAACCGGGAAGTTTTGTGTACGTAGGTCAACCATTGGCTTGGGTTTGTGGAGAATTGCCAGACGAAAGCGAAGTAACGGCAGCCTTCACGATTCGAACGGAGCGTTCATATGATCAGGACCCTCGCTTTGGTTTAGTCGTTATGGCGGAAATCGCCTCACGAGCACTATCTCCGGCTGTAAATGATAATGGCACCGCGATTGACGTTCTTGGGCGTTCTGTACGAGCACTTTCATTATGGGGAGACCTACTCAGTGAGCCGCCAGCCAAAACTCGATATCCTAGACTATTTGTGCCCGCATTGAGCTACCAGGATTTGTTTGATGATGTCTTTTTGCCGATAGCACACGATGGTGCAGCGCAACTCCAAATACAGATTCGCCTACAAAAGGCCTTGCTAGCTCTCTCTAGTATGCACCCTAAGTTATTTTTGTCACCAGCAATCAAGCTGTCAGAAAAAGCTTTAGAGCTTTCATTAAGCCAACATTATACCGAAGATGAGAAACACCAACTCTCTCAGCTATCTAATCTGGTCACAGACCAAAAAGCCAATGGTTAAGAGAGTCGAATTCAGTTGAAACATATTGCTGCACGGCCTCGTGTATCATGACATGTGCTGATAACGTAGGGCAGAAAAGTCTCTTCGTTTATACACAATTAAAGACTCTGTGCGTTAGGTCTCTTTTCTCTTAGTGAGGGAATCTATATTCTGACGCACAATTTTTAAGGTAAGTGATGGAATAATGACAACGTCTACAACTCTTCCACCTGCTGGTCTCTTTCGTCGACTTGCAGCGTTGATTTACGACACATTGATTATTATCGCAATTGAAATGATGGCCGCTGGTATTGTTATGGCCGTTGTGTTTGCACTAAATGCAGCAGGATTGTTGAGCTATGGCGAGTACGCTGATGCCGCAGATATGCTCGGAAAGCACCCTGTATTGAGCCCTCTATTTACACTTTATCTTGCGGGTGTGTGGATATATTTCTTTGTGTTCTTCTGGACGCGAGCAGGACAAACTCTTGGGATGCGCGCTTGGAAGCTTCGAGTTCGCAATGCCAAAGACGGTGCACCAATTACGGTAACTCAAGCTCTAATTCGTATTTCGACATCTGGCTTTGGCTTGGCAAATCTGACTGTACCGATTGATCCGAAGAAACGTGGTTTCCACGACATTTGGGCCAAAACAGAGGTTGTTGTATTACCGAAGGCAAACTAACTTGTCTAGGAACACAAAAAAGGAAGGCGTAATGCCTTCCTTTTACATTTGGTTCGGTAAAACTTGGTTTATTCGATGATGCTTCAGTTATAGCTTTCTTCGTAGCAGTGCAATCGCAATAGCTAAGAACACCAAACTCGGGGCCAAAGCACCAAACACTGGGGATATGCCATACACCAAGCTTAATGGGCCAAAGAACTCACTGGATATGTAAAAAGTAAACCCGGCAACCACGCCCGACAATACCCTTGCCCCCATGGTCACGCTTCTGAGTGGACCGAAAACAAAAGATAGCGCCATTAACATCATCACAGCAATTGAAAGCGGCTGAATCAACTTACGCCAAAACGCCAACTCATAGCGAGATGCATCTTGTTCCGATGCTTTTAGGTAAGTCACATAATCATACAAACCGCTCAGTGACAGTTCTTCTGGCTTCACGGTCACCACAGCTAGCTTATCTGGTGCCAAAGAGGTGTGCCACTCCATCTGTTCGATGTCTTGCTTTGAAATTACGTTTTCATTTTCCATGTCCGTAATTTGTACGTAGCGCATCAGCCAGTTGTTATCTTGTTGGTAGTCGACTTCTTCGGCGAAAATAACTTTTTGTAGATTCTTATCATCATCAAAACGCCACATATTTAAAGCATAAAGCTTGTCGTCTTCGACTTTACCTATAAAGATAAAGTCGTTTGCGTCACGAGCCCACACACCTGAGCGCACAGACACAATGCTACCACCTGATATCGCAAACGCACGTAAGTCACGGGCCATCTTCTGGGCCTCAGGAGCGCCCCATTGACCTAACGCCATAACGACAATCATGAGCGGGACGGCCGTTTTTAGTACCGATAACCCGATATCCAGCTTAGAGAAACCAGCAGCTTGCATCACCACCAGCTCAGAGCTTGAAGCCAACATACCTAAGCCGATCAGGGCACCGAGTAATGCCGCCATTGGAAAGAACATTTCGATATCACGCGGCACACTGAGTAACACAAAGTACAACGCATGAGTGAGGTCGTACACACCTCGCCCTACTTTACGTAGCTGTTCTACATATTTGATGATGCCCGATAAGCCAACAAACGTCGCTAAAACCAAGGCAGTGGTAGAGATGATGGTTCTACCGATGTAAAGGTCTAAGATTTTGAACACAGCTTACGCGAGCCTCTTCTTGCGGAATTTGTCTTTTATTCGTCTAGCAGCAACGCTGTCCATCATATTCGCCATGATAGCAACAATCAGCAACATCGCATTGATTGGCCACATACCAATAGCAGCCGGGATGTCACCATCTTCTAATGCAGATTTGGTTGCACTGATCGCCAAGAAATACGCTAGATAGATCAGAATCGCAGGCCCCATTTTGGCAAACCGTCCCTGACGCGGATTCACCGAAGACAAAGGAATAACGAGCATTGTTAAGAGTGGAATACACACAAATAACGAAATTCGCCATTGTAGCTCCGCTTGCGCCTCTGGATCTGGGTGACCTATCAAGTCAACCGTTGGGTATGCTTCCCAGTCTCGCCCTTTCTTTTTGACCTCACGTTGGCCGATAACACCTTCGTATTCATCGAATTTCGTGATCATATATTCAACGCGAGTAGGCACACCTTCATAACGCGTACCTTCTTTCATAGTGATGATCTGACGACCGTCCGAAAGCTCTTTTACTTCACCAGAAGATGAGAACATCACACTCGGTAACACTGAATCTCGAGGGCGCATCTGCGCAACAAAAACGTTGCTCAAGGTATTATCTTTAATGTCATCGATGAACACAACCGATGAACCGTCTGGTGTACCTTGGAACTGACCTTTTTTAAGTAGGTCAACGCTGTTTTCTGACGCTACCTGCTCATAAAGCTGCTCAACGCGGTCTTGAGACCACGGCGATAGCCACAACGCATTGAAAGCCGCCACCGCTGAAGTAATCAACGCTAGGTATAAGGCCGCTTGAACCAAGAATTTATTACCAATACCTGTCGCGTTCATTACGACAATTTCGCTCTCTGCATACAGACGACCAAATGTGATCAATATGCCGATATACAGACTTAAAGGCAGCATTAACAGACCCATTGCTGGCATGTTCAAACCAACAATCGAGAAAATCAATCCAGCAGGAATATCCCCATCAGAAGCATCAGCAAGAACACTTATGAATTTCTGGCTTACAAACACCAAAAAAAGCACGAAAAAAATCGCAAATTGGCTCTTGAGTGTTTCGCGGATCAAATATCTAACAATAATCACGCTGAAATTACCTATACAAAACTTGTTTTTTTGGTCGAATCACTATAGTTTCCCGTTGAACCATTTATTTTTTTAAAAATTATAAACTAGATGTTAGTCGCTTAATCAGCTCTGCATGTAAGCCTGGAGCTAAAATTCAACAAGTAAGCGATCATTATCTAACATTTAGAGCAATTTGTCTTCAGGATGTAGGAGTACGCATGGAGTTCAGTGTAAAAAGTGGCAGTCCAGAGAAACAACGTAGCGCATGTATCGTTGTTGGTGTGTTTGAACCACGTCGCCTTTCTCCAGTAGCCGAACAACTTGATAAAATCAGTGACGGTTACATCAGTTCACTACTTCGCCGTGGTGATCTAGAGGGTAAACCTGGTCAGATGCTGCTACTGCATCAAGTACCAGGTGTTTTGTCAGAGCGCGTTTTACTTGTCGGTTGCGGCAAAGAGCGTGAACTTGGCGAGCGCCAGTACAAGGAAATCATTCAAAAGACGATCAGCACACTTAACGAGACAGGCTCAATGGAAGCGGTATGTTTCCTAACTGAACTGCATGTTAAGGGTCGTGATACATACTGGAAAGTGCGCCAGGCTGTAGAAGCGACTAAAGATGGTCTATACACATTTAATCAATTCAAGAGCGTGAAGCCTGAGACTCGCCGCCCACTGCGCAAGCTTGTTTTCAACGTACCAACGCGTCGTGAATTGAACTTGGGTGAAAAAGCAATCACTCATGGTCTTGCTATTGCATCAGGTGTCAAAGCCTCAAAAGACCTTGGCAACATGCCGCCAAACGTAGCTAATCCAGCTTACCTTGCTTCTCAAGCTCGTCGTCTAGCGGACGATTACGAAACCGTAACCACCAAAATCATTGGTGAGCAAGAGATGGAAAAACTGGGTATGACCTCTTACCTAGCAGTAGGCCGTGGTTCTAAAAACGAATCTATGATGTCTATCATCGAGTACAAAGGTAACCCTGACTCAGATGCAAAACCGATTGTGCTCGTAGGTAAAGGTCTAACCTTCGACTCAGGCGGTATCTCTCTAAAGCCGGGCGAAGGTATGGATGAGATGAAGTACGACATGTGTGGTGCGGCATCGGTATTCGGTACAATGAAAGCGCTGGCGAAGCTAAACCTACCAATCAACGTTATTGGTGTTCTAGCAGGTTGTGAAAACATGCCTGGCAGCAACGCTTACCGTCCAGGTGACATCCTAACGACCATGTCTGGTCAAACTGTAGAAGTTCTGAACACGGATGCTGAAGGCCGTCTTGTTCTTTGTGACGCACTGACTTACGTAGAGCGTTTCGAACCAGACTGCGTGGTTGACGTTGCAACGCTAACTGGTGCTTGTGTTATCGCACTAGGCCACCATATCAGCGGCGTAATCTCTAACCACAACCCTCTTTCTCATGAGCTAGTAAACGCTTCTGAGCAAGCGAGTGACCGTGCATGGCGTCTACCAATGGCAGACGAGTACCACGAACAGTTGAAAAGCCCGTTTGCGGATATGGCAAACATTGGTGGTCGCCCTGGTGGCACAATTACTGCGGGTTGCTTCTTATCTAAGTTCGCGAAGAAGTACAACTGGGCACACGTCGATATCGCAGGTACCGCGTGGAAATCAGGCGCAGCGAAAGGCTCAACGGGCCGTCCTGTCTCAATGCTTGTCCAATTCCTTTTGAACCGCAGCGGCCAAGAGACAGAAGAGTAATTTCTGAACAACATCTAAAAGGGCCGCAAGGCCCTTTTTTATTATCCTAATTTTCTAAAATGAAAGTGGGACTTAAGATGGTCTTAGGAAGAGACCCAAGGCAAGTGAGAGAATGATGCAAACTGCAACCTTCTACATCATTAACGAAGAGAGCCCGCAAGCAACGGTGGCTGGCTTTGAAGAATACATCGTGTTTTTGGCTCAGCACTTTGCTCGCCAAGGCGCTAAAGTGTATTTAAACTGCCAAGACAAACCACACGCCGAGCAGCTCGCTGAAGCCTTTTGGCAAGTTGATGCAGACAAGTTCATGGCACATAACCTCGTAGGCGAGGGACCGAAATACGCCACCAACATTGAAATCGGCCATGAAGGTGTAAAACCTAATTGGAACCGTCAGCTGGTAATTAATTTGGCGGAAAATGAGACAACCTTTGCGAACAAGTTTGCTCAAGTGGTAGACTTCGTGCCCTGCGAAGAAAAAGCTAAACAACTCGCAAGAGAAAGATATAAAATTTACCGTCAAGCAGGTTACCAGCTGCAAACGATCGAAATTCAATATCCTTAACGGTCAATCCTTATAGTTAAGGCGATCTTGTTAAGATCCCTCACTTATAAAGATTGACTAAGATTCAACCATCAACGTATCCATTAAAAGAGCGCTATGGAAAAGACATACAACCCAACTTCAATCGAACAAGCTCTGTATCAGACTTGGGAAGAGAAAGGCTACTTTAAGCCACACGGTGACACTACTAAAGAATCATACAGCATCATGATCCCGCCACCGAACGTCACTGGTAGCCTACACATGGGCCACGCGTTCCAAGATACGATCATGGATACGCTTATCCGTTGTGAACGTATGAAGGGTAAAAACACCCTTTGGCAAGTAGGTACTGACCACGCTGGTATCGCAACTCAGATGGTTGTTGAGCGTAAGATCGCTGCAGAAGAAGGCAAAACAAAACACGATTACGGTCGTGAAGCTTTCATCGACAAAATCTGGGAATGGAAAGGCGAATCTGGCGGCACTATCACTAAGCAGCTTCGTCGTCTTGGCGCATCTGTAGACTGGGATCGTGAACGCTTCACGATGGACGATGGTCTATCTAACGCCGTTCAAGAAGTGTTCGTACGTCTATACGAAGACGATCTAATCTACCGCGGTAAGCGTCTAGTTAACTGGGATCCAAAGCTACACACAGCGATTTCAGATCTAGAAGTAGAGAACAAAGACACTAAAGGCAACATGTGGCACTTCCGCTACCCACTAGCAGATGGCGCAAAAACAGCGGATGGCAAAGACTACATCGTTGTTGCAACGACTCGTCCAGAGACCGTGCTAGGCGATACAGGTGTTGCAGTTAACCCAGAAGATCCACGTTACAAAGATCTTATCGGTAAAGAAATCATCCTTCCTATCGTTGATCGTCGCATCCCAATCGTGGGCGATGAGCACGCAGATATGGAAAAAGGTACTGGCTGTGTGAAAATCACACCTGCGCACGACTTCAACGACTACGAAGTAGGTAAGCGCCACCAGCTACCAATGATCAACATTCTGACTTTCGACGCGAACATCCGCGACTCAGCAGAAGTATTCAACACTAACGGCGAAGCAAGCGAAGCTTACAGCACTGAACTACCAGCTAAATACCACGGTATGGAGCGTTTTGCCGCTCGTAAAGCTATCGTTGCTGAATTCGACGAGCTAGGTCTACTTGAAGAAGTGAAAGATCACGATCTACAAGTTCCTTACGGCGACCGTGGTGGCGTGGTTATCGAACCAATGCTAACTGACCAATGGTACGTGCGTACTGCGCCTCTAGCGAAAACTGCAGTTGAAGCAGTAGAAAACGGCGACATCCAATTCGTTCCTAAGCAATACGAAAACATGTACTTCTCTTGGATGCGTGACGTTCAAGACTGGTGTATCTCTCGTCAGCTATGGTGGGGTCACCGCATCCCAGCTTGGTACGACAACCAAGGTAATGTTTACGTAGGTCGCACTGAAGAAGAAGTTCGTAAGAACAACAACCTAGAGTCAGTCATTGAACTGCACCAAGACGAAGACGTACTGGATACATGGTTCTCTTCTGCACTATGGACGTTCGGTACTCAAGGTTGGCCAGAGCAAACTGACGATCTGAAAGTATTCCACCCTTCAGACGTACTAGTAACTGGTTTCGACATTATCTTCTTCTGGGTTGCGCGCATGATCATGATGACCATGCACTTCGTGAAAGACGAAAACGGCAAACCACAAGTACCATTTAAGACAGTTTACGTTACTGGTCTAATCCGTGACGAAAACGGCGACAAGATGTCTAAGTCGAAAGGTAACGTCCTTGATCCAATCGACATGATCGATGGTATCGACCTAGAGTCTCTCGTAGAGAAGCGTTGTGGCAACATGATGCAGCCTCAACTAGCGAAGAAGATCGAGAAGAACACTCGTAAGACGTTTGAAAACGGTATCGAAGCATACGGTACAGACGCACTGCGTTTCACTCTTGCAGCAATGGCATCGACAGGTCGTGATATCAACTGGGATATGAAGCGTCTTGAGGGTTACCGTAACTTCTGTAACAAGCTATGGAACGCAAGCCGTTACGTAATGATGAACACAGAAGAGCAAGATTGTGGCTTCAACGGTGGTGAGATTGAATACTCACTAGCAGACAAGTGGATCGAGTCTCAGTTTGAACTAGCAGCGAAAGCGTTCAACAACCATATCGACAACTTCCGTCTAGATATGGCTGCGAACACGCTTTACGAATTCATCTGGAACCAATTCTGTGACTGGTACCTAGAGCTTACTAAGCCAGTTCTATGGAAAGGTACTGAAGCACAACAGCGTGGTACTCGTCGTACATTAATCACGGTTCTTGAGAAGACTCTACGTCTAGCTCACCCAGTGATTCCTTACATCACTGAAACTATCTGGCAAAGCATCAAGCCATTAGTTGAAGGTGTAGAAGGCGAGACAATCATGCTGCAAGCACTGCCTCAATTCGACGAAGCAAACTTCAACCAAGAAGCGCTAGACGACATTGAATGGGTGAAAGCGTTCATTACCAGCATCCGTAACCTACGTGCTGAATACGACATCAACCCTGGTAAGCCGCTTGACGTTATGCTGAAAGCAGCAAATGCAGAAGATGCCTCTCGTCTAGAAGCAAGCAAGCAAGTACTGATGTCACTAGCGAAGCTAGAAGCAGTACGCGTGCTTGAAGCTGGCGAACAAACTCCAGCGTGTGCAACGGCACTGGTTGGCAAGTCTGAGCTGATGATCCCAATGGCAGGTCTGATCGACAAAGATGCTGAGCTTGCTCGTCTAGATGGCGAAATCAAGAAGACTCACGGCGAAATCAAGCGTATCGAAGGCAAACTAGGTAACGAAGGCTTCGTAGCGAAAGCACCTGAAGCAGTTGTTGCTAAAGAGCGTGAGAAGCTTGAAGGCTACAAAGAAACGCTAGCTAAGCTAGAAGAGCAGAAGACAACGATCGCTGCGCTTTAAGCCTCAGTGAAAGAGAAGAATTAGCACTTCTCACTTTTTGGTTCAAAAGGTTGGTCATCATGGCCAACCTTTTTTGTATACATTTCACCAAAACCATCATCAATAGCTTCCCCCTATCACAACAATACTCATTACCCATTAGCATTAATGAGAATTATTATCGATAATAAGCTCATCGAAACAAACACGATTGAGTAATTATCATGAAAAAGACACTAACTTTCGCAGCACTGCATTTTACTATCGCATTTAGTGTCGCTTACGTACTCACAGGCGACATTCTAATTGGTAGTTTAATTGCCATGATTGAGCCTTCAGTGAACACCGTAGCCTTCTACTTTCATGAAAAGGCATGGGCAAAAGTCCCAGCACTTAAAGCTCGTCAGTGGATGACCAAATTAAAAACCGCAAGCTTTGCGACCGTGCACTTCAGCGTCGCTTTTACCGTGGTTTACTTACTAACAGGTGATGCATTCGTCGGCGGCGTAATGGCAATGCTAGAGCCGAGTTTGAACACGGTGGCTTACTACTTCCACGAGAAAGTATGGATGCGTAAATCATCAGAAAAAGCTCCAGCACCGCAGTTTTGTTTACATCACCACGCTTAAATATGGAGGCTCACTACGTCTCCTAACGAGAAAAATGACATTTACCATTGACAAGGTTGCGCACCGCAATTAATTTAATTGCGGTGCGCAACTTTATTTTTAGAGGTAAGTGATAATGAACGCTCGTCAACTTCGACACTACTCCCGTCAAGCCGTCCGATTGCTTGGTATGCTTGATAAACAATGCGGCGATGTCGCTCTCACTCCAGTGCAAGCGCACGCATTGGGTGAAATCCAATTGCAGCCATTGACCATCAATCAGCTGGCACAGCAGCTTAATGTCGACAAGTCCAACGCGAGCCGAACCGTTACTGGTTTGATTAAATTAGGTTTGGTCGAGAGCATCGAAAACCCAAAAGACAAACGTAGTCAACTCGTAGCGATTACAGAGCAAGGCCAACAGGCGTTATCACAACTGGACCAACAGCAAAACCACTTCTTTGAACAACTGCTTACCCAACTCGATGACAGCGAGCAAGAGCAACTCAAACTTGGTCTAGAGACTTACCTAAAAGGGCTAACAAAAGTGTGTCAGGCTGAGGAATACGTTCTTCGACCTCTTACTAAAGCAGACAACCCGCAAGTCGCAGATGTGATTCGTAAAGTCTCTGCAGAATACGGCTTAACCGCAGACAAAGGTTATGGTGTGGCCGATCCAACGCTTGATGATATGTATTCGGTGTACAATCAAAACAGGGCCGCCTATTGGGTCATTGAACATCGCGGAGAGATCGTTGGTGGCGGTGGCTTTGCCCCTTTAGCTGGCGAGCCAAATGTGTGTGAACTACAAAAGATGTACTTCTTACCTCAAACACGAGGACACGGTTTAGCCAAACGCATCGTCGCATTGAGCTTACAATTGGCGAAACAATTTGGGTATCAGCAGTGCTATTTAGAGACAACTGAATGTCTGAGAGAAGCGGTAAGCTTGTATGAAAAGCTAGGCTTTGAGCATCTCGATGCCCCGCTTGGACAAACAGGGCATGATGCATGTGAAGTCGTAATGCTTAAGATGCTGTAATAGATAATATTATTAGACGTTAAAGCACAACATGGGTAACACAAAGCTCCTGGCTCAAGGCAACAGTGAAGTTTTGGTGCTGCCCATCCAACTCAACAGACAACTGGTAGAGATCACTTGGATCAGGATCAGTAAGATCGGCATACTTTGGCGCTTCGATCTGGAATAAAGCGCTCGCATGCTCCGCTCGGACATCAATAGGAATATGGTAAGTCATGCCATTGAACTTAACCGATGCCGATACTAAACCCGGCGCAAAAGTTTGGTAGTACAAATCCACCTTAAACTCACAACCACCACCGTGGTGCCAAATCTGCTCGGTTGCCACGCGGTCTAAACGTACATTGCGAATGAACTGCAGATACGGTTCTTGCCATACCCCTAAGCGCTCATCACTTTTTTTATATTCATGATCGGACAGAGAGCACAGCTCAGGTTTATCTTCATCAAACAGAAGATCCTCTTCTTCCTCTAAGAACAAAATTTCAAAGCGGTTACGCCCCATTTGCATGAACGGACGAATGTCTTTCTTGTAGACATTTTGAGAACCGTCACAGTCGAACAATGCTACTCCGTTCAAACGCACTTCTGCATGGTAATCCACACCACCCAACACCATTTCTACCGCTGGGAATGCCATCATGGATTCGTCCACTTCAATGTCATGCATCAGGTGCCACTCTTGCTGACGAATTGCTTCTTCTGTCAGTTCAGCTGGCAATACCTGACTCAAAGGAGCAGGGAAAGTAATGTCATCCTGTGGGATAGAAAGGTCCGTCAGTGGAGAGACTTGCCATAAACCGGCGAGTGAGAGTTGCATATACACCTTGAGCTAGATCAATTTTCACGCATTATAGGGAGAAATCCCCTATAAACTCAATGTGAATTATTTATCGTCTCCACATTCGTCAGTTTTTCAAGGTATAAAAAAACCAGCGTTAAACGCTGGTTTTTCCAAAAGTAGTGAGCTTTGATTACTCGCCGTCTTCATCTTCTTCAGGGTAAAGCGCATCTTCGCCTTCGTAGTACGTACCCCAACCGTCATAGATGATGTCGTATTTTTCTGCCAAGTGAATCAATTTTTCAACTTGCGCATCAATCGCTTCTGCGTCTAGTGCGGACTCCATAGTCGCATCACAGCAAAGCAACTTGTTACCATCTTCATCTTCAGTTTCTTCTGCTTCAAGAACTTCAAAGCCCATCTTGAATGCTTCAACTACCGCTTTTTCTAGCGTGTCAAAATCTTCGGCAAACAGGTGGTGCTCAATTTCGTATAGCGAATCTGGATCGCTGCCATCTTCTAGCAATGCTGCAATGATATCGCGAGTCTCTTCCTTTTGAATCTCAATTAATTCTTCTACTGATAGATATTCATCTTCGTGAGACATGTTTTGGCTCCAGATTAGTTACTTGATGGAAACACAATACCCGATACTGAGTATGCTGATCCGGTGAAATATGGCATGGATTGCGATGAAAAGCCACAAACAAACATCATACCACTGCGATTCTTATCGGTTATTTGAATCTAAATATTAAACCGACCACACAAAGAAACAAAAAATTAACAAAAAATGGCATTTTTTAATATTCAGAACATCCTAATTGACACTTAATGTGGTTATTTTCTCTTTCTATGCGTGTTTATGATGCTTTCTTGAATACACTCACGTGTAAAACGAAGAAGTATAACGAATAAATTCACTTTAATAATGCATAATTTAGAATAAAAATGCACGTTTTATGCACTGTGCGTGTATTCTTTCTCAACGGGAAAATTAGAATAAAAACGCACGCACTCTAATTTTAGTAAAATAGCATTTATATCTAATAACAAATTTCATAAGAATCAAAATAAAAATAAAAAACTCACAAAACCAAAAACACCAGAATATAAACAAAGCTTGATAACTTGCATCTTTCTAGGAAGCTTGTCATAACTAATGGCTGGAAAATTTGTAAGGATACAAAATGAGCAAGCTGTACGTTGGATCAGAAGTTGGTCAACTTCGACGAGTTCTATTAAATCGCCCTGAACGCGCCCTAACCCACTTAACTCCGTCAAACTGTCATGAGTTGCTATTTGATGACGTTCTTGCTGTAGAAGCGGCAGGTGAAGAGCACGATGCATTCGCACGTACGCTGCGCGAGCAAGACGTTGAAGTGCTTCTCCTCCACGATTTACTGGTCGAAACCCTCGCTGTTCCAGAAGCAAAACAATGGCTGCTGAACACTCAGATTTCTGACTTTCGTTACGGGCCAACATTTGCGCGAGACCTACGCCAATACTTTTCAGAAATGGATGATGAACATCTTGCCTGCATATTTTTAGGTGGCTTAGCTTACTCAGAGCTACCGATCTCCTCATCTTCTATGCTGCCAAAAATGAAGCGTCCTCTCGACTTTGTTATTGAGCCACTGCCTAATCACCTCTTTACTCGTGATACCTCATGTTGGGTTTATGGCGGCGTTTCTCTTAACCCGATGATGATGCCTGCACGTCAACGTGAAACAAACCACCTACGTGCGATTTATCGTTGGCACCCAATTTTTGCTGGCCAAGATTTTATCAAATACTTCGGTGACGATGATCTGCATTATGATAATGCGAATGTCGAAGGCGGTGATGTGTTGGTTATTGGTAAAGGTGCAGTTCTTATCGGTATGTCTGAGCGTACGACTGCACAAGGTGTAGAGAACCTTGCAGCGAGCCTATTTAAAGCAGGCCAAGCGACCGAGGTTATTGCAATTGATCTGCCTAAACACCGCTCATGTATGCATTTAGACACTGTGATGACCCATATGGATGTAGATACTTTCTCTGTCTACCCAGAGATCATGCGCAAAGATCTCGACACATGGCGCTTAACACCAAAAGGCAACGGTGAAATGCATGTTGAAGCCTCACATAACTATCTGCACGCGATTGAGTCCGCTCTTGGCTTAGATCAGCTGAAAATCATCACCACTGGTGGCGACAGCTATGAAGCGGAACGCGAACAATGGAATGACGCCAATAACGTTCTAACTGTAAAACCGGGCGTAGTAATTGGTTACGAACGCAACGTATACACCAACGAAAAATACGATAAAGCTGGCATCAAAGTACTGACAGTACCTGGTAACGAGCTTGGTCGTGGTCGCGGTGGCGCTCGCTGTATGAGCTGTCCAATAGAACGAGACGATATATAACTTACTCGTCCCTTTACATTAGGTGAATCAAAACTAAGGTTGATGTGAATACATCAACCTTTTTTAGCTTTATTTAAAAATAATTATTCACAATAAAAGCATTTATATGTTTTAATAAATTCTATTAATCTAATCACATGTACTAAGGGACGAGCTATGGCTTTCAATTTACGTAACCGCAACTTTTTGAAGCTATTGGACTTCTCAACCAAAGAAATCCAGTTTTTGCTCGAACTGTCTGCAGAGCTGAAAAAAGCTCAATATGCAGGAACAGAGCAGAAGACACTTCAAGGTAAAAACATCGCACTAATCTTTGAGAAATCTTCGACTCGTACCCGATGTGCGTTTGAAGTCGCTGCCTTTGACCAAGGTGCTCAAGTCTCTTACATCGGCCCTTCTGGCTCGCAGATCGGTCATAAGGAATCTATGAAAGACACCGCTCGTGTTCTTGGTCGTATGTACGACGGGATTGAATACCGAGGCTTTGGCCAATCCATTGTTGAAGAGCTTGGTACTTATGCTGGTGTTCCAGTGTGGAATGGTTTAACGGATGAGTTCCACCCAACCCAGATCCTTGCTGACTTCCTGACCATGCAAGAGCACGGCCGTGGTAAACAGCTACATGAAATAACCTTCGCTTACCTAGGTGATGCACGCAACAACATGGGTAACTCACTTATGGTGGGCGCAGCGAAAATGGGCATGGATATTCGCCTTGTCGCGCCAAAAGCGTTCTGGCCTGAAGAACAGCTCGTGGCAACTTGTCAAACTATCGCGCAACAAACCGGAGCAAAAATCACGTTAACAGAAAGCGTTGAGGAAGGTGTGAAAGGTTGTGACTTCCTATACACCGACGTTTGGGTGTCTATGGGTGAGTCTGCCGAGGCATGGGATGAACGTGTAGCGTTAATGACACCTTATCAAATCAATATGGACGTGATTAAGCAAACGGGTAATCCACATGTGAAATTCATGCACTGCCTTCCAGCTTTCCACAATGATGAAACCACCGTCGGCAAAGAAGTCGCTGAAAAATACGGTATGAAAGGCCTTGAAGTAACAGAAGAGGTATTTGAATCGGAATACTCCATCGTATTCGACGAAGCTGAAAACCGTATGCATACCATCAAAGCCGTGATGGTTGCGACGCTAGGAAGCTAAACCAGTGCGCAAAAACAGCCGATAAAAACCATGATGTAATCGCTTGCGCTCACGAAAGTTAAGCGTATAATGCTCGGCAATTTGTCTGAGGATTAAGAAATGACCACGCTGATTGCTGACGTAAAAACGCGATTTGCTCTCGCTAAGCGACTACGCTTACGTGGTGTTATTTTCGTTAATTCTATTGAATTTTAAAACCTCCCCATTGGGGAGGTTTTTTTATGTCCAAAATTCCTTTCGGTTATTTGGATGTAGTCATCAATGTTATAGGGAAGAAGATCATGGCGAACTCGCTTTACCAGAAGCACATCATCTCTATTCCAGAGCTTTCACGCGAAGAACTGGAACTTATCGTAGAAACAGCAGGTAGCCTTAAAAAAGCACCTCGACCAGAACTGATTAAAAACAAAGTCGTTGCAAGTTGTTTCTTTGAACCATCAACACGTACACGTTTATCGTTTGAAACAGCGATTCAGCGCATTGGTGGTGACGTGATTGGCTTTGATAATGATGGTAATACCTCTCTGGCGAAAAAAGGCGAAACACTCGCAGATTCAGTACAAGTCATCTCTTCTTACGTCGATGCCTTTGTGATGCGTCATCCACAAGAAGGCGCCGCTCGCTTGGCCTCTGAATTTTCAAATGGCGTGCCAGTGATCAACGCGGGCGACGGTGCAAACCAACACCCAACTCAAACGCTACTCGACCTATACACCATCGCGGAAACACAAGGGCGTCTAGACAACCTGAACGTCGCATTCGTAGGTGACCTAAAATATGGCCGCACAGTGCACTCACTGACTCAAGCCTTAGCAAAGTTTAACAACATCCGCTTCTTCTTTGTTGCACCAGATGCGCTGGCAATGCCAGATTACATCTGCGAAGAACTAGACGAAGCTGGCATTCAATATAGCCTACACACAGACATGGAAAGTGTGATTCCTGAACTGGATATTCTGTACATGACACGCGTACAGAAAGAACGTTTTGACGAATCGGAATACGCACATATTAAGTCGGCTTACATCCTAACGGCGGCACTACTAGAAGGCGCGCGTGAGAACTTGAAAGTGCTGCACCCACTACCACGTGTGGATGAAATTACAACTGATGTTGATAAAACGCCTCATGCTTACTTCTTCCAGCAAGCTCAAAATGGCGTGTATGCTCGCCAAGCACTGCTGGCGCTTGTTCTAAACGAAACACTGTAATCGAGGGGAAAAATCATGGCTAAAGAAACTCAATTGCAGGTAGAAGCAATCAAAAATGGTACGGTCATCGACCACATCCCTGCGCAAATCGGCATCAAAGTATTAAGACTGTTCGATATGCACAATTCATCACAACGCGTAACGATTGGACTGAACTTGCCATCATCAGCACTCGGTCATAAAGATCTACTCAAAATCGAAAATGTGTTTATCAATGAAGAGCAAGCGAGCAAGCTAGCGTTGTATGCTCCTCACGCGACCGTGAATCAAATCGAGAATTATGAAGTGGTGAAAAAGCTCGCGTTAGAGCTTCCTGAGCGCATCAATGATGTATTTGAATGCCCGAATTCAAACTGTATTTCTCATAATGAACCAGTAGAAAGCAGCTTTAGCGTGTTCGAGAAGAAACAAGAAATCCGCCTAAAGTGTAAATACTGCGAGAAAGTGTTCTCACGCGAGATCGTAACCGAGCGATAAACACGCCGCACGACTAGGCTGTGTGTCAGGGTATTTTGCTCTTTACCTACCGAGGGTTTAGAGGCAAACTGAGAATCTTTATTCCCTACAACTGATGGAAAAAATCAAATGACGAAAGTACTTCACACTGAGTCTGCACCAGCAGCAATCGGTCCTTACGTTCAAGGCGTAGATCTAGGTAACATGGTTCTTACTTCAGGCCAAATCCCAGTAAACCCAGCGACAGGTGAAGTGTCTGCTGATATCGCAGAACAAGCTCGTCAGTCTCTAGAAAACGTAAAGGCTGTAGTTGAATCTTCAGGTCTTAAAGTATCTGATATTGTAAAGCTAACGGTTTTTGTTAAAGACCTAAATGACTTTGGCACAGTGAACGAAGTTTACGGCAAGTTCTTTGATGAACACGGCGTAGCAAACTACCCTGCACGCTCTTGTGTAGAAGTGGCTCGCCTACCAAAAGATGTTGGCATCGAGATTGAAGCAATTGCAGTTCGCAAATAATTGTACTTGCTGACAAACATAAAAAACGGGTAGCTCAGGCTACCCGTTTTTTATTGTCTTTTCGTGATGATATCGCAGTAAAACTTAAGCAGCATTACGCTGTTTGACTTCTTCATCTAACGATTCAAGCTTCTCTTTCATCTGTTCACGACAGATATTCGCTAACTCGCGAATGCCCTCTTTACCATAGCCTTCAGTGCTGATTGGAGGTAGCATTTCAACAATCACATGACCATTGTTCCAACGGTTCAGCTTAATTTTATTCGTCGAGCTACATACGATAGGAATGATTGGCACACCTGCTCCAATTGCCGCATGAAAAGCACCTGTTTTGAATGGCAGCAAACCACGCCCACGAGAACGCGTGCCTTCTGGGAACATCCACACCGAAACATCACTTTCTTTCATGCTGCTCACGACCTGATCGATAGTACCTTTTGCTTTAGAGCGATTCGCTCGGTCAATCAGAATGTTACCCGTAAGCCAGTAAAGCTGACCAAACAGTGGCATCCAAGCCAAGCTCTTTTTACCTACTGTCACAACTTTCGGAGTCACAGCCGCAGAAACAGTAAACATGTCCCAGTTGTTCTGGTGGTTAGCAATGTAAACATGTTGGCCGCGTGAATACGCATCTTCAGGGATACGCAACTCTAACTTAATCCCAAACACACGAGACATCTTGGCAAACAAACGGCCAAAAGTGAAAACGTGCTTAGGGTTTCTAGGGCTTAATAGGCAGTAACCACAACCACCAATAAACATAACAATCGCAAAGATAGCGACAGCAAATACACGTAACAGTGCAATCATTCTTGTTCTCCAGGAACCGGCTTTTGCCAGATACAGCTATTAATATCTCTCTTTCCATAAAGGGAAAATATGGTCATGAGAGTGATATAAAAAAGCCGAAACTCAGGTTTCGGCTCTCTTGATATCCAAGTTACCTGCGGTGCAGTTTAACTTGCCTAGCTCACTCGCTCAATATTTGCGCCAAGTGCAGCCAGTTTATTTTCGATTTTGTCGTAACCACGGTCGATATGGTAAATACGATCAACGACGGTTTCGCCTTTAGCAATGCAACCTGCAATAACCAAACTAGCCGAAGCTCGTAGATCGGTTGCCATCACTTGCGCACCGCTGAGTGACTCAACATCACCACAGATAACCGTATTGCCTTCGATCTCAGCTTTAGCGCCCATACGCATGAGTTCTGGTACGTGCATAAAGCGGTTTTCAAAGATAGTCTCTGTGATCACGCCGCCACCTTTCGCCATCATGTTCAGAAGCGTAAATTGAGCTTGCATATCCGTCGGGAAACCAGGATGTGGCGCAGTACGTACACTTACCGCTTTTAGCTCGCGGTCGGTCATATCAACGGAGATCCAATCTTCACCCGTTTCGACAAGCGCGCCAGCTTCTTCCAGCTTGGCGAGAACCGCTTCAAGCAAATGAGCATTAGTGTTGCGACATACCACTTTACCGCCAGATACTGCTGCTGCGACAAGGAATGTTCCCGTCTCAATACGGTCAGCAACCACGTTGTGTTTACAACCGCCTAGGCGCTCAACACCTTCAATCGTAATGGTATCTGTGCCAGCGCCAGAGATTTTTGCGCCAAGCTTATTTAGGAAATCAGCGGTATCGACGATTTCAGGCTCACGCGCAGCGTTATCTAGTGTTGTTGTGCCTTCCGCCAGCGCTGCGGCACACATGATGGTGATCGTCGCGCCTACGCTGACTTTATCCATCACGATGTGCGCGCCTTTTAGACGACCATCCACTTCTGCTTTCACATAACCATCTTCTAATGTAATGGTTGCGCCAAGCTGCTCTAAACCAGAAATATGCAGATCCACAGGACGGGCACCAATGGCACAACCGCCTGGTAAAGAAACCTGACCTTGACCAAAGCGCGCCACCAAAGGACCTAAAGCCCAAATAGAAGCACGCATGGTTTTCACTAAATCATAAGGCGCGCAGTATTCTGTAATACTGCTTGGATCAACATGAACAGAGCCATTGCGGCTTACTTTCGCGCCTAAACGCTTAAGCAATTCCATGGTTGTGTCGATATCACGAAGGTGTGGTACGTTTGCCACTTCTACTGGCTCTTCCGCCAAGATAGACGCAAATAAAATCGGCAGTGCTGCGTTTTTTGCACCTGAAATGGTCACTTCACCAACTAGTGGTTTATCTGACCCAATAACTCGAAACTTTTCCATCAATAAACCTTAAAGCGACATCAATTTCTTATCACGAGCCCACTCTTCTGGTGTGAACGCTTTGATTGATAATGCGTGAATGTCGTTACGCTGGATGTATTCCATCAGAGGAGCATAAATTAGCTGCTGCTTCTTAACGCGGCTCATTCCATCGAAACAAGCATCAACAGCAACCACTTCATAGTGGCTACCTTCACCTTTCACATGCACTTCTTGAAGGTTTAGTGCTTCTTCTAATAACTGTTGTACTTTTGCGCTATCCACAATTTACCCCTGATAATTCTGTATGTGTTTGGCCACTAAAGATTCAACATTGCTCAGTTGAAACAAAGTGCGCAGTTGCGCCGGCACGAAACTGAGCATTATATGACAGTTTTGCTTTTTTGCATGCTCTAATAAGTGGATTAACATCACCATTCCTGCAGAGTCGACTCGCTCTATCTCTTTTAGCGAGCATTCCAGCTCCGATTGAGCAGGTTGCCATTGCTGTGCATACGCCCACAATGAAGGCACTGTATCTCTATCAAGTGCCCCTGTTAGCTTAAGAATGTTTTGATCCAATTGCCACTGAGCGGGAGTCTGGGCCATTATTTCTTCGCCTCGAAGCGGATCGGTTCTGCGGCCAATTTTTCTAAGTCTTTAGCAACAGATAGAATGCCTTCTTGACGAATTTTACTGTTCCATTCGGATTGTTTACTAGAAAGCAAACTAATGCCCTCTGCAATCATATCGAATGCTTCCCACTCACCAGACTGGTTGTCTTTACGCAGTTTAAACTCAAGTTTGATGTTTGGACGCGGAGTATCGATGATATCAACTTTAATGCTTGTAATACGCTTAGAGTCATCAATGCTAGGCTCAGGACCAAACTCAATTTTTTGGTCAGAGTATTGCGTCAACACTTGTGCATAAGACGCAATCAGGTAAGCACGAAATGCATCGATAAACTCAAGTACATGTTCACGCTTAGCACCTTTTAAGTTTGGACCAAGAAGTTTTAACCCTGCATAGCGGTAGTTGACGTAAGGCATTAGCTCTTCTTCAACGATCACTTTAAGTAAATTTGGATCTTGTTTGATTTTCGGCTGTTCGGCTTTCAATCTTTCGAACGTGACTTCAGCTACCTGCTTCATCATCTTATAAGGTTCAGTTTTATCCACCTCTGCTGCTGTTGTTCCAAAGACGCTAAACACAGCACAAACTGAAAGTAGTAATCTCGCTAACATAGTTATTCCTTACTTGAGTCGTCTGAACCACCTACGCTGTATAGTACTTGACCAATTAAGTCTTCAAGCACAAGCGCCGATTTGGTGTCTTCGATGGTATCACCATCCACCAGCATGACTTCATCATCAAAAACGAAGCCAGGTACTAAACCAATGTATTGCTCACCAATCAGGCCAGATGTCAAAATTTGTACGCTCGACGTTTCTGGGAACTGATTGTATTTGCTATTGATAGATAGTGTTACAACTGGCAATAAGTTGTCTGGGTTAAGCGAAATACTACTTACTCGACCAATCACAACGCCCCCCACTTTTACGGGCGAACGAACTTTTAAACTGCCAATATTATCGAACTCGGCTTTGAGGGTATAAGTATCACCAGAGCCAATGCTTTTTACGTCAGCAACTTGAAAAATCATCACAAGAATCGCGCAAATTCCCGCTAATACAAAGCTGCCAACCCATAATTCAGTTTTACGTGTTTGTTGCATGATTAATTCCCAAACATCAATGCGGTCAGTACAAAGTCTAATCCTAGTACTGCTAAAGAAGAATGCACAACAGTGCGCGTAGTTGCTCGGCTGATCCCTTCCGATGTTGGAATAGCATCATAACCGTTAAATAGAGCGACCCAAGTAACCGTAATTGCAAACGCAAAACATTTGATCATACTGTTACCAATGTCTTGTCCTAGCTCAACAGAGGACTGCATCGCTGACCAAAAACTGCCGTGATCAACGCCTTTCCAGTCAACACCAACAAGCTGAGCGCCCCAAATTCCCACAGCCATGAAAATCATAGCCAGTAAAGGCATTGAGATAACCCCAGCCCAAAACCGTGGTGCAATCACTCGTTTCAATGGGTCTACCGCCATCATTTCAAGGCTAGACAGTTGTTCCGTTGCTTTCATTAGACCTATCTCTGCGGTTAACGCAGAACCGGCACGACCAGCAAACAAAAGTGCAGTAACAACAGGTCCTAATTCACGGAGTAAAGAAAGCGCCACCATTTGCCCCAAACTGCCTTCTGCGCCGTAATCCACCAACACAACATAGCCTTGTAGACTCAAAACCATTCCAATGAACAGACCAGATACGACGATGATCGCCAGCGACTGAACACCAACAGAATAAAGTTGCTTAACAAGCAGAGGAAAGCTTCTGATCGGTTGTGGCTTAGAAAATAGCGCCCCAATCAACATGAAAGTCGCACGACCAAATGCTCCGCAAATAGAAAGCGTGCGTCGACCCAGCGAGGCGACAAAGTGAATGAAGTTATCGACCATCAAATAAGTCCTTTTCGATACTTTGAGAAGGGAAACGAAACGGTACAGGACCGTCGGCATCACCTTGTAAGAACTGCTGGACACGAGGATCAGAGTTTTGAGTCAGCTCTTCTGGCGTACCATAGGCGATGATTTTTCCATCGGCCATCAGGTATACCCAGTCAGCAATACTCATGACTTCAGGTACGTCGTGAGAAACCACAATAGAGGTCAAACCTAACGCTTGGTTTAGATTGCTAATTAGCTCAACCAAAACGCCCATAGTAATTGGGTCTTGCCCCACAAACGGCTCATCGTACATGATCAAGTCAGGGTCAAGTGCGATTGCACGAGCCAAAGCAGCGCGTCTTGCCATACCACCTGAAAGCTCACTCGGCATTAATTGCGCCGCGCCGCGCAGACCGACAGCTTCGAGCTTGAGTAACACCATGGTGCGAATCAAATCTTCCGATAAATCGGTATGCTCTCTCAATGGAAAGGCGACATTATCAAAAACATTCAAATCAGTGAATAAAGCCCCTGACTGGAACAACATGCTCATTTTCTTTCGAGCATGGTAGAGTTTTTTACGCGAGAGAGAGGGAATATTGTCGCCATCAAACCAGATCTCTCCTTGCTCGGGATACAACTGACCACCAATCAAACGCAGCAGTGTTGTTTTACCAATTCCCGATGGTCCCATAATGGCCGTCACTTTGCCTTCAGGAACATGCAGATCAATATCATCAAAGATCATGCGTTCTCCCCGTGAAAAAGTGAGGTTGTTCACGGTGACTAAATCGTTGTTCGACATATCATCTCTTCTACTGTAGGAGCGTTGCAACTCACGGAATCATCAAGCAGATACTCATCGGAGTTGAATTCTACGTTTAATAAAGTAACGTCGGTACATTTATTAGGCTGCAATCATAAGCACATTGGCGTTGAATTTAAAGCACTGTTCAATTAAATAAAGTCGAGTATATCCCTGCAATTTCTCATGGTTTATGACCTAATTAGCACGAAGTGTTTAAATCCTAGACCAGAATTGCTCATTTAAATGAGTGAGATTTACATACATTTTCGTTACTAACCTTTAATTTATTCTTCGTTTATCTTCCATTTTAGGCCGCAAAAGGTCAAAATTAGCGGTTATTCATTTTACTTATTTAATACTTAGGAATTCTCATGCTCGAAGCCGTTGCGTTGCTTATAGTCGGTCTTGTTTTGCTTGTTTGGAGTGCAGATAAACTTGTTTTTGGCTCTGCAGCGATAGCCCGCAACGTCGGCATTTCCCCGCTTGTCATCGGCATGACAATCCTTGCGATGGGCTCATCCGCCCCTGAGATGATGGTATCTGCAACCGCTGCTTGGGATGGCAAAACAGATACAGCGGTGGGTAACGTATTAGGCTCAAACATAGCAAACATTGCGTTAATCCTAGGTATTACAGCGCTGATCAAGCCTTTGTCGATTAGCTCCGCCGTCATCCGCCGAGAACTTCCACTCATGATAGCCGTAACCGTACTCGCTGGTATTCTGCTTTGGAATAGCCATCTCGGTTTTTATGAGGGTGTCTTATTGTTTGTACTCTTTGGGGCATTTTTATTTGCTATGTTGCAAATCAGCCGCAAAGAGCAAAAATCAGGTGATGTTTTTCTTGATGACCAAGAGTCAGAGATCCCTGAAGGCGTCAGTAACCCTAAAGCAATCATGTGGGTGGTTATTGGCTTGATACTGCTTCCTTTGGCAGCCAGCATGCTGGTTGATAACGCGGTAATTATTGCTAAACACTTTGGTATGAGCGACCTTGTTATCGGTCTAACTATTATCGCCATTGGCACTAGCCTGCCTGAACTGGCCGCATCACTTGCGGGAGTTTTAAAGGGTGAAGACGACATGGCTGTCGGTAACATTATCGGTTCGAATGTGTTTAACATTCTGGCGGTAATGGGGATTCCTGGCATCATTAATCCATCGGTGCTCAGTGAGTACGCGATGGGACGTGACTTCTGGGTCATGTTAGGCGTTTCATTGTTACTTGTCGCGATGTGTTTGGGTAAATCACGCAGTATTAACCGTATTGAAGGTGCCATCTTGTTTGTGTGCTTCTTAGGTTACCAAGTGTACTTATTCGCAAACATGACCGCTTAATTACCACGATCAATAAGTAGAGATCTGATATGTCCAATCAATTTGATTTTCGCGCTGCTGCTAAACAAGTTCTTGATATCGAAGTTGCTGCTCTGCAAGAGCTAGATACCTACTTTGATGATCAATTTGAAAAAGCGTGTGAACTTATCCTTTCCAACAACGGCAAAGTTGTCGTTATGGGTATTGGCAAGTCAGGCCATATTGGTAACAAGATTGCCGCCACTCTGGCAAGCACTGGGACTTCGGCGTTTTTCGTTCATCCAGGCGAAGCCGCACATGGTGACTTGGGTATGATTAGCCCTGGTGACATTGTGCTGGCAATTTCTAACTCTGGTGAATCAAACGAAATTCTGTCTCTATTTCCAGTATTAAAGCGCCTGAATATTAAGATCATCAGCATGACAGGTAAGCCAGAATCAAATATGGCCAAGCTGTCTGACTTACACCTGCAAATTACGGTACCTCAAGAAGCTTGTCCGTTAGGCCTGGCGCCAACTAGCAGTACGACTGCCACATTAGTGATGGGAGATGCATTAGCCGTAGCTCTGCTTCAAGCTCGTGGTTTTTCTGCCGAAGATTTTGCCCTATCTCACCCAGGTGGTGCACTGGGGAGAAAACTGCTACTTAAGTTGTCTGATATTATGCACTTTGGAGAAGCGTTACCTAAAGTTTCTCCTGACGCATTAATTCGCGATGCCCTGCTTGAAATTTCAGAAAAGGGGTTAGGCATGACAGCCATCGTCGATGAGCACGATGCTATGCTTGGTATATTCACCGATGGTGATTTACGTCGTACCTTAGACAAGCGTATCGATATTCATACGACGGCAATTGGCGAGTTCATGACGACAAACCCAACCACAGCACACCCTGATATGCTGGCGGTTGAAGGTTTGAACTTGATGCAGAATAAAAACATTAACGCTCTGATTTTATGTAAAGACGAAAAAATTGTGGGTGCACTGAACATGCACGATTTACTAAAAGCTGGCGTGATGTAATATCAGCACAAACATTTAAATCATTTATTAGACGAATAAAGGCAATGGTCAGGGAAGTACTGAGCTAAACGATAGGCCTTCATTATATGAGTTTTACTCGCCTTATTTATTTGCTCTTGATCTTCGTTGTAGCGTGGTGCGGTTATTACCTACTAACCCCTAAAGGCAACGACGCAATTCAAGTAGCACCAGATTCTGAACTGCCCATGTTCAGTGGTTCTGGATTAGAAAATATCACCTACGGTGAAGATGGTGTCCGCAGTTACATCATTCGCTCCACTAACTTAGACCATTATGCTAAGAGTGGAGATACTATTTTTAATAACCCGACTTTGATGGTTTACCGTGAAGGTAGCGTCATTGAATGGAAGGTGACTGCCACAAGAGCAGTGTTAGATGAAGACCAAGTTTTGACTTTATATGACAAAGTCTTAATGCAAAACCTTCTGCCTGGTGCGAGTTTTGATACCATGGCAACAGACAAATTGGTCATTAATCTAACCAATCGTGATTTTAAAGCTGACCAACAAGTAATGTTGGTTGGACCACAATTTGAAACTACTGGAGGCGCAATGCAAGGTAACTTAAAACAGCATACTGCGACTCTGACAGATGAAGTTCAAGGTCGATATGAAACCGTTACACCTTAGCCTACTGGCACTGGTATTGGCGGCGCCTCAAGCGCTGGCACTCAAGTCGGATACTCAACAGCCGGTTTACATAAACTCTGACACCCAACAGGTGGATATGAAGAGTAACCAGGTTGTTTTTGAAGGCGATGTATCTCTTAAGCAAGGGAGCATCAATATCGATGCTGATAGAATCGTGGTAACTCGCGATCCTAAAACCGAAGCAATTAAACAGATTCAAGCATTTGGTAAACCTGCGAAGTTTTCTCAGCTGATGGACGATGGTAAAACACTTAGTGGTCAAGCTACGGAGCTGGATTACCGTATTTCTACAGACGAACTGACCATGAAAGGTCAAGCGCAGCTGGCGCAAGACAACAACACCATCAAAGGTTCTTCGATTCGTTACCAAATTGGTAAACAAAAGCTAGTCGCAGATAGCTCTAAGGAAGAGCGCGTTACGACCATTTTGCAACCCAATCAGATAGAGAACTAATATGGCAGTACTGAGTGCGAAAAACTTGGCGAAAAGCTACAAAAAACGCAAAGTCGTCACTGATGTTAGCTTAGAAGTTGAATCTGGTCAGATTGTTGGGCTACTCGGTCCAAACGGCGCGGGTAAAACCACCTCGTTTTACATGATTGTCGGCTTAGTACCTCGTGATGAGGGCACCATTACCATTGACGACAATGACATCAGTATTTTACCGATGCATAGCCGTTCACGCCTTGGCATTGGCTATCTTCCGCAAGAAGCGTCGATTTTCCGTAAGCTTTCAGTAGAAGATAACATCATGGCCGTACTTGAAACTCGTCAAGAAATGACGAGGGAAGAGCGCCAAGATAAACTGGAAGATTTGTTGGAAGAATTCCACATCCAGCACATCAGAACCAGTGCTGGTATGGCACTATCAGGGGGTGAGCGACGCAGGGTGGAAATCGCTCGAGCTTTAGCGGCCAACCCTCAGTTCATTTTATTGGATGAACCTTTCGCTGGTGTTGACCCAATTTCGGTTAATGACATCAAGAAAATCATTGAGCATCTGCGCGATCGTGGTCTCGGAGTGTTAATCACTGACCATAATGTACGTGAAACACTGGACGTATGTGAAAAAGCCTATATCGTGAGCCAAGGGCACCTAATTGCATCGGGAACTCCGGCAGAAGTTCTCAATAATGAACAGGTGAAACAAGTTTATCTCGGCGAACAATTCCGTCTATGATTATATTAGGAACGGTAAGATTCTGAGCATTACAAGGTAAGTAACACTGAATGAAACCTTCATTACAACTCAAGCTAGGTCAGCAGTTAGCCATGACGCCACAGTTGCAGCAAGCGATTCGCTTATTGCAATTGTCGACACTCGATCTTCAACAAGAAATCCAAGAAGCGTTGGACTCAAACCCATTATTGGAAGTTGAAGAAGGCCAAGACGAGCCTCTAGCAAACGGTGAAGATAAGTCAGCGGTCGAGGCTGCTGATAGCAACAGTGCTAGCGAACCAACAGAAATTGACGTTCCAGATAGCTCCGATGTGATAGAGAAATCAGAAATTAGCTCTGAACTTGAAATCGACACGACTTGGGATGACGTCTACAGCGCTAATACTGGTAGCACTGGCTTAGCTCTTGATGATGATATGCCCGTCTACCAAGGCGAAACCACTGAATCGTTACATGATTACCTCATGTGGCAGCTTGACCTAACACCATTCAGTGAAACCGACCGCACGATTGCATTAGCGATTATTGACGCTGTTGACGACTACGGCTATTTAACTTTGTCGCCTGAAGAGATTCATGAGAGCTTCGATAATGAAGAGATAGAGTTAGACGAAGTAGAAGCCGTTCGTAAACGCATTCAACAATTCGATCCTCTTGGAGTTGCATCACGTAACTTACAAGAATGTTTGTTACTGCAACTGACGACCTTCCCAGAAGACACGCCGTGGCTTGCTGAAGCCAAAATGATACTTGCGGATCATATTGATCACCTAGGCAACCGAGACTACAAGCTCGTCATCAAAGAGACTAAGCTGAAAGAAGCCGATCTTCGTGAAGTCTTAAAGCTTATCCAACAGTTAGATCCTCGTCCAGGTAGTCGCATCACTCCTGATGATACCGAGTACGTAATTCCAGACGTATCCGTTTTTAAAGACAATGGCAAATGGACCGTTTCTATAAACCCGGATAGCGTGCCAAAATTAAAAGTAAATCAACAATATGCTCAATTAGGCAAAGGTAATAGCGCGGATAGCCAGTACATCCGCAGCAATTTGCAAGAGGCAAAATGGTTAATTAAGAGCTTAGAGAGTAGAAACGAGACGCTACTCAAAGTTGCAAGATGTATTGTTGAACATCAACAAGATTTCTTCGAGTATGGTGAGGAAGCCATGAAGCCAATGGTACTCAATGATGTCGCTTTGGCTGTGGACATGCATGAATCCACGATTTCTCGTGTAACAACGCAAAAGTTTATGCATACACCACGTGGTATTTTTGAATTGAAGTACTTCTTCTCTAGCCATGTTAGTACTGACAACGGCGGAGAATGTTCGTCAACAGCAATTCGTGCACTCATTAAAAAACTGGTCGCAGCAGAGAATACTGCCAAACCACTGAGTGATAGCAAGATTGCTGCTCTTCTGGCTGACCAAGGGATTCAGGTCGCAAGACGTACGATAGCCAAATATCGCGAATCCTTGGGAATTGCCCCTTCAAGTCAGCGTAAACGCCTATTATAAGGCACTAACTGAAAAGGAAAGTCTATGCAAATCAATATTCAAGGCCATCACGTTGATCTTACCGATTCAATGCAAGACTATGTAAATTCTAAGTTTCAGAAGCTCGAAAGGTTCTTCGACCATATCAATCAAGTGCATGTTGTACTAAAAGTTGAAAAAATTACTCAAATCGCGGAAGCTACGCTTCACATAAATCAAGGCGAAATCCACGCATCAGCCGATGACGAAAATATGTATGCCGCGATCGATTCGCTGGTAGATAAATTGGTTCGCCAACTTAATAAGCACAAAGAAAAACTAAACAGTCATTAATCATGCAACTGAGCGAAATACTGTCATTGGACTGCACCAAAAGTGCGGTCCACTGCACGAGTAAAAAACGCGCCCTTGAAATGATCAGCCGTATCGTGGCTGATCAAACGGGCCAAGATTCTACCGAGCTGTTCGAATGCATGCTCAATAGAGAAAAAATGGGCAGTACCGGTATCGGAAACGGTATTGCGATCCCTCACGCGAGAATGCAATCAAGCGACAAGGCCATTGCTGTCTTACTGCAATGTGATGAAGCAATCGAATTTGATGCGATTGACAATCGACCTGTCGATCTTCTTTTTGCGCTCCTTGTACCAGAAGAACAGTGCAAAGAGCACCTCAAGACTCTATCCTCTATGGCAGAACGTCTGAGCGATAAGCAAGTATTAAAACTACTGCGTAATGCTCAGAGTGATGAAGAACTTTACGACATCATGATTCACCAATAAGCAGGACTAACTCCATGCGACTAATCGTTGTTAGCGGGCACTCAGGTGCCGGTAAAAGTATTGCGCTTCGTGTACTGGAAGACTTAGGTTACTACTGTGTTGATAACCTGCCAGTTAACTTGCTGGACGCATTTGTTCATTCTGTTGCTGACAGCAAACAGAATGTTGCAGTCAGCATTGATATTCGTAATATTCCTAAAAAGCTAAAAGAACTGACGAGTACACTAGAACAGTTAAAAACTGAGCTTGATGTGACCGTGCTTTTCTTGGACGCTAATAAAGAAACGCTACTCAAACGCTACAGCGAAACACGCCGAATTCACCCGTTATCTTTAGGTGGCACCTCCCTCTCGCTCGATCAAGCCATCGAGCGTGAGAAGCAAATTTTGACGCCACTCAAAGCGCATGCAGATCTGGTCCTAAATAGTAGTGGGCAGTCTTTGCATGAATTGAGTGAAACCGTGCGTATGCGCGTTGAAGGCAGAGATCGCAAAGGGCTCGTTATGGTATTTGAGTCTTTTGGTTTTAAATACGGCCTGCCTTCCGATGCCGATTACGTATTCGACGTTCGCTTCTTACCTAACCCACATTGGGAACCAGCACTACGCCCGCTTACAGGTCTGGATGCTCCTATCGCCGCATTTTTAGAGCAACACCAATCGGTGTTAAGTTTGAAATATCAAATTGAAAGCTTTATAGAGAATTGGTTACCTCTGCTTGAGAAAAACAACCGCAGCTACCTGACCGTTGCAATCGGTTGTACTGGTGGTAAGCACCGCTCGGTGTACTTAACTCAGCAAATCGGTGAATACTTCTCCAACAAAGGACACCAAGTACAAATTCGCCATACCTCACTAGAGAAAAACGCTAAGGAGTAGCCGTGGAGTTAAGTCGTAAAGTATTGATTCAAAACCGCCTTGGCTTACATGCTCGTGCAGCAGTCAAACTGGTCGAACTGGCACAGAGCTTTGAAGCGGTCATCACCATCGACAATGAAGAAGACAAAACCGCCACAGCAGACAGCGTAATGGGCCTGTTAATGCTAGAGTCCGCTCAAGGACAATACGTCACGATCCACGCAACGGGTGGGCAAGCGGAAGAAGCACTGGATGCCATTTGCCATTTGATCGAAGATAAATTTGATGAAGGCGAGTAGTTTACTCGCTTTTTTCTTACCTCCCATTATCTTTCTCTTCCCTGACCTAATAAATAAATTTGCTTAGTATCATAAGTTGTTATTAAAAGGCGCCTAGAATTAAGTTATTATTCAACGCATTGTAAATATCAGGAATTGGGAGGAATGAATGGCAGAGCAAATTGAATTCGACCAAGCTCACCAAGCCCTCCAAGAAGTCACAGAAGCGCTAGAAAATGGCCGCTTCGTCCATGTTCGTCGTCAATTGCAGGACATGGAACCTGAGGATATCGCTCACCTTTTAGAAGCCTCCCCACGTAAGAGCCGTGAAGTTCTTTGGCAACTCACCGACCCTGAAGATTATGGTGAAATCCTTGACGAGCTGAACGAAGACGTCAAAGACAGCCTCGTATCCAAAATGGCACCAGAAGCGCTTGCAGAAGCGACAGAAGGCATGGATACCGATGACGTGGCTTACGTACTGCGTAGCTTGCCTGACAACCTGTCACGCGAAGTCCTGTCGCAAATGGACTCCTCTGACCGTCTACGGGTCGAAACCGCCCTATCCTACCCAGAAGACACTGCGGGTGGACTGATGAACACCGACGTCATCACAATTCGTGGTGACGTCGATGTGGACGTAGTTTTGCGTTATCTACGTATGAAAGGCGAGCTTCCAGAAGCTACGGATGCCCTGTATGTGATCGATGAAGAGAGTAAGCTCATCGGTGAACTGCCGATCACGACGCTTATTACCACTCAGCCAGACGTAAAAATCATTGATGTAATGGAAGACGCGGACGAGGCCATCACCGTCGATACTAGCGACTCAGATGTTGCGAGTCTGTTCGAGCGCCGTAATTGGGTATCTGCACCTGTTGTTGATGAAAACTTGCATTTGGTCGGTCGTATCACCATCGATGACGTGGTTGACGTTATTCGTGAAGACGCGGAACACTCGATGATGAGTATGGCGGGTATGGACGATGACGAAGATACTTTCGCGCCTGTTGTAAAATCAGCTCGCAAACGCAGTATCTGGCTTGGCGCTAACGTATTAGCCGCCCTTGCTGCTGCTTCCGTTTCTAATATGTTTGAGGCCACATTAGATCAAATGGCGGCCATTGCAGTATTGATGACGATTGTTCCGTCCATGGGTGGTGTCGCTGGTAACCAAACCGTCGCACTAGTGATTCGTGGTCTTGCTCTTGGTCATATCGGTGACTCAAACAAACGCGAACTGTTAATGAAAGAAGCTTCGATCGGCTTACTCAACGGTATCATGTGGGCGCTGATTATTGGTGGTATTGTTGTTGCTTGGAAAGGTAACTGGATGCTCGGAGGAATCATTTCCGCCGCCATGCTGACCAACTTATTGGTCGCAGGTATTGCAGGAGTAACGATTCCAATCCTATTGAAAAAAATGAACATCGATCCTGCTTTAGCTGGTGGTATGGCATTAACGACGGTGACGGATGTGATTGGTTTATCTGTCTTCTTAGGGCTTGCCACAATACTGATTACCTAACAGAAAAAACGAAAAAGCCTGATGAACACATCAGGCTTTTTTGATTCTGAATTGCTAGAAAAGCTTATTCACCCGCCACTTTCATGGTATCCAGTAGGATAGAGCCCGTTTGGATTTGTGAGCGCGTTTCAATATCACTACCAACCGCCACAATCTTGGTGAACATGTCTTTTAGATTACCTGCGATGGTAATTTCTGATACTGGGTATTGGATTTCACCATTCTCAACCCAGAAGCCTGCGGCACCGCGAGAGTAATCCCCCGTTACCACGTTCACACCTTGTCCCATGACTTCTGTCACTAGAAGACCAGTACCGAGCTCTTTAAGCATTTGTTCGAAGTTTTGGCCTGTCGACTTCACGTACCAGTTATGAATCCCACCAGCGTGACCTGTCGGCGTCATCTTCATTTTACGTGCGGCATAACTGGTTAACAGATAAGTTGCTAGCACACCGTCGGTAATGATCTCACGGTCTTGAGTGTACACACCTTCACTATCGAATGGACTTGATGCCAAACCACGCAATACATGCGGACGTTCTGAGATATTGAACCATTCAGGAAGCACTTGTTTGCCTAGATGGTCAAGTAAGAAAGAAGATTTTCGGTACAGGTTACCACCGCTAATCGCCATAACGAGATGGCCAATCAAGCCTGTCGCAACATCAGCCGCAAACATGATTGGGTATTGACCAGTTTTTAGACGCTGCGCATCTAAGCGGTTAACCGTATTCTCTGCCGCCTTACGACCCACCGTTTCTGGGGTCCATAAGTCATCACGATGACGTGCCACGGTGTAGCTGTAATCACGTTCCATCTCGCCGTTTTGACCAACGCCAATTACACAACAGCTAGTACTATGGCGGCTAGACGCATAACTAGCTAATAAGCCATGGCTATTGCCATACACTTTCACGCCGTAATGACTATCATAACTCGCGCCATCACTTTGCTTGATTGCACTGTCATAACTTAGCGCCTCTTTTTCTGCTGCAATCGCCACATTGGCAGCATAGTCTGGATCGGGTGCGTCAGGGTGGAAAAGATCAAGCTCAGGGATCTCTTGCACCATGTATTCTTTTGTTGCAGGGCCTGCAAATGGGTCTTCAGATGTGTAATGTGCAATATCTAGCGCCGCTATAACGGTTTGCTCGATTGCCGCTTCACTTAAATCAGACGTGGAAGCACTGCCTTTGCGTTGACCTCGGTAAACGGTAATGCCCAGCGCACCATCGCTGTTGAACTCGACATTCTCTACTTCACCCATACGAGTTGAAACACTTAAACCAGTGCTTTTAGTAATTGCGACTTCGGCGGCGTCAGATTTTGCCGATGCAAGCTTTAAGGCTCTTGCGACGGCTTGCTCTAGCTCGGTACGTTGCTCAGCAACCTGCTGTTTAATATCCATTGTCTTTCACATCTTGTCTTTGATGAACAATAGGATAACAAGAATTTCGCTTTCTCCCCATGATTCTTGTTAAAATAGTCATAATATTAATCAAAACACAGGCAACTGAAATGGCACGTAAGAATCAAAAAGCGCCATGGGAACCAGAAGAAGAGATCATCTGGGTAAGTAAATCCGAGATGAAGCGAGACATGGAAGAACTGCAAAAGCTAGGTGAGGAGCTTGTCGGCCTCAAACCTTCAGTTCTAGAAAAGTTTCCATTGAGTGAAGATTTGCGAGAAGCAATTGCTGACGCGCAACGTTTTAAAAATGAAGCGCGTCGTCGCCAATTACAACGTATTGGTAAATTGATGCGTTACGAAGATCCAGAGCCAATCCAAGCCGCACTGGATAAAATTCGTAATAAGCACTCTCAATTAACGGCGGTATTCCACAAACTTGAAGCGTTGCGTGATCGCGTAGTGGAAGAAGGTGACAAAGCCATTGATGACGTAATGGAAATGTACCCAGAAGCGGATCGTCAGCGTCTACGCCAACTTGCTCGCCAAGCAGCGAAAGAGAAAAAATCTGGGAAACCAGCAAAAGCGTACCGCGAAATCTTTCAGCTCCTTAAAGGTCTAAACGAAGAAGAGTTTTAATTCGAGGGCTCACGCAATGAGCATTCGATTTAAACGCAAAAAGCAGACGTAAATGTCTGCTTTTTTTATCTTTGGTTTTACAGTCAGCGTTACACTAAGCGATTAACGCGGTCTCCGCGCTCGAAAGCGTTAATGTTCTCAATCAGGATTTCCGCTAAACGTTGGATAGATGAGTCGCTGCCCCATGCAACATGCGGTGTCAATAACAAATTAGGTAAACTCATATTGGCAATCAGCGGATTGCTCTCATCAGCCGGTTCTTGTGTAAAAACATCAAAACCAGCCGCTGCAATTTCTTGCTGTTTTAAGGCATCCACCAGTGCGCTCTCATCCACCAAACCTCCACGCCCTGTATTAATCAAAATGGCGTTGGACTTCATTTGTTTCAACTCTGCTTGACCAATTAAATTCTGAGTATGATCGTTGAGCGGGCAATGCAAAGTCAGCGCATCGGAGCGTTTTAATACTTCCTCAAACGACACATAACCTTGTCTACATTCTGCCGCCCCTTTACGCTCAGAAAACAACACGGTCATTCCTAACGCTTGAGCCAGATTCGCCGTCGCTTGCCCTAGTGCCCCACTACCAACAACACCTAACGTGCTACCACCAATATCCCCGATTGGGTGAGTAAAAAAACAAAACTGCTGGTTACGCTGCCACTCACCTGCGGCAATATCTTGGTGGTACCCAAATAAATTCCGTCTTAAAGCGAATAACATTGCCATCACGTGCTCGGGCACCGAACGCGTCGCGTAACCACGTACATTAGCAACCGCAATATCATGATTAGCACAGTAGTTCACATCGACGTTGTTAAAACCAGTTGCGGCAACCGCGATCATCCGTAATTTTGGTAGTTGCTCTAATACATGTTGGTCAAGCAGGACTTTATTGCTAATCACGATATCGGCATCTGCTAACCTTTCTATTACCTGCCCAGGCGCAGTTAGGTCGTACTCACGCCAGTGGTGCGGAAAGCCAGGTCGTGGGATCTCAATATGTTCTGGGATGGTCGCTCGATCTAAAAATACGATGCTTGGCAAAGACATAACAACTCCTTGTTCACGGCTGAAAGACAGGATACATCAACCACAGTAACGAAATAGCCAAAAATAGCGAACTAGAAAGAACCGCTGTTGAGTGCAATTGGCATTAAGGGTGTGGCAACGTTTTATAATCAGGCAATGTACGCTCTGGCGAAAAATAGTTAAAGATCATCGCCTCGGCTTCAGAATAAAAGTCACAGGGTACAAAAATACTGCTCAGCTGATCCGTAGCTGGATGATAAAAACTTAGCTCCGCAGCGTGCAACTCTAAACGTTCTGAAAACTGATACGCCTCTTCGCTTGCATAAAACTCATCACCCACAATCGCATGACCAATCGCCATCAAATGCACGCGTAACTGATGCGATCGACCAGTAATGGGCAGTAGTCGCACAACGGTCGTATGGGTGCCATCAGGGTGCACTTCACGCTTCACTACTTGGAATAAAGTTTGAGATGGTTTGCCGTCGTCAAAACATACTTTTTGTCGTGGACGATTTGGCCAATCACAAATTAATGGAAGATCAATATTCCCTTCTTGCGACTCAACATGCCCCCAAACACGTGCGTAATACACCTTGTGAGTGAGGCGATATTGGAACTGCTTTTTTAATGCTCGCTCCGCGGGTTTGTTTTTCGCCAGCAGCATCAACCCTGATGTCGACATATCCAAGCGATGCACAACTTGAATTTCTGGATGCAACTCTTTGAGGCGGCTCCACATGCTGTCGTAATGCTCTGCAAGGCGACCAGGGACAGACAGCAGCCCTGATGGCTTATTCACTGCCAGAATGTCGTCATCCTCAAAAACGATATCAACCCAAGGGTCGGTGGGAGGGGTATATTCAAGCATTGCCATGGGAGATCTCTACAAAATAAAAACGCCGCGATTATATACCCAAATAGCACCCAGATGCAGGATTCTGAAGAAAAGTTCAACCCAATAAAACAAAGTCAATCCTTTAGCATAAAAACTAAAAATAGCACGTTGTAAATTTAGTTTGACAACAAGACGCATAACTGAATAGAGTGCTAGATGCACACAGCATGGTATTCGCAAAGAATACTTAAAATAAATACACCAAAACACAGCATTTAAAAGACATTACCGTTGCGCAGTATAGGGCGAGCGCTCAGCTTGTCATGTACTGCGGTATGTATCTCTTTAGAAAGATACATAAGATAAAAAGGACAATAAGCAATGGACTCCGCCGTTATAGATAAACCCCAATCCAAACTTTCCTTATTTTTTCGTTCGCTAGGCCCCGGCATATTAATGGCATCTGCTGCGGTCGGTGGCTCTCACCTCGTGGCATCAACCAAGGCTGGTGCGATTTATGGTTGGCAATTGGCTGCACTGATTCTGCTCGTAAACCTGTTTAAATACCCTTTTTTCCGAGCGGGCGTACAGTACACCATGGGGACAGGGCTGACCTTGGTTGAGGGCTACGCGAAATTAGGTCGGCCTTATCTATGGCTATTTCTATTTCTGAGCGTGGTATCGGCCGTCATCAATACCGCCGCTTTGTTGATGTTTAGCGCTAGCTTGCTGGGCTACTTCATTCCGTTTTCACTATCAATGGCATCACTCAGCATCATTGTGATTGTCACCTGCCTGATCATATTATTTGCTGGCCATTACAAAGCGCTCGATACGCTATCTAAAGTGATCATGTCGGTGTTAACTATCGCGACTTTACTCGCTGTTTCTATAGCCTTTGGTAACCCTGTTGAACAAGTGGCCAACTTCGAGCCGCCGTCACCTTGGTCTATTGCGGCTATTGGTTTTATCGTCGTGACAATGGGGTGGATGCCTGCACCGATAGAGATCTCCTGTTTAACCTCAGCATGGCTAAAACGCCAATCAAGCCAGCAAGAAGTAACATACCGCTCTGCTCTATTTGACTTTAATGTCGGTTATATTGGCACGGCGTTTCTTGCCATTATCTTTGTATCGCTAGGCTCTTTGATGCTTTATGGATCTGGCGTTGCGCTTGAAAGCTCTGGCGTTGGCTTCTCCCACCAATTGGTTGGCTTATATGCGGCAACGATTGGCGAATGGTCTCGTTACTTGATCGCGGTAATTGCGTTTTTCTGTATCTTTGGCAGCACGATTACCGTTATTGATGGCTACTCGCGCGTTATTTCGGATTCTCAACGCCTACTGCGCTCGCAACCAGACACTAACCCTAAAACCACTTCAGCGATCATGCTGGTAGTCTCCTTACTTGCATTGGGTATTGTGGTTTTCTGGGCTTCTGCGTTATTGCCTATGCTGAACTTTGCGATGATCCTCGCCTTTATGACCACGCCATTCTTTGCTCTGCTAAATTACACCTTAGTGAGCAAAACTGAGTTACCTGAGCCTTTGGCTGTTGGACCTAAACTAAAGTGGTTGTCGATTGCAGGCCTGATTTACTTGTTTGGCTTCTTGGCTGTATTTATCTGGTGGAAGTGGTTGATGTAAATGAGATAGCTATCAGTGATTAATGCATTCCGCATAAAGAAACTAAACCGTAAATAAAGAAAAAGGTCTTCAACTGAAGACCTTTTTTTAATGAGCAATAAATACTTACTTAGTTGTGGCTCACCACAATCAAACGCAGCGAGTCGAGCTGAACCTGAGCTTGGTTGATATAACCAGTAAGCTCTTTAATTTGTGCGTCGATAGCTTCAATTTCTTCGTCACGAATATTTGGGTTCACCGCTTTCAGTGCTTGCAAACGCTCAAGCTCTGCATTCAAACTGTGCTGCATATCTTGATGAGCTTGTTTGCGTACTTCTTCGACCTTCTCTTCAATAAGAACATCACCGGCTTCAATTAAGCGGTGTACGTCTTTCTGTACCGACGTAACCAACTTGCTACCTAAGTGACGGTTTACAGGGCTGAGCTGGCGGTTAAAGCTTTCAAACTCCACTTGAGCAGACAAATCATTACCACGCGAGTCCATCATTAAACGGATTGGCGTTTTCGGTAAGAAGCGCGCGATACCACTGCGTTTTGGCGCTTGCGCATCTACCGCGTAAATCAACTCAAGAAGAATAGTCCCGACTGGTAACGCTTTGTTTTTCAATAGAGATACCGCAGACGTCCCCACCCCTTCACTCATAAGAAGATCGATACCACCCTGGATCATTGGGTGTTCCCAACTGATAAAGTGCATATCTTCACGAGATAAAGCCGTATCACGATCAAACGTGATCGTCGCTCCTTCGTATGGCAGACCTGGATAGCTTGGCACCATCATGTGCTCAGATGGGGTCACAATCAGGGCGTTTTCACCTTTATCGTCTTGATTCAAGCCAATCGTGTCAAAAAGAGAAAGTGCGAAGGTGACCAGATTGGTATCGCCGTCAGTTGATTCAATTTTCTCAACGATTTGTTGTGCTTTTTCCCCGCCATTTGAATGCATTTCTAATAGGCGATCACGGCCTTGCTCCAATTGGGATTTCAGCTCTTTATTCATTTTTGCTGACGCTTCAATGATCTCATCTAGCGTGCTGGTATCACCAGAGGCAAGAATTTCAATCAGATCATCGGAGTACTTATCGTAAACAGCACGGCCTGTTGGGCAGGTTTCCGCAAAAGCGTTCAGGCCTTCATCGAACCAACGTGCTAGGATCGCTTGCGATGTGCCTTTCAGGTAAGGAACATGAATGTCGATATCGCGATTTTGACCGATACGGTCCAAACGACCAATACGTTGCTCAAGCAAGTCTGGGTTAAATGGCAAGTCGAACATGACAAGTTGGTTGGCAAACTGGAAGTTACGACCTTCAGAGCCGATTTCGCTACAGATAAGAACTTGTGCTCCACCTTCTTCTTGCGCAAAGTAAGCCGCCGCTTTGTCACGTTCAAGAATCGACATACCTTCGTGGAAAACGGTGGCGCGGATACCTTCACGCTCACGCAGTGCTTGCTCCAATTGCAGTGCGGTACTCGCACGAGAAGCAATCACGAGGATTTTCTCGCTGCGCTTCTCTTTTACTTTTTCAAGCAACCAATTCACACGCGAGTCAAACTGCCACCAGCTCGCGTCATCGCCTTCAAATTCTTGGAAAATTTCTTCCGGGTAAAGGTTCTTCATCGCACGTGCTTCAGAACTCATCTTACCGCCAATCATTCCAGCAACACGCATTGATGTAGTGTATTGCGGTGGAATATCCATTGGCATCAGATGCACGTTACGCGTAGGGAAGCCTTTGATGGCCGCGCGCGTGTTACGGAACAAAACACGCCCTGTACCATGACGATCCATCAAGTTATCGATCAGCTCTTGGCGTGCCGACGCTTTAGCTTCTTCGTCCGCTTCACTTTCAATAATACGGAAAAGTGGTTCTACGTCTTGCTCAGAAAGCAGTTCAGTAATTTGGTTTTTTGCTTCATTAGGTAGCTTTTCACCGGAAAAGAGTGAAGTAATCGCATCTGCTACGGGCGCGTATTGCTCTTCTTCCTCAACGAATGCTTCGTAAGCATAGAAGCGGTCTGGATCCAACAAACGCAGACGAGCAAAGTGACTCTCACGACCAAGCTGCTCTGGCGTTGCAGTCAGTAGCAACACACCTGGAGTACGTTCAGCCAAGCCTTCTACCACTTGGTATTCACGGCTCGGTTTATCTTGGCTCCATTCAAGGTGATGCGCTTCATCGACAACCAGTAGGTCCCATTCACCTTCCAGTGCTTGTTCAAAACGCTTGCGGCTCTTGCGTAGGAAATCCAAAGAACACAGCACATATTGCTGAGTATCAAATGGGTTTTCTGCATCCGCAAACGCTTCGATACAGCGCTCTTCGTCAAAGATAGAGAAATGCAGATTGAAACGACGCATCATCTCAACCAGCCATTGATGCTGCAGTGTTTCAGGCACCACAATCAAAATGCGTTCGGCACGACCAGACAGAACTTGTTGGTGGATGATCATGCCCGCTTCGATGGTTTTACCCAAACCTACCTCATCCGCCAATAAGACGCGTGGCGCGTGACGACGGCCAACTTCGTGCGCGATGTAAAGCTGATGAGGGATCAAACCTGCACGCATACCACATAGGCCACGCATTGGGCTCTTATGCTGCTCAAACTGGTTGGTTAGCGCACGGTAACGCAGAACAAAGTTGTCCATACGGTCGATTTGACCGGCGTACAACTTATCTTGAGGTTTGTTAAAACGAATTTGGTTGCTAAGGAAAATCTCACGCAGAACAACAGCGGTTTCTTGCGTGTCTTCACGAGTACCGAAATAGGTGTAAAGACCTTCATCTTCCAGTACTTCTTCTACTTTTAGAGACCAACCTTCTTGGCAATCGATGACATCCCCAACATTAAAGGTGACTCGGGTAACAGGTGCATCGTTACGTGCGTAAACTCGGTTTTCCTCTGACGCTGCAAACATCAATGTCACAGTACGAGCATCCATTGCTACAACGGTACCTAAACCTAAATCGCTTTCCGTATCGCTAATCCAGCGCTGCCCCAAAGCAAATGTCATGAATTGACTACCTCGTTATTAGTTCTTGATTCGTATTTCTTGTTGGTCTACTCATGCCCGTGGGCATGGATAATAGTTTAGATCTGATTCTGGCTTCTGCTATGCCGATAGCATTCGTCATTTCAGTATGAACTGAGTATTTTTTAAGCCAGCTCAACATGATAAATCGGACGTAGCCTATACGCAGAAAAAGGTCGCTAATCTTACTTGAAGCTGTGATTTAGGTCACGCCGAAACCGCACCAAGCAGAAACTTTTTTTCCCAAACTCTAAATGCAATCAAATTGTAAAATACTCATGCCAATTATTAAGTTGTAGAACGTAAATATTACGTATACTTCTAATGAGGGGCGTTTAAAACCATTGCATATGATTTAAGCGCGTTAGTACACGATTAGGATCAACACGGGTTTGCAGTAAGTTGTCTTGCTACTCGGTTGCACACTAGCCGACATCAGCCCGACAACCTCTATTGCAAGCAATCAGAGTTAGGTCACTTCACACCTATTTGGAAACGACCTAACAACTCGCATGCAGAGCCGTACTACGGCAAGGAGACGCTATGGGCGATACCGATCGGAAACTGTTTGTACTCGATACCAACATTCTTCTTCATGAACCCTTTGCCATCTTCTCTTTCCAAGAACACGATGTCGTTATCCCCATGACCGTGTTGGAAGAACTCGACCGAATCAAAGACAGTAAGCGCGACGTTGCAAGAGATGCGCGCGTGGCTATTCGCACCTTGGAAGATTTGTTTAAAGAAGCAACGCCAGATGAAATCTCTGAAGGCATTCCTGTTTCTAAAGACAACCCCGACCAAGGTACTATTTCCATTTTGGCGGATTTTGAACTGCAGGAAACCGTCAAAGCCTTCGCCGACAAAGCCGGTGACAACCGTATTCTCAACGCGGTGCTTTATCTGCAAAATAAACGTGCACCACGCGAAGTGGTACTGATCACGAAAGACATCAACATGCGTCTGCGAGCCAAAGGGGCTGGTGTACGCTTTGTTGAGGATTATAGAACCGACCAACTGATTGACGACATTCAATACCTAACCAAGGGCTTTCAATTGCGTGAAGGTGATTTCTGGAGCGGTATTGAGGAAGTAGAAAGCTATGCACTGGGTGGAAAAACTTACCATAAACTCAGTCGCGAACCCTTCGACCCAACCTTTATCAACCAATACGTTATTGATGAAGACAGTGACTTTGCTGGTCGCGTAGAAACCATCAATGAAGACAAGTTAACGCTTCTCGACCTGAGCCGCGAACGCCTAATGCATCGCAAGGCTTGGGACATCACACCTAAAAATATCTACCAGGGAATGGCGTTAGATGCCTTACTCGATCCAGAAATTGACTTGGTGATTCTAACGGGTGCGGCGGGTAGTGGTAAGACATTACTGGCAATGGCTGCAGCATTGGAACAAACCATTGAAAAAAGCATGTTCGATAAAATTATCGTAACACGTAACACGCCAGATATCGGTGAATCCATCGGCTTCTTACCCGGATCCGAAGAGGAGAAAATGATGCCGTGGTTAGCGGCGGTGACCGATACCTTGGAAGCACTACATAAACACGATCACTGCACTGAAGGCTCATTGAAGTACATCTGCGATAAAGCCAACATTCAATTTAAATCGATCAACTTTATGCGTGGCCGTTCGATTCAAAATGCGTTTGTACTGCTTGATGAGTGTCAAAACCTCACTGCATCACAAATCAAAACCATCATTACCCGCTGTGGTGAAGGAACCAAAATCGTCTGCTCCGGTAACTTGGCGCAGATTGACTCTCATTACCTCACCCCAGTGACATCAGGATTGACGTACATGGTTGAGCGCTTCAAGAACTTTGAAGGCAGCGCAAATATTCACCTCAACGGCGTGGTTCGTAGCCGCTTGGCGGAATTTGCTGAAGAAAACCTGTAATTGACACCGACTCGCAAAGCAAAAGAGCGCTCTAATGAGCGCTCTTTTTATAACGATTCGACTGAGTTACTCAGTGCCACCCACTGTCAGTGAGTCCAGCTTCAAGGTCGGCTGACCAACACCAACTGGCACACTTTGACCTGCTTTACCACATACGCCAACGCCCTTGTCGATACTTAGGTCGTTACCGACCATAGAGACTTGCTGCATTGCTTCGATACCTGAGCCAATCAACGTCGCACCTTTAACAGGGCGCGTAATTTTACCGTTTTCAATCAAGTATGCTTCGGATGCAGAGAACACAAACTTACCCGAAGTAATGTCCACCTGGCCGCCACCAAAGTTTGGCGCATACAACCCTTTCTCGACCGTCGAGATTATTTCTTCTGGCGTATGTTCACCTGGTAGCATGTAGGTGTTGGTCATACGCGGCATTGGTAAATGTGCATAAGACTCACGACGACCGTTACCTGTTGGGTTCACACCCATTAACCGCGCGTTTAGCTTGTCTTGCATGTAACCTTTCAGCACACCATTTTCGATAAGCGTGTTGTACTGACCGTTTACCCCTTCATCATCCACATTCAGTGAACCACGAAGGTCTTTTAACGTGCCGTCATCGACGATGGTACACAGCGAAGACGTCACTTGTTGACCCATTTTGCCAGAGAAAACCGAAGATTCCTTCCGGTTAAAATCACCTTCTAGGCCATGACCTACCGCTTCGTGTAGCAACACGCCAGGCCAGCCAGAACCCAATACCACTGGCATCATGCCAGCTGGTGCTGCTTCTGCTTCAAGGTTGATTAACGCCATGCGAATCGCTTCGTCTGCGTAATGAAAAGCTTGTTTCACACCATTGCTTTCCGTTAAAAAGAAATCGTAACCGAAACGGCCGCCGCCACCAGCACTACCGCGTTCACGTCGTTCACCTTTTTGTGCGAGCACGCTAATAGACAAACGCACCAAAGGACGAATATCGCCTGCATAAGTACCGTCTGTTGCCGCAACAAGCATCTGCTCATGCACACCGCTGATGCTGATCGAAACTTCTTTAATCAATGGTTCTTTAGTGCGGATGTAAGCATCTAGAGATTTGAGTAATTCTGTTTTTTGCTGCTTTTCCCATTCAGCTAGTGGATTCACAGCCGCGTAGTACGCTTGGTTTTCGGTGCGTTTAAACGCTTGGACTTTGCCATTTTGCCCTTGCTGAGCAATACCGCGCGCCGCCATTGCACTCTGCTTCAGGCCTTCAGGCTGGATTTGATCAGAGTAGGCAAAGCCTGTTTTCTCGCCAGTTACTGCACGGACACCAACACCACAATCAATGTTAAAAGAGCCATCTTTGATGATGCTGTCTTCTAGAACCAGAGACTCATGCCAGCTGGACTGAAAGTAAATGTCCGCATAATCGATCTGGCGCGTCGCAATGCTGGCAAGCGTGTCAGCAATGTCTTGTTCTGTCAGACCATTTGGGGCAAGGAGTGCCTGTTCTATTTGGTTTGTGCTCATAGTTAGCTCTTTTATTTCCGTCTCAATTCATTTTGAAAGCGACTGTGTTGAGTCAGCGGCATATTCTGCCTTACTTGTTGGCTTTGTGACAAATCTATCTCAGTCACCAATAAACCTACTTCATCCTGAAGCTGTTTATGGATACGTCCCCAAGGGTCAACGACCATTGAGTGTCCCCATGTTTTTCGTCCACATGGATGCGTTCCAGTTTGTCCGCTTGCCAAAATCCAACATTGTGTCTCAATCGCTCTAGCTCGCAATAATACTTCCCAGTGAGCTTGCCCCGTCACAGCGGTAAACGCAGCGGGCACCACAATGATATCCGCCCCTTCTTGACGCAATACTTTATAAAGTTCTGGGAAACGTAAATCATAACAAATACTCAATCCAACACTGCCGATATCAGTTTCCGCAACGACTATTTGATTACCCGCCATAAACGTATCCGACTCACGATAACTACCATAACCATCGGCTACGTCGACATCAAACATATGCAGTTTGTCATAGTGAGCAATGCATTTACCGTGCGGCGGAAATACAAGTGTTGTGGTGGTGACACCTTTTGCGGTTTGAATGGGCATGCTTCCGACAATTAGCGTTAACTGGTTCTTTCTAGCGATTTCACAGAGCCGCTGTTGAATCATGCCACTGCCAAGTGGCTCTGCATGTTGATGATAAGCTTCGCGACTGGAAAATAGCACTGTATTTTCAGGAGTAAGAACAAGTTTGGCACCTTGCTTGCTCGCTAAAGCACACTGTTTTTCAATGAAGTCCAAATTCGCGTTAATATCCGGACCCGAAGTCATTTGAATAATGCCAACACGCTCCATGTGTTTCCTCCCTATTCCATTATATTCGGTGAGTTATTTGGCCTGCTCACGCAGTTTTTCTGGCAGCTTATATTCACCTTTACTTCGCGAAATTTCTTTCACCGTTGGTGAATCTAGTGGGCCTTTCACTTCATAATTGACTTGAGTGAAGACCTCAACCACCGGAGATATCACCGTAGAGATGGCCAAGACATACAAAGCAGTTTGAGGCGCAACGGCAAACGCGGTCAGCATTGGTAGGCCTGATGTGATGTCTGGTGTGAATTTCACTTCCGCATCAACCATTCTGCTGTTCATATTAGCGATGCCGCGGATTTGCATTTCCCCTGCTAACGCATCCATTACGATATCATTGGTGATAAACACACCGTCTTGGATTTTGCCCGTTCCCGTGATCGAGTTGAATGCCATGCCTTTATCGAATACGTCGGTAAAGTCGAGCTGCATCTTACGGATGATAGAATCCAAGCTAAACAAGCCTAACAAGCGTGCCGCACCACTAACTTCACTGATCACGCCTTTACCAAATTCCGTTGAGACGTTTCCTTGCAAGGTTTGTGTCTTCATTGACCAAGGTGCGCCGTCCCATTCCATATTGGCATTGATCTCAAATGGTGCTTGTTGAATGCCTGATGTAATACCAAAGCGCTCCATAAGATCGGTGTTGTTATCACCTTTCATTTTCATGGTTAAGTTGGAATGACTACTCTCTTTCGTCAGGTCCCACCAACCACTCATATCAATGCGGTTTTTGCCGCTACTAAAGGTGATATTTTTCCACTCCAAGCGGTTCTGGCGACGCTGCAAATCAACATTCACTTTGCCCACTTTGTAGCCTTGCAGCCAAAAATCATCAATGTTCAAAGTTAAGTTTGGCATCTCAGCGTGAAACTTGCGGTCAAAATTGGTAATCAAAGGTGCGTTTTGATCTTCACTCGCAAAGATTGAACTGCGCTCTTTGGTCATCTCTTCAAACCCTGGGATGTACAGATGCAAGTGCTCTAGAGAGACCGATAGATCATAGGGTTTCAGATAGTTAGCTTTCCCTTTAACCTCTTGACTGTCCACATCGAGTTGCCAACTCAAATTTTTCTTGCTTGCTGAAAAATCCACATCATGAAACTCAATCCCACCGAGCTGTAAGTTTGGCGTTTCAACTTCAATGCGTGTCGGCAATGGAATGGTCGGCGTTTTCATGCTTGCCAAAACAGACGATGAAGGCTTGCTCTCAGAGACCTGCGCAAGCTCAGCCCATTGGTCTAAATTCAGTTCTTCGACACGCACCGAAGCATCGTGCCCGACAATAGGACTAATCCGGAAGCCACCTTTGCCAACCATTAAATGAGTCGCAGTCAGAACCGGGACATCGCCAGCGATATCTATCTCAGTTTGATACTTCACATTTGGGATCTGTAGTCTTGCTGAAATACTCTCTTGGTTGCCGGATGCTTGCAGTTTCGCTTGCCCAGACTCACCAATTTTTTTCGCTAAAGGATAAGGATATTGACTAGCCAGACGATTTAGCTGCGCCAGCACTTCAAGCTGATAAGTGAAACCAACATCATTGAGTTGCAAGTCAATGTCCATTTGCCACGGCGCATGGCCAGAAACAAGGTTTAACCAACGCTCACCGACATAGGGTTTGAGAGGCTCGACATCCCAATCTCCTAATGTATTAATTGTCACGTTGTAGCCTTGCTCCGCACTCTCTCCATGGAAATCAAGAGAGATAGGCTGTTGTAATAATTCGGCCGACAAACCCGATGTGGTAACCACATCATTGTCGAAGGTGATGCGCCCTGTGGCGTTTTCAAGCGTCATTGGCGGCGCTTCAATATCAACACGATTTTCTGTTAAATCTGCATAACCCCAAGCGCGAGACTCTTTCTCAAAATCAAACGGTATGTTGAGTTGAAACTCAGAGTAAACGGGCCCACTCACTTGCAGCGCTGTCAATGCGGCACCGACTGAATCCACTAATGGCGTCGCCATCATGTAGTCACGGACTTCATTACCCGGCGCGCTTGCTTTCGCTTCAATCTCGATGTGTCCACCTTCTGCCAACTCAGGGATTCGCCCAGTGATACGCTTGGCATGAACGCCATTTAGTGTGGCTGATTTTGAATCCAAATACATGGCATCATTTTCAAACAGCAAGTCTAGCTGCAAATCCGTGATGGTTGGCCATGCCGTATCAAAGCTAAATTTCGCGTCTTTTAATCCAACCCAAGCTTGGAACATGCCATTATGTTCTTTGTAAGGAAAATCACCTAACTCGCCATACCACAACAATTTCGCTGTGTTCACTTTACCGCCCTGAATCGCGGTCGAAAGATAGTCGGTCAAGTCTTGTCCAAGTGCCAGAGTCGGTAGATAGCGCCATGTCTCACCCGCGTTGTAGAGATCCGCTTCGGCATAGAACGATAAAAATGGGCTTTGTTCTTTTGGAAAATCAAGACGGAATGCCCCCAAGACTTGAAGATCAGGCGTTGCTGCCGTCACTTTATCCGCCCACAAACGCCAACCCGCATCATCTTGCTGCCAGATAATATCGACTTCACCTTGTTTGATATTCAGCGGAGCTTGGAATACATCGCCGTACGGAAAGACATCATCAATGACGGTGACTCTTGCTTTAGCTTGATTCACATCCCCCGATACGCTGCCCTGTACGTGATGAAACCCGGGTAGGAGCTCCCATTGTGTCATCGCGAGTTCATCCAGTTCAGCCGAGTAGCGTAAGGTGTCTAAACCACCGTTCATTGACAATCGGACATCTTCGACCCGACCTTTCGGTGCTAGTTTGTTAATAAGGTCACTGGTCGACTCTGACTCTGGAGCCAGCTTAATGAGCGGAATGAGTGCTTCAATGTCGAGTTGAGAGAGATTAAGCATCCAGCCGTTTGGTTGCCAATCAAACGCGACGTCTAGCTCTGGCCAAGGGGTATTATCGGTTCTGATCTGAAGTGAGTGGCCATTTACTTTCCAGCCTTGTTTATCTGGTCGAAGATTGAAAATTCCAGACTCAATAAACAGCTCATGATGTCCATCTTCATTCCACACCAACTCGGAAGGCAGCAATTCAACATAAGCATCATGCGGTTGGCTATGTTTGAGCGTTAGCCAAGTATTTAAGCTGACTTTACCCGACTCTGCTCCTGACTCTTCTTGCATGTAAGTGGTCAGCCAAGGTGTGACCGAGACATCTTGAGCACTCACGTAAAACTCACCAGATACATCGCGCAACGAGCCATGATCTTTAAAGTTAGCGCTTACTAACAATGAGTTCATGCGAACATCGGCAATGCTAACCGTGCCTTCGGCTACGTGACGTTTCCCTTGATTGCTCCAACGAAGCTGCTCAATATCTAAACGGCGAGTTTCACCAGACACCGACTTATACCAAATCCGTGAATCGCTAATAGTGAAGTCTTCGAACTGACGTAAAAGAAGTGAGTCGAGTTGGTCAATGAGTTTCACTTCGCTCTTATCCACTTCAGGCTTCGGATCTTGACGATGAGAAGTCGGCAGAATGTCTACCGTGTGAATGTCTAAAGCGAGGTTATGAATGGTAAGGTCTGCAACTACAGGTTTAAGTTGAAAAAGAGATTGAACAAGGTCGAACTCAATTTGGACTTCTTCAACAGCGAAGCGTGCATCTTGCACGTTTGGTAGATTTGCCTCTAAACCCAGTAACGCGATTGAGGGATGATTATTGCGCCACGTCCCTGCGACATTGGCAATAGAAACGTCAAAACCTGTGCCTTGTTTGACCCAGGTTTTGATCTCATCTTGGAAGTGGTTAAGTTGCGGCAGTGTGACGCGAAGCGTGGTTACTAATATGGCTAATAACACCAATACAGTAACTAAACTCCACGCACAAAAACGCCCAAAACGGTTAACACCAGAATTCACAAATGTTCCAAATTACATCATTACGACGTCAAACTGTTCCTGAATGTACAGGGGTTCAGCCTGAACTCGCACTTGCTTGCCAATAAATACTTCGAGCTCAGCCAACGCATGAGACTCATCGCCCAATAGCGCTTCAGCAACAAACGGCGATGCGTACACGACAAAATTATCGGCGTCGTAAGCACGGTTCACACGAGTAATCTCGCGTAATATCTCAAAGCATACGGTTTCGACTGTTTTCACGCTGCCACGGCCTTCACAAGTAGGACAACCAGAACACAAGATATGTTCAATACTTTCTCGCGTGCGCTTACGCGTCATTTCAACTAAGCCAAGCTGGGTAAAACCGTTGATGTTGGTTTTTACTCGGTCTTTCGCCAGCGCCGTTTCCAGTGAGGTAAGTACTCGCTGACGATGCTCTTCGGATGCCATATCGATAAAATCAATAATGATGATACCGCCGAGGTTACGTAAACGTAGCTGACGCGCAATAGCTTGCGTTGCCTCTATATTGGTATTGAAGATAGTCTCTTCGAGATTACGACGACCAACAAATGCACCCGTGTTGATGTCGATGGTGGTCATGGCTTCGGTTTGATCGATGATCAAATAGCCGCCCGATTTTAGCTCGACCTTGCGCTCTAAAGAACGCTGAATTTCGTTTTCGGTGTCGTACATGTCAAAGATTGGCTTGTCACCTTCGTAAAGCTCAAGCTTATCTGTTAACTCCGGTACATACTCAGAAGTGAATTCTTTCAGGTTCTCGTATTCAAGGCGGGAGTCGACCATGATCTTATCGAGCTCTGTGCCAACAAAGTCACGCAGAATGCGTTGAGCTAAGCCGAGTTCACCGTAAAGTGTTGAACGCGTTTTGTATTTTGAGCGACGCTCCATGACTTTTAGCCACAAACGCTTTAGAAATGCCGCATCTTGAGATAGCTCTTTTTCATCAGCGCCTTCTGCCGCGGTACGAATGATAAAACCACCGTGCTCATCGCAGTAATGGTTCACCACCTTTTTCAAACGCTCGCGCTCTTTTTCACTTTCAATACGCTGCGAAACACCGACATGGCTGGCCCCCGGCATAAAAACAAGATAACGCGAAGGTAAGGTGATATCCGTCGTTAAACGCGCACCTTTTGTGCCGAGCGGATCTTTGACCACTTGCACAACAATGTCTTGTCCCTGGCGTACCAGCTCAGAGATATCACGGACTTGAAACTGCTGTTTTTCGTTTTCTGCCACACATTCGGTATGAGGAACAATATCTGACGCATGTAAAAATGCCGCTTTATCTAAACCAATGTCGACGAAAGCCGCCTGCATACCTGGTAACACTCGGCTTACTTTGCCTTTGTATATATTGCCCACAATACCGCGACGCGATTCGCGCTCGATATGTATTTCTTGTAGTACTCCACCTTCAATCATGGCCACACGAGTTTCACTCGGGGTCACGTTAAGCAGCAATTCTGCACTCATGTGCACACCTCAAAACAATTATAAAAATTCTTGAATTAGCTGATCGGTTTCGAACAAAGGTAAGCCTACTACAGCGTGATAACTGCCTTCGATTCGGGTGACAAATCGCCCTCCGAGTCCCTGAATACCATAACTTCCAGCTTTATCGCATGGCTCTCCTGACTGCCAATATTGTTCGATTTCTTCGTGAGTCAGTGGTTTGAACCACACGTCAGTGGTAACGACCACTGAATGTTGTTGTTCCGATGATACAACGCTCACCGCAGTCATCACTTGATGACGACGACCCGATAAGTCAGTAAGCATACGCTTTGAATCTTCAAAACTTTTTGGTTTTTCTAGCACACGGTCATCGCATACTACGACCGTATCAGAGCCCAATACAACGGAATCAGGCTTAGCCAACGCTAAGCCTGCCTGAGCTTTTTCCAAAGAAAGACGCAACACGTAATCTCGTGCTTGCTCATGAGCCTGTTTGGCTTCCTCAATATCAGGCAATACGATCTCAAAATCATAACCCAGTTGAGCAAGCAGCTCTTTTCTTCTCGGAGAACCCGATGCGAGAACGAGAGATAAGCTTTTCTTCACCGCTTTACCTTACGTGCCATGCACGACGAACTCGTCGCATTAATAAAAACATCCATGGCCAAAGTATACAGTTTATTGCCGCCGTCCACAGAGATAATGGATTAAATACTACGTCCTGGTTCAAATATTCCCCACAGAATATCAAAACTTCCAACAACGCAGTAAAAAAGGCAATTAAAATCGACTGTTGCCACAATGCCATGTTGCGAATCAATAGGAAATTCAGCGCCACAAGGTAGATAACGATCGACATCATCATGCCACGAATTCCAAGCGTTGAGCCGATCAAGATATCCCACAATAAGCCCAACACTAGCGCAGTTCCGACGTTCACTCGGTGCGGTAGTGCCAACACCCAATAACACGTAACAAGGAACAACCATGACGGACGTAACACATCTAACACACCTGGCCATGGAATGGTTTGCAGTACCAGCGCAACGAAGAAACTGACGCCAATCACCATTCGGCTGCTCAATACATTATTGGCCATCGGTTACCTCTTGTTCTTGCTCTAACCCTTCATCTACATTGGACCGCAGTACTTTGTGTTGACGGTCTTCATTCGGCCAAATCAGCAGTAGGTAGCGTAAGCGATCAAACTCCACAACCGGCCCAGCCTTGATTGAAGCGAACTCTTGACGCGTATCGTGATCCACATTGGTAACCGTCGCGACTGGGTATCCCTCAGGGTAAATACCACCTAAACCGGATGTCACCAATAAATCACCAACCTGAATATCTGTGCTGGTTGGAATGTGCTCCAGTTGGATTTCATCCATTTCACCATTGCCCGATGCGATCACTCGGATATCATTGCGGATCACCTGGACAGGAATTGCATTTTTCGCGTCCGTTAGCAGCAGAACACGTGCGTTGTGCGCTGCGACAAACGTAACCTGACCAACGATGCCTTTCTCGTTGATAACAGGCTGACCAACGTAAACACCATCAATACGGCCTTTATCGATCACCACTTGATGACGATAAGGTGAAGTATCCACCGCCATTACTTCTGTCACGACTTTCTTTTCATCACGGACAAATGAAGATCCCAACAACTTACGTAGGCGTTGGTTTTCTTCTTTATATTGGTCGAGCAAGATAAGCTCGCTTTTCAGGCGTAACACTTCTCGCTTTAAGCTGCGATTGCCTTCAACTAATGCCTGATGAGAATTAAAACGTTCAAATACGCCATCGAACATACTACGAGGCAAATTCGCTGCGTACTGAATCGGTGCAACCATACTGTTTAGTAGGTATCGAACGTTGGAAAACGTATCTAGACGACTATCGGCCAGCATTAAGCTCGCCGACACGATGACAGCAAAAAACAGACGTAATTGCAGAGACGGACCTCTGCCGAAAATCGGTTTCATCTTGTTTTTGACCTGATTGCTTCCATGATTATTGAGCCTTACTTGGCACCTAAAAATACTTAACTAAATACTTTTAGGTATGGAGCATGTTTGAATTACAGAGAGAGCAGAAATGAAGGTGAAGCCCGACATGAGCTTCACCTAAACCTTTATTCTTCAGAGAACAGATCGCCACCGTGCATGTCGATCATTTCTAGTGCTTTACCGCCACCACGCGCAACACACGTTAGTGGATCTTCCGCGATAACCACAGGAATACCAGTTTCTTCCATTAGTAGACGATCGAGATCTTTCAGTAGTGCACCACCACCGGTTAGTACCATACCGTTTTCAGAAATGTCTGAAGCAAGCTCTGGAGGACACTGTTCTAGTGCAACCATGACTGCTGATACGATGCCAGATAGCGGCTCTTGAAGCGCTTCTAGGATCTCGTTTGAGTTCAAGCTAAAGCTGCGTGGTACACCCTCTGCAAGGTTACGACCGCGAACTTCAATCTCTTGAACTTCATCACCAGGGTAAGCAGAACCGATTTCGTGTTTGATCTTTTCAGCCGTTGCTTCACCAATCAAGCTGCCGTAGTTACGACGTACGTAGTTGATCACAGCTTCATCAAAGCGGTCACCACCGATACGTACAGACGATGAGTAAACCACACCGTTTAGAGAGATAACGGCAACTTCAGTTGTACCACCACCGATATCGACCACCATTGAACCTGTCGGCTCAGATACACGTAAACCAGCACCAATTGCCGCCGCCATTGGCTCGTCGATTAGGTAAACTTCACGCGCACCAGCACCAAGTGCTGATTCACGAATTGCGCGACGCTCAACTTGGGTAGAACCACAAGGAACACAAACAAGAACACGTGGGCTTGGCTTTAGGATGCTGTTATCGTGCACTTGCTTGATAAAGTGCTGAAGCATTTTTTCGGTTACGTAGAAATCAGCAATTACGCCGTCTTTCATTGGGCGAATAGCGGAAATGTTGCCAGGTGTACGACCAAGCATCTGTTTTGCTGCGTGACCGACTGCAGCAACGCTTTTTGCAGAACCTACACGATCTTGACGAATAGCAACTACAGAAGGTTCATCAAGGACAATTCCTTGCCCTTTTACGTAAATTAGAGTGTTGGCTGTACCTAAATCGATAGATAGATCGTTAGAAAACATGCCACGAAGTTTCTTAAACATACTCTTCGCTCATCCTGCAAAAATATAGAAGACAAAAATTGCTCTAAATGTACCAATGCCTCGCTGTCACAGCAAGGTATTGGTACACAAACATGAGCAGAAAGCCTCAATTTCTTGCAGTTTCCTAACTTAAGGGCAAAAACCTAAGTTGTTACTGTCCGGTTAACCCTGGCTCACCACGGTAAATCACGCGATCGTTACCACGATGAATACCAAAGGTGACGACGGATGATGGGTCTTCATCTCCTTTCCCTCTCCAGTTATATTGGAGCCAAGGTTGACTCATGTAGCTACTTCCACAAGTAACATAATCAGTTTCCAACGTTTGCGGAGATGTCGTACTAGTATCATCCATTCTCAGCCAGAAGCGTAATTGTTGGCGTATTGAGCTACTATAATCTTCGGAATATGGAGTAGCATAAAGTTCGTCGTTGACACCTGAATCAACTGTCTTTGTTACTCCATTCAACGAACCGTCTGAACCAGAAGCTTCAGACCACACCTCTTGATAACAAACATAGTCTTCATCAGAAGAATAATCAGAAGCAGAGTCATCAGTATTAGTGATAAAGCGAGAACCATTCCAGTATTCTGTACGCAGAGGAATATTGATGGTACTGACAGAAGTACCACCGACATCATCCATTGCCATTCGGCCATAGCGAATATCTGGTTGAGTTGGAAAAGACTTACCAATATCGTCATTTAATTCGAGGTTGGTATCTTCTGAAGTAAGAAAGTCGACATCATCCACTTTATCTGCCACTAGTAATCCAAATCCATTTGTAAATGGCCCATCTGCTTCAGTCGTTAACGGAGAACTATTGGTTTCTGATTTATTAAATTGGAAAGACTGGTTTGATACTGACAGCTGTGATCCTGACCATGAGTCACTGCCATCCCAGTAGTTTAGATAATAATTTTCCACCCGATCGCTAATGTCTTCGTTATCATCCGTGTCCACAGCCAGCAGTTGGACATCAGCAATTAAATCAGAGCTGAAACTACTGTAATTGGTAGTAGCTTCGCCATCCATATTTTGTGCTTCGACCACAAAGTCATAACTGATAGGCTGACTCATGTACATGAAGCCATCATGGTCAGACGCATAATCCCAGTTATTGCTTACTAAGCTCAACCAGGCAGGATAAAAACGTCCGATATCACGATAGCCGGGGTTAACATTCATACCCAAATAATTTGCCTGAGTATCTGCGGTTACTTTCAATACCCCTACTTCGCTCCATGAAAGCCTACTGTACAACAGATAGGTATTATTGGTTCCCGCGCTATTGCTATAGACCAAAGTGCCAGAAAGAGAACCATCATCTCCACCATCAGGCTCAGCGACTGAATGCGTCAATCCGACCGTTGATGTGATCGCACTACCCGCAATAAAGAAATTCTGAGTGACGGGTGAACTACAATAGCCGGATATTTCTATTTCTGTTGTTCCATCTTCGGGATCACTGTCATCACCATCTGACACCCAGCGCAATGGACGGACAGAGAGTTCAAAAGAGTTCCCTGCTGCGGTAAATGCTGCACTACTGGAATCCGTAATACTGCCATCCATATTCGTATCATCCGGAGAACAAATCGCAAATGTCCAAGGACGTGAATAGACGGTGAACTGGCCTTTTAGTGTCTTCGTATTTCCGTCACCTTCAATCGGACAATCATCACCACTACAAGTGAAGTTATCATCAGTCAGAGTAACTAACATTTCACCTGAATCTTCCAGAGTTAAACCTTTAGAAGATTTTCCACTGGAAAATGATGGGGAGTAAGTTAAAGAGCCAACAGCACCTGATGCAGGGCGTACCCATTGATATAAAACATCCGGCTTACCGTCATAGTCAATATCGTCAACTTCATTATCGTCATTGCATGCCTGAGCCTTTACTTCAACCTCTTTCAGCTTTCCTGCGATTACATACTGGTCGTCAGCTGAAAATTTAAATGGCACAAACTTGAAAGTTGATGTCTGCGTTTTTGATGAGTCATTGTCCACTGTAACTTTTAACGTATATTCTTCATCAAGATCAATACTACTTTGATCTTTAACGCTCACTTGCAGTTTCAACTTACCAAGTTTCGAAGACACATTGCTTGTCGTAAAGCTAGGATAAGAGCCAGTACCAGTGCTTTCTACAACATCTATAGAAAAATTATCTGCATCAGGGTAAACCTGCACAGTAACGCCAGTGCTTTCCGCATAGCCATTGTTCTTGGTTTCTATTGCAAAACTAGGTTGTTCTGTTCCGCACATCAACGCATATTGTGCTGCTGGTGATAGCGTTACTTCATAATCATCTGAAGGTGTAAAACAGTGGTTGTCTGTAGCAATGATACTTGCCGAGTTATCCATCGAAATACTTCGAGCAGTAACCGCACCATAAACTACTGCATTGTTTTTTAACTCTACACTTGCTTCTGTATAGAGCAGTCCTGTCAATTCAGCACTGTTATCAAGAGTAATTTTATCGTTACCATGACCAATGATTATCAGCTCGGCTTTTCCGACTGTATAAAATTTCGCATTGTTTTTCAGCTCCAGCTTTTTCACATGAATTTGCACTTTTTGTGAGTCTGGAATATTTATTTGTGCGCTGTTATCAACCTTTAGCTCTTCTATCCAGTAAGTTCCCGTTTTAAATGTAACTTTAGCATTGTTTTTCACTTCTAGTTTTTCCAGTACCTCATAACTAGAAAATGTTTTACTCTCCTGATGATCGACAACAACCTCTTTAGAGCTAGTCTTAAAACTCTCTAATTCCAACCGTTTAATCATCAGTCCTTCATTACCAAAACAACCTTCATCGTCACATGATGCATTATTTTCTAAAGTAATTTTCGACTGAGGAAAACCAACGTAACGCTTACCGTTCACATAAGGGGCCCCTGAAATCCGAGCATTATTTTTCATCTTTAGAAGCGCATTAGAATTGCCAGTCCAAGTTTGAACTGGAGATGGAAACAACTCACAAATTTCACTTGTAGGAGGCTTATCGAATAAGAAGTATGAAAACGGCTCAACAACGTGACCACGTTCAGCATCTCTATCCATATCTTCTTCATTAATCAAAGCAACGCTGGTTTTAGTCACAGAACAACGCCTTAGCCAACCACCGTTATTACCATTTCGAGTACGCTTAGACGCCAATAAAACCGGAGCAGATTTGAAGCCAGTAACCGGGAAGTAGCTAAGCTGCTTACAGCCCTCAGTAACTGGTTTAATGACATTATCATTCAGAGCGCTAAGCGTATTACGGGTTGAACCATTACCTAGCCAAAATTTTCGCCCTTGAGTAAAACCTTCACCATAGCCTGCCACAAACGCCACTTCTTCAGGTTGATCAAGTACCGCATTTTTTGTCACTTCAGAGCGGTCAATGATTAATGAAAAGCCTGTACGAGTAGGATCTAGAGCGATCGTATTTAGCCAAAGTGGTTGGCTACCAACCATATTGTTTCGAGTTTGAATTTGAACCAAAACACCTGGTGGCTTTGAAAAAGCAGTGTTCAAACCAAAGTTAATAAAATTAACCTGCTTGCTGATGTTATTTGTCCCATCAGGCTTATTAGAAAATGTATGTTTAGAGCTCACTTTGCCTGCAACAAGCATGGCACCACTATCAAACTTAATAACGCCTGGTTCCATTACCAAGTAGTCAATATCATTCATAGGTGCATCAACATAAGTTATTCTCTCGCCAGTGTTTTTACATTGCCATTTATCGTTTTTACGATTGTATTTTAGATAGCGGCAAGCGGCTCTGTGAGGAGGTAATAACTGCTTTATTGTTGCTTTGGATGAACTGATAGACCAGATTTTCAAATCTGAAGGGTATTCTGTGGTCTTGCTATCAAAGTTAGAGCGACTCGCATCGATCGTCGGCATAACAAAAACCAGAGGAGGTTGTGAGTAAGAATTCTGAAACTCGATGTCACAAGTCACACTTGGCCCTGCTACAGTACATTTATCTGCTGGCACAGTGCCAAATTCAAACTGAGGGTTGTTATTTACTGCAGCAAAACTGATTGACGAAAAAAGGAAGAGAGCTACCGCAAGTAACGATGATATTATTTTTTTCATTGTAATTTACTCCCTCACCCAAACTTCTTGCTGTCGTTGAACTTGTGATAAACCTGAACCACAAATGGCCACGCTTTTGATTACATAAAGGCCAACACTCTTACCATTATCGGTTAATACCCCAGTATTTTGGCAATCCAACTGAGTAATTTGGCATCCCTTGTCGAATAAACCGCTGTCCGGTGCTCGCGAGCCATCTTTAATACCGTTACACACACTCACTACGGCAGCCGATCGATTAACAGGGAAAAACTGCGTTAACAGCCAGTCATTACTCGACTGAGCGGTAAACCATGCTTTAGTCCCCAAAAATTCCCGCGTTACTCCGCTTTGGTTCGACCAACTCACCTTCATCAAAGATGCCGCTAAATAGCCCATCACAAGAATGACAAACAGAGTCACGATTAGTACATTGCCTTTTTGACGATTACGGAACATTTAACACCTGCACATCTTGTTGGTACACACTACTTTCACCGGACTGTTCAAACACGAACCTCAGATGCACGAGCCCGCCTCGATGAAGCGATGTATCGTCATATTTGAAATAACTCTGAGATTGATCATCAACATAAACAAGATTGTCGGCAATTATTTCGCCGTTACGCTGTATCTGTGGGCCTACAAAGCAATATTTCACTGACTTAGATGGATCATAGAGATAGTGTCGATTAGAAACGGAGCGACTGGTTACTAAACTAGCGCCATCAATAATCTTATATGCTTTATCCGAATCTGGAGAAAGCGCTCCAACATCAACACTATGAGTGGATGAGGTTAAATCACTTAGCCGTGTTGGGTTAATCACCATTTTCAAGCCACTATCAAATTCGGGAGCATTAGTACCAAAAAAACCCACCACAAACTGTATATCATTTCCAGAAATTGCATAAAAACCAGAATGCTCTATCGGCATAAACATCAGACAGTTTTTCTCTTTCTCATTGATAAAAAAACTATTCGGCACCGCATGACGAATTTCTCGAGACATTTTCTCAATAACGAACTGAGCCTGAGTTTGTAGTTTCTGCCTATCGATAGTGTCGGCATAGCCCTTTGCTCCTAACTGCAAATAGCCAGCAATTCCAAGCATGATAAAACTACCAACCACAATAGTGATGACCATTTCTATTAAAGTGAAACCACGATTTTTCATTAGTAGTTTCCCCTTATCGCAGACAGTGTTAAAGGCTGTGTTTGTCCGGCGTAAATAGTCATAGTGACTCGTTTATACGCCGTGATATCTTCCAGTGAAGGATTATTTACACCCGTACCGTCTGATTCAACGTATTGCACTTTCACTTCTACTCGAAAGTTCTTGTAATCATTTTCCATAGACGTACCAAGAACGTTACTCAGCTCATATAAGGGCGAAGAGTTACATTTAGCCTTTGTGCTTTTCGTATACCAGCAACCGATATAGTCATCGACATCATTAAAACTAGTTGGATTGGATTCACCACTATCCGCCCCGAGGCTTGTGGAACACTCCGTACCACCAAGGACAGTCTCACCACAGCGTACCAAACCACCATCAAAATCACTGTTTTCATCAAAGCCTCGCGCCAATATCTGAGACATGAAACCTTGGCCTAATGCGGCCGCGCGGGTTTGATAATGAGGGATGGCGGAATCTCGAATTTGAGGGACAAGAAAAGAAGTAAACGCCACCATCGCAATGCCCATTAAAACAATCGCGATGATCATTTCTATCAAAGTCATGCCACTAGATTTCTTCATGAGCATGTACCTTTTGAAACATAACCTTGAGTATTAATTTCAACTTGGCAGCGGCTTCGACCGTGCTTATCTTCAATTAAGATGTTTACAGCACCACTTACAGGATTGCCGAGAAGGTTAAAATTAATTGTATTTGCGGCACCGCTGATAACGGAAAACCTTGCGGACTTATCGATAACCACGTCACTACGAGCATCTCGTGCACTGCCTGCTAGTACACAGGCAGCAACCGAACCAACACATGAGCTAGAAACTTGTAAACGAAAGTTGTTATCAGGACTTGTAGCATTCGACTGCATACGATTCACCTGCACTTGGCGAATCACAGAAATCACACGTTCTTGTAATGCATATGCAGAGAAACTGCCAGAGTCCATAAAACGGCTGGCTGCAAAAAGTGAAAGGATAGAGAGGAGAACAATCACGAGGATTAACTCCATTAACGTGAACCCTAATGCAGAGCTGCGAATTTTCATAACCCAACCTTAGGCTTAGAACAAGCGAGATAAGTATACGATGAAATTATGAGATTAATGATAGGTTTATAATTTTTCGATTCGAAGTGTGAACAGACGAACAAATAACCAATAGCTAGTTATTTTGCCCTTTTGAACGACCAATCTCTTCTTCAATTCGATCATACGTTTCTTTGTTGCTTAGCGTCTCAGAAACGTGCTCTGCGGTCTGCTTAGTTTGCTCCCACTTAGCCTCATAAGTTTCTGATTCAAAGCTGATAAATCTTGGTAATACCACATAACCAATCACACCCAAGATAATTAGCACAACCACAAACTCTATTGCACTAAGACCCGATGATTTACGCATATGAACTATTCCGAGATTAATCAAAGTAAAGAGATAAAGGCCAGACTAGCTGGCCTTTGAAACTTTAGAATTCGTTACAAATTGTAGTTGTACCATCAACTACTGTTACAACTGCAGCAGAAGTACCGCTATTTGCGGCATCAACATAGCGAACACACTTGTTTTTGTAACCTTCATAACCAAAGAAGATTGTACCAGTTGTTGATGTGCTACCAACTTTCCAATCTTCACTTAGGCCATCGACCACCAAACCTAGAGCTTGTGATGTAGCAGCAGGGTAACCGTATACAAGGTTCAAAGTGTTGTTACCAACACTGATAGAGCCTGGGTTTTTAGACTCAACACCCTCAATTGCTGCTTTACCGTAAGTAATACCAGCAGCACCAGTGATAGCGCCTTTCAGACCTTCAAGAGCAGAGTTACGAGCATCATCTTGCAGGTTAAGGAAACGTGGTGCTGCAGTGACCGCTAGAATACCTAGGATTACAATTACCACTACCAATTCGATAAGGGTGAAACCACCTTGTCTTTTCATTGTTTACTCTCTCTATGTAAGCATGCAGTACAACTGCAAAGTTTTGTTTAGGTCACGCGACCATTTTGGATATTGTCAAAACGGTTTGGGGCAGCAACGTTCACTAAAACTGACCGTGAAGTGGATACTGTATCTACCGCTTGAGCAGAATGACGATTCGCCATTATTCAGTTCATGCTGCAATGAGAAAAACACATTATTGTTTACCCACTATTACAGCCTGTTACTTATGGTAATGATTGCATTATACCGACTTTCATTACCAATTATAGTGATTAGGTGTCAAAAAATTCACTCTGCCGACATTTCGACGTCTATTTTCAGTTGATTAGCAGTTAAGATAACTACAATCGACTGACCATTTTCATAAGTGTAGTGACAGACATAACGATCAGTTTTGATGGCTCCACTGATATCTATTAACTTGTTGGTCATTATTTTACGTTGGGGGTAATGCACCGCTAGCCAATAACCACAATCTAATACACCTTGCTGAGTAAAGGGAGACACTAACCCGTCCTCAGTCATAGTAAGGTTAAAACCATCCATCAGCATATGCTCTGGCTCGCCTTGTACTAGCCAAGCTTGACGATAACGCTGAACACTATCTTGCATCCAAACTCTCGCCAACTTAGCCCCTGTTACTTGTGCTTGCTCGGTCACAGGACGTAATTTGACCGCCAAACCCACCGCCATAATCGTAGCAATAACCCCAAACACAATAAGCGTTGCTCGGCTTTGATTTTCAACCACTATTAGCCGCCTTTGATGATGTCGAGCATTCCCCACATTGGTAGGAAGATACCCAATGCCAGCACCATGACCATGCCTGCGACAATCACCAAAAGTAATGGTTCTATTCTTGCGGTCAGCGTTTTTAGATCGTAATCGACTTCTCGATCGTAAAAGTCCGACACCTCCAGCAGCAACTCATCAATACGACCAGTTTCTTCACCTACTGCAATCATCTGAATCACCAATGGGGTGAATATTTTACTGTTGATGGCCGTCACTGAAATGGTGCTACCCGCTTCAATTGCGGACTTCATCTCAAGAATTCGGTTTTCTAAAAAACGGTTCCCTAAGGCTTCCCCGGCCAAAGCCAAAGACTGGTTAAGTGGCACCCCTGATTTCAGCATCAACGAAAAGGTTCTGGCAAAACGAGAAAGCTGCGCACGATTAACGATATCGCCTACAATTGGCAGCCGAAGCCGAAACTTATCGAACTTCTCCCGACCATCAGCCGTCGCCACCCACGCTCTGAACACCGTAAACGCGCCAATCATTGCCACAACCAGCAACACCCAATAATTAACAAAGAAATTAGAAGTCGCGATCAAAATACGCGTCGGCAGTGGTAGCTCAACCCCAAAGCGCGTGAACATCGATGCAAACTCAGGGATCACCAAGATATTCAATACAAACATGGCAATGGTGATAAAGATAATGACAAACGTCGGATAACGCATCGCCGCTTTAATGCGTTTGCGAGTCTCAAGTTCCTGTTCGTAGTAATTCGCCAGTTGCAATAGCGCTTGGTCAAGCCGACCCGTATTCTCACCGACGTTGATCATAGAAACGAACAGAGGGCTGAATACTTTACTGTGTTGCTGCATCGCAGAAGACAAACCTCGGCCATTACTCAGTTCAGAAACGACATCTTCTAGCGCCTCTTTGAGCTGTTTGTTTTCGCAATTTTGCAACAAGCCACGCATAGAGCGCAGCAAAGGTACGCCAGCTTTAGTCAAACTAAACAACTGGCGAGAGAAAAGAATAATTACTTCCAACGGAATAGCAGGCACAAACAGCTTAGATAAGCTCACTTGGCTTTTTGCCGACTCTTTCTCTAAACGTACATTGAGCGGGATGACCCCTTTATTCATCAATGCTTCCGCTGCAGCTTCAGAGTTCACTGCTTCGATTTTGCCGTTAGTGGATGAGCCGTCTAGCGTGCGGCCTTGATAACGAAAAGTTGGCATTCACTTACCTATATGAAAATGGGATCAGTCTTACCAGAAGCATCGCCCTCACCTAGGGTCATCACTTCGTCCAAACTGACGGTGCCTTGTAGCGCCAGTTCCATTGCAGAAGCAAGCAGTGGCTTATAGTTTTCTGAGCGGCGCGCGGCTTGCGCAAAGCCAACCGCATCATTAGCGCGCAACTTATCCATCATCTCTTGCTCAAGTTCGAGCATTTCAAACACACCGATTCGGCCTCGATAACCAGTCAAATTACAGTTTTGGCAACCTGCGCCTTTATAAAAAATGGTGCTAACTTGATTTGGGAAACGCCCAGCTAACCACTGCTGGCGAGACTCATCTAAGTGGTCTTCTGTTTTACAATCAGGGCAAACTCGGCGCACAAGACGCTGCGCCACCACAGCTCTGACTGCACTAGCAACCAAGTAACCCGGCGCACCCATGTCGATCATACGTAACGCACTGTCGACAGCATCGTTGGTGTGGAGAGTGCTCAATACTAAGTGACCCGTTAGTGCAGCTCGCAGACCAATTTCTACCGTCTCTTGGTCACGCATCTCACCAACAAGAATGATGTCTGGATCTTGACGTAAAAAGGTTCTAAGAACACGCGAGAAAGTTAGATCGATCTTGCTGTTAACCTGTACCTGAGTGATGCGAGGCAGACGATATTCAACCGGGTCCTCTGCTGTAATGATCTTTTTCCCAGGTTCGTTGAGCTCACTCAATGCGCCGTAAAGCGTGGTGGTTTTACCGGAACCTGTCGGCCCGGTAACCAAAATCATGCCATGCGGACGCGCCAACTGTCGACGTAAGCGAGCAAGCAAGTCTGGCGGCAAGCCCGACTCTTCTAACGGACGCAAACCAGCGGACTGGTTAAGCAGGCGCATTACTACAGATTCTCCGTACTGCGTTGGTAACGTCGACATACGAATATCAATTGATTGGCCACGAACTTTGATATTGAATCGGCCATCTTGCGGCAAGCGCTTTTCAGAAATATCTAGGTGTGCCATCAACTTCAGTCGAAGAACCAAAGCCGATGCAATATTCACTTCATTTAAGAGCGTTTCATGCAATACGCCATCAATACGCTGGCGCAAACGCAATACTTGATCGTCTGGCTCAATATGAATATCCGAAGCTCCAACCTGTACCGCATCCTCAAACATGGAATTAACCAGCTTTACAACGGTAACCTCTTCACTGTCGGCCTCATCAATACCGTAATCAAAGCTTTGTACATCTTTATGCTCTTCATGCAGCTGCTCAGCAAAGGAGGCGATCTCTTTAGTACGGCGGTAATAACGGTCAAAGCTTGAAATAAGCTGACGCTCTGAAGCCACAATGAACTCAAGGTTGTATTGACCTAACAAGTTCATCAATGATTCTTGGATGAACAAGTCCGCTGGGTCGCTCATAGCAACGCGCAGTGTGTCCCCATTTCGAGCAACGACCATCGCACGTAAGCGACGTGCGTGTACCTCAGGTAAAATCTGCACGGCTTCGGCATCCACAGGCGCACGACCAAGATCGATCAGTGGCAAACCAAGCTGCTGAGACAAGAAGTCCAACATTTGCTTTTCAGTAATAAAGCCAAGGTCAATTAACGCATCCCCTAACTTCTGCCCGGTACTGCGTTGTGCGTTTAGTGCTTGCTGGATTTGTTCTTCAGAGACGATACCTTCCTCAACCAGAAGATCGCCCAAGCGTTTTCTCAACTGAATTTTCATTGTGCGCTCTCCAACTCTTTCAAGATGTTCAAACGGTCACGGATAAATGCTTGCGATTGATTCGAAATGCCAACTTTACCCAGAGCTTGGTTGTAAGAGTTAATCGCGGCAGTAAAAGCCAGGGCGCGCTCTTGTTGAATAGCCAAACCTAACCACCAGCGCGCGTTTTCCGGCTCACGCTGAGTGAGGAGTTGATAGCTCTCAAGCGCAATGTCATTTTGCTTGTGTTTTTGTGCCAATGCCGCACGCATCGCCAAGTAATCTCGACTTGGTACTGGAGGCAAATGAACAAGCGGGCTCAGCGCCGCTTCAGGTTGATTAGCTTTCACTAACAACTTAGACAAGGCCAAGCGGAGTACTTGGTTGTTCGTATCTAGGTTGATACCTTCTTGAATAATCTCATATGCTTTACGCGTGTCACCTTTACCAAAGTACAACGCTGATAACTTTTGACGCGTGTCTGCATTCATTGGCTCATAACGCAACGCCTCGGCATAAGCCGATAACGCCGTTTGCATATCGTTAGCATCCAGTGCTTTTTCCGCTCGGCTAACCGCTTTAAGAGATAATTGGCGGTGAGTAAGCTCAACCTGCTCAATGCGCATTGAACTGTTTTCTGATGTTGTGTGGGTTACGTGATTAGATTGTTCCTCGCTCGGCATCGTTGCTAACTGCGCGAGTAAAACTGCATCATCTGAGGCGATATTTATCTCAGATTTTGGCGTGAACCTATCAGTCTCTTGCATGTGAGGCTGTTGCGCTACCGGCTGCGTGGCTGGTTTGGTGTAAACCACATGAGTTGTATCGGGCGTCTTTTTACTCGTTGGCGAGTGAGTGCGCTCCGATGAAACAATTGGTGAGACATTCACAGACGACAATGGCATAGCGTCGGTTTGAAATTGTGATAGCTCGCCTGAAGGGACAGGACCGCGAGAGACCGCCCAGCTACCAACCGCAAGGCTTAACGAAAAACCGGCGACAAGCCAAAGCCAAGGTTTACTGCGTGAGACACTTGGAATCTCCGCACGAGTAAGCTCTGACGGCGATGTTTTTTCAGCAAGTTCTGATAATGCTTTATTGATGGCACTCAAGGTTGACTCCATCCCCAAAATACGGGTGTTTTAAACTTAGGTTTACGGGCATCAAACGTATCGTGCATAGCGGCATAAACGTGATGATTTTTCAATAGTGTGCAACGATCATTAAATGCAGCAAGCAACGACTTGTGACTAATTTGGTTTATCAAGCGCGGAATCCCCATGGATGAACGCCAAATCGCTTTTTTCTGTTCAATAGAAAAAATGTGCGCCCCATTGCCTGCTTTATCTAAACGATTATTGATGTAAGCCACGCCTTCATCGATAGAGAGAGGACGTAACTGGCAACTAAACGTAATGCGTTGACGAAATTGCCTTAGCTCATGATTAGCTAATCTGTCATCCAACTCAGGTTGTCCGAATAACACCAATTGAATGAGCTTATCTTGTTCCGTTTCTAAGTTGCCAAATAGACGTAATGTTTCTAAAGCTTGTGGGGAAAGAGCTTGCGCTTCATCAACGATCAAGACGGTTTTCTTTCCCAAGTAATGTACTTGAATCAAGTGCTCTTGAATGAGGGAAACGATACGCAGCGGATCATCGTTCTCGATACCCAACTCTCTGGCGACAGCAAACTGCAACTGTTCCCCATTCAACACTGGATTGGGTAAGTAAATAAGCTCAACTTCAGATTCAATCTGCTCGATCAGCTTACGGCATACCATGGTTTTTCCAGTGCCTACTTCTCCCGTCACCTTAATCACCCCTTCTCCCATTTGCACGGCAGCTAGGATGGTTTGGATCGCCTCATAGTGAGGGACTAACCCCAAGAACATTTCTGTATTTGGGGTTAACGAAAAAGGCTGAACTCGGAATCCAAAGTGTGACAAGTACATACTCGAATCACAAACCTATTGAAAAACAGAACCTTTCCCAGCGCTTATTGCGCATCTGGGAACCACTCTTGCAGCAGATCACGAGAGCGCTCTAGCTCTTTCTGCCAAGAGTTCACGCCAACTACGGTCGGTTTTAGCAAGATGACCAATTCTGTTTTCTCAGTTACGTTATTCACGTTGCGGAACAAATGCCCCAATGCTGGTACATCGCCCAAAAATGGGACTTTAGAAACAAGCTCACGATTTTGCTGTTTCATCAACCCGCCGATAACCACAACATCGCCATCTTTAGCACGAATAACCGAGTCTGATTCACGAATAGAGCTTTTCGCTAATGGCAGTTGGATGTTTTGGAAATCTCCGCCCAAGTTCAATTGCTTCACTTCTTCTGTAACTTCAATAACTGCGGGGTGAACATGCAGGAACACATTGCCTTTGTTATCAATTTGCGGAGTCACATCGAGGGAAATACCCGAGAAGAATGGCGTCAGTTCCACTTCAGGAACTGCATTTGAGTTTTCACCGTTGCCTGCATTACTCGATAGCTCGGTAACAAAGTACTCATCGGTACCGACTTTGATGACAGATTTTTGGTTGTTGGCAGCGGTAATACGAGGGCTCGAAAGGACGTTCAAGTCACCTTGCGTAGACATAAAGCTCAACACTGCATTGAAGTTACCATCCGAAATAGTCACGTTGGTTTGACCGCCCAAGAGCGTGCCAATCGCATCCAATGGTGGTAATGCCGATGCAGGGCGGTTGACTACGATACTACCCGAGTTACCAATTGACGCCGATAAGTTTGACCAGTTGATGCCTTGTTGGTAGCCATCATTCAACGTCACTTCTAGGATTTTAGCTTCAAGAATGACCTGGCGCTGCATGCGCTCCTGCGATACACCTAAGAACTCGCGTACTTCGCGAATATCATCTGGAAATGCTCGAACCGTAATAACTCCCGCTTGTGGCGTTACAACCACACTTTGCCCTTTGCCTGAACCAATTAGATTCGCAACAGCTTGCTGCAGCATAGGCCAGAAGTCACTCTCAGTGATGGTTTCAATGCGTGTACCACCCGTAGATGTGGTCGAGCTATCGTTGTTGTTTCCATTGTTAGAGTCTGACGAGTCAGAACTGTCTGAGCTACCACCAGAATTAGACGTACCAGCCGAGGTTACAGAGCCCGTAACAATGCTGGTTAATGAGCGACCAGAACGCTTGAACTGCAGGTAATCGACTGGAATGGTCACAGTACGCATACCTGCTGGGTAGATTTGAATAACTTTGCCAGACTTCACCACGTCATAGCCATACATATTCTGTACGACATTCAGAACTTCATCCAATGTCACATCTGACAAGTTGACGGTGATATTACCTTGTACCGATGGGTGAATCGCCACGCTGTACTCAGTGCCTTTCACTAATGAGGCGAAAAAGCTTCTTGCATCGACCGCATTCGCCTGAATACGAAAACGCTTCGAGGTGCCTTGCTCTGATGCAACGTTCGAGTCTAAATTTGGCATCAAGTCTGCCTCAACAGAAGAAGGGATTTCTTCCAATGTGCGGCTGTTCGCTTGATTGATCGATTCATTGAGCGCTTCTTTAACTTCCACTGGATTCCGATGACCCATTGAACATCCCATTAAAGAAGCAATCGTTATTCCTACAACTAATTTGCGCATATCTGATCGGGCTCTGGTTATTATTGTTTTACGTTTAAATCAAAAAGCTCTAGGTCCCACTGACGGTTACCACGCTTTAAAGTTACAAATTCACTATTAATGCTCGCGACGCGATAACCCTTAAATAGCTCGCCTTTTTCGACAAGTTTGTTATCCATAATCGCGATACAATCAGTACTTGGCTTACACACAATACTGTTGAGCTTAGGCAGTCGGTACCGTTTAACTTTTGGTTTCGCTGACGTTTCAACCGCTGGCTTTTCCCAACCAAGTGGGGCCGTTGGGTCCTGGTTTGCCCAAGCGGTTCCTGCCGCTGCCATAACAAGCAATGAGATGATGAGTTTGTTAACCACCAATAAACTCCTCTCTAGATCCTAGTGTGTAGACTTCTAACACAAGCTTCGCTTTCGGGTACTCTTCGACTTTATAACTAAAGCTGCGCCAGTAATAACTCGCAGGAAGGCTCTCCAATTTATTCAGATAATTAGCAATAGAAAAATAGTCACCAGTCAGTTCCATACGAACAGGATGCACGTAGTAACCAGAGTATTGCGATGCTTCTTTATCTTCCGTTATTGGCTCAGATGGCAAGGTTTGCAGAGACAAAAGGTGAATGCCACTTTGCTGCTCCAACACATTTTCAAGCAGCTCAGCCATTTGCGAAGGTGTAATAAGATGCTCGATGATCTCCGCTAATTGCATCGAAAGATGCTGACTCTCAGCTAACAGATTAGATATCGCGCGATCAATCTCAGCATTTGGATCTTTCTTAAGTTGCGCCTGAATACGTAGCGTATCGATTTCAATCTTTTGATTGGCTTGCTTTAAATTACTTAGTTGCCTCTCATTACTGATGATCTCGTTAAGCTTTGGCTCCAATACCAGCGTAAAGAGCAACATGATCACGACAACTAAACCGCACAATGCGGTGAGCACTTTTTCACGCGTACTCATTTCGCCAAAGCGCCCTTCTAATGAGAGCCAGAATTCGTTCATTTCTCTTTATCCTCGCGCGTTTTTAGTTCAAACGTCACAATATCCTTATCATTTCGACCTATTTTGACGTCATCAAACGTTCGGCCAACCAAGCTAATTTCATTTTTAAATTGGCTGACCCAATTGGGCACTGAGCTCGGTTTTTTCGCTAGTCCCTTCAGGTCTAAGGTATGGGTATTGATTCGAATTTCGGACAAAGAAATTTCTTGGTTTCCTAGCTTCGCTAATGATTGCATCACGCCAGAGTAACCCGTGCGTTGCGAGTCATCGTATTTCCCGACAGCTTTAAGCGAGTCTCGCTTCGCCTTGACTTCACGCTCTAAGCGGGCTTTAGCTGCCAGCTTATTATTGTCAGGTTGATGCTTACGTAGCTTGACTTGATAACGTTCAAGCTCTGACTTCATGATATCGCCTTTACTTTTTACAATAGCAATCTCATCTTTCAAACCGCTGCTCTGCCAAGTGACATAACCGTAAGAAAATAGAATTGCAGCCGCCGCAACGCCCCAAGATAACGCGATATTTTTTAGCGTCAGGAGCTCTTTTTTCGGCTTTAAGTAATCGGGATATAAGTTGACGCGTCGAGTATTTGAAGTAGCCGCAGTGTCAGCCAAAACATGTCCTGATAGCTCATGTTCTGGTGGTAATAACGGTGAAACCTTAGTACTTAAACGGTAGTTCAGAGCCTGAACAAGCTCGCTCTCATCCTCTTCATCACAGCACACTTTCAATTGATGTAATTGCACGTGGCGTAACTGAGATGAAAGATAGTCAATCGAACGTTGCAGTTCTAACGACAGACTGTCCATCTGTAAATCGCTAGACGGAACCCCCGTTAACGGTGGCGTCACACTGCGAATAGAGCGGTGGAACGCAATAGTATTTTCGACAAAAGCGCTTATACGGAAATGACCACGCACACTGCGTTGTAATAATAGGAAGTTTCCTAGTTCACCCGCAGTCTCTCCCCAAATATCGTCTTCAGGAAGAATGGCTTCTAATGGTAACTGGGCTCGACTGGCCAGTAACACAATCTTATCCAATATTTTTCGCGATAAGACGTATGCTTGCACTTTGGTTGAATTCGGTAACTCGACCGCATCGGCAATAATGTCGATGGCACGCTCAGAGATCAGTTCTTTCAACAAAAACGGTAATGCGGCTGGCCATTCTTGACGCGGCATGACCGGTTTGTCGATTTGGTACATCTGGTAATAGTTATGAGAAAGAACAACCGTTAATGAATCATACGCACTCGCTGCAACGCTCAATGCTTGCTCAACGGCTTTTTCCCAATTGGACTCAGAAATATCAAATTGGTATGGACGACTACTTTTGATTGAAGATGATAAATAAACGGCGTCTGGCTGAATAACCAAAAAGCAGGAGCGACCACCACTAGATGATCGCTTAAGCTTGTCGAATAGTGCTTTGAAATCCATGATTATTATCTTTATTTTTTCCGCCAGCGATTTCGTCTTCCCAATTTAACTTGGGATTCTGATTGAGAATTCGGCAACGCTTGGGGACGAGGAAGAAACTGCTGCTCCGCAGAAAAGTAACGCCCTTGCCCACCATAAACCCCGAGCTCAATTAATGTGTTGAGCTCGTTCTGATTCTCAATTCCCACTGCTATAATTTTAGTTTTACTGTTTGCCGCCGCACCTAGCATACTGCGAACAAATAGCTGGTTTTCATGACGTTGGTCGATTTTTGCTACTAAACTGCGATGAAGTTTAAGGTAACGAATGTCCACTTCTTTTAAATAGTGAGTGCTGACAATGGTACGCCCAGCCTGCCCAACCATTAAGTGGCACCCTAAACCGGCCAGCATTTTAGCGACTGGTCGCATAAAGTCTAAGTGTCTTACAAATTGTGCTTCAACAAACTCAAAACTGAGACACTTTCTCTGCTCACGTGACAACTGTAAGAGTTCATCACGAAACCATTTAAAGTACTCTCGGTTAGAAAATGGCGTTACATTCAAATTGAGCACATACGATCTTGAGTTATCAAAATTATCCTTAAACTCTCTTAAGAATTTATTAATAACCGACTTATCCATTTGCGCTTCATAACCAACCTGTCTGATCGCAGAAATGAACCGAGACGCTTTAACAATCCCATTCTCAGGATCGCGAATCCGACATGTTAACTCTTCATATAATGATTTTTTATGCGTCGCGTCACTTATTGGGTGCGCAGATTGTGCGTAGAGTATCACACTTTCAGGTGTAAGTGCTGTGTCAAATAACGTTCTCCACCTCACACTTCCGCGAGCTTCTTCATCGTGGTTCCATTTTTTGAAGCGACTCCAATTATTGTTATTTTGTAGTTGCGCACTACGCAAAGCAGTCTCGGCTTCATCAATGATTTGGCTGTGTCGCTCACCTTCTTTATAAGTGGTGATGCCAATATGGCACCAGTTGTCTGGATCAAGTGGCTCTGGCGGCATTAACTTTTCTAACTGGCGAATGCATTGCGAGGCAAGGTTAGCCACATCTTTCGCACTTTGGTGCGGTAGAAAAAGCGCAAAATCAGCATCGTAATAACGGGAAAATACAACATCTGGGTATCGTTGAACTAAATTGGACAATAAACTCCCAACTTCAACAATAAACTCATCCGTAATTTGCTTATCTTGCTCTTCTTCAACCAGTTTCCAGTCTTGAATACGCACTAGCAACACGGCGCCGCGAGCCCCACTTTCTAGTAACGCCGATTCCAACTTGCTATCAAATAACACTCGGTTAGCGGTACCGGTTAGCTTATCAAGGAAGGTTTGAGTTCGAATAAAGGTATCAAATCGGCTTCGCTCTTGACGCGCATCTTGTAACTCTTCGATTAATACATCGAGCGCTTCACTGGCGGTGTAAGGCCATTCTTTTTTGTCACCTTTGGCATACTGCTCCACCCTACCAGCCAGGATCATTCTGCCTCGCTCTTCGAGCATTTCGGAGCCTTCTAATTGCTCTTTAAGCCATGCCACGCCGCGCATTAAGCAGAAGATGATCAATACAACGGCAAGCGTGATCGACCAAAGCGCCTGCATTGAGTAGCTGTAACCTAAGTAAGGGGGAATTGCTTTAAAGTGAATCGTGTAATCTTGATTGTGAGTCAACTGGTACTCAGCCTCAAACAAGACTGACGCTTCCATTTGATGAGAAGTATCTTTGAAGCGATAAACAACGGCGTTGTTGGTCGACAACGTCATTTCGACAATATTGGAAGCCTGCAGCATTTTCGGCATCCAGCGCTGCATAGAATAAGCGGCGCCAGGATCTTCCATCTCCTTGTCGACCACCTCTACGATCCCTTCTAAATAATGGGTGAGATATTCCTGCCCAAGACGTTTAAAAGAGAGGGTGCCACCGACAAACAAGATAAACATGGCGCAGATAACGATCATGGTGACAAAGGCCACCAGCCGTGTGCTTAACTTAAGAGTTGGGGTATACCTCATGAATACCAAATTCCTTTTTTATTCATCATATACCTTATTGAAATATTTATACTTGATAAGAGTTCATCAAACAATCGGATTAGTCTGATAGTGAGAGGCTGGAGCATAAAGAAAATCACACTCATTGATAAGTTTTATTGTTACGCCTAACCTTGCCAAGAGAAGCCTGTGAAATCATTAGATTGCGACAATAAAAAGGCCGCGATATTCGCGGCCTTTTCGATTCAAGCATAAGCAGAATTTAGAACGGGATATCGTCGTCAAAATCCATTGGTGGCTCATTGTACTGCTGCTGTGGTTGCTGCGGAGCCTGTTGTTGTGGTTGCTGTTGCTGAGGCGCATTGTACTGCTGCTGAGCTGGCTGTTGAGGCTGACCCCATCCACCTTGCTGCTGCTGTTGACCGCCCATAGGTGCGCCGCCACCTTGAGCACGACCGCCAAGCATTTGCATCACACCATTGAAGCCTTGAACAACTACCTCAGTTGAGTAGCGATCTTGGCCACTTTGATCTTGCCATTTGCGAGTTTGCAGTTGCCCTTCAATGTAAACTTGAGAGCCTTTACGCAAGTACTCACCTGCTACTTCCGCAAGTTTGCCGAACAACACAACACGGTGCCATTCCGTTTTTTCGCGCTGTTCGCCAGTCGCTTTATCACGCCATGAATCAGAAGTCGCAATAGTAATGTTTGCTACTGCACCGCCATTCGGCATGTAACGAATTTCAGGGTCGTTACCTAGATTCCCCACCAAAATAACTTTGTTAATTCCACGGCTGGCCATGATGTGCTCCGTTTCACTCTGGATATATAAAATTTTAGCGCATTAGAATAGCACGCTTTAATGTTTTGATTAAAGTCTAATACCATTGTGATCTATTGAGTCATCCTCTAGAACCCAAATCGTATTTCAACTTACGTGTGTAGCATTTTTGATTCGCGTTGCAGACATCGTTTCGTGAAGCTTTGAATTCGAACGCATTTATTCAGTAAAGCGATGGTTATGGCCTCTCTTTAATGCCAGTTTATGGCTTCTATTGAACCCAGGGAGATTGGAACACGTGAGAAAGTCGGCTTACGCAAGAAAGCTATTTCTGATCAGTATGGAAGATAATGCGCAAAAAAAAGTGGCGGCACTCGAAAAGTACGTTGATATGAGCATCCCGGTGATTTCAACCGCAGCACTCATGGAAGCCAAGCCACAACACCGTAATAAAATTCTACTGATCGACTTCAGTGAACATAAATCACTTGTTCAATCGATCAAAAACTTGCCTCTTGTATGGAAAAACTTTGAAACCGTTGTCTTCAACGTGCCTAAAAGACTAACCACAGATGAACTTCTTTCATTTGGTCAATTAAAAGGTGTGTTTTATTCTGAAGATACGCTAGAGCAAATTGGAGAAGGGTTAAAAGGCATTGTTAACGGTCAAAACTGGCTGCCGCGTAATGTAACCAGTCAACTTTTACACTATTACCGCAATGTCATTAATACTCATACTGCACCAGCTACGGTAGACCTAACCATTCGTGAGCTACAAGTACTGCGTTGCCTACAAGCTGGCGCCTCGAACAGTCAGATGGCCGAGGAGTTATTCGTCAGTGAATTCACCATCAAATCGCACTTGTATCAGATATTCAAAAAGCTATCCGTAAAGAACCGAGTACAGGCAATCGCCTGGGCAGACCAAAACTTAATGTCATGATGCAATGTGAGCGGCTCTGATAACTGAAATGACGAGTCGCTCATCTTTTTTCCGCACCGAGTCTCACATTTTTTCCTACTTTATTCATGATTCATTGATACCTCTCGTGTTAAAGTTATGCGCAGATTCTTGATAAAAACGAGATAGGATATTCCCCCAATGATAAAAAAATGTCTGTTCCCTGCTGCAGGCTATGGCACACGCTTCCTACCGGCAACGAAATCTATGCCAAAAGAGATGATGCCAGTCGTGAACAAACCGCTTATTGAATACGGTGTCGAAGAAGCAATCCAAGCTGGTATGAACGGCATGTGTATTGTGACAGGTCGTGGCAAGCACTCGATCATGGACCACTTTGATAAGAACTACGAACTGGAACATCAGATTAGCGGTACCAACAAAGAAGAGCTGTTGGTAGATATCCGTGAAATCATTGAATCTGCAAACTTCACTTATATACGTCAACGCGAAATGAAAGGCTTGGGCCACGCGATTCTAACTGGACGAGAATTGGTAGGCGATGAGCCATTTGCTGTTGTTCTTGCTGATGACCTTTGTGTGAACGAGCAAGAGGGCGTACTGGCTCAGATGGTGGCACTATTTAAGCAGTTCCGCTGTTCTATCGTTGCAGTGCAAGAAGTACCAGCCGAAGAAACGCACAAATACGGCGTTATCTCTGGTGAAATGATCAAAGACGACATCTATCGCGTAGACGACATGGTAGAAAAACCAGAGAAAGGCACGGCACCTAGCAACCTTGCTATCATTGGCCGCTACATCCTGACTCCCGATATTTTTGAACTGATTGAAAACACCGAACCAGGTAAAGGTGGTGAAATTCAAATCACTGACGCGCTGCTAAAACAAGCAAAAGCGGGCTGTGTATTGGCTTACAAATTCAAGGGCAAACGCTTTGACTGTGGTAGCGTTGAAGGTTACATCGAAGCAACTAACTATTGTTTTGAAAACCTGTATCTAAAAGATGAAAAAACCTCTGAGCTAGGTAAGCACGCAACACAAAAAGCAGTATAAAGCATCGTTATAGTACGAAATTACTGTATCGAAAGCCCAGCACAACGCTGGGCTTTTTACTTTACTGTTTTTTTATCCAGTAATTTTCTTTGCACATTTCTCACACTATGTAATACTTGCCCCACTTGGTTATACATAGAGCAAAAACGATGGATAAAATAGAAGTTCGCGGTGCCCGAACCCATAACCTTAAAGACATTAATCTTACAATCCCTCGCGATAAACTGATTGTCATTACTGGACTAAGTGGCTCCGGTAAATCCTCTCTCGCTTTCGATACATTGTATGCAGAAGGCCAACGACGCTACGTAGAGTCTCTCTCTGCCTACGCTCGTCAGTTTTTGTCTCTGATGGAAAAACCCGATGTCGACCACATTGAAGGGTTATCACCTGCGATTTCTATTGAACAGAAATCTACTTCTCATAACCCGCGTTCAACCGTCGGTACAATTACCGAAGTCTACGACTACTTACGTCTATTGTATGCTCGTGTGGGCGAACCCCGCTGTCCAACGCACCATGCCCCTCTTGCTGCGCAAACCATCAGCCAAATGGTGGACAAAGTCCTAGAGATGCCGGAAGGCAGCAAAATGATGCTATTGGCACCTATTGTCAAAGAACGTAAAGGTGAGCATGTTAAAACGCTTGAGAACTTAGCGGCTCAAGGCTTTATTCGTGCGCGTATTGATGGAGAAACTTGCGATCTTTCCGATCCTCCAACCCTTGAGCTACATAAAAAGCACACCATTGAAGTGGTGGTAGACCGCTTTAAAGTTCGTCCAGACTTACAACAGCGCTTGGCCGAATCTTTCGAGACAACACTCGAATTATCAGGCGGAATTGCGGTTGTCGCGCCAATGGATGGTGACGGTGAAGAGATTATTTTCTCCGCCAACTTCGCTTGTCCACAATGTGGTTACAGCATGCAAGAGTTAGAGCCGCGACTTTTCTCATTCAACAACCCTGCTGGTGCATGTGGCACTTGTGATGGTTTGGGTGTGCAGCAATACTTCGATCCAAGCCGAGTCATTCAAGATGATTCATTAAGCTTGGCACAAGGTGCGATTCGCGGTTGGGATCAAAAGAACTACTACTACTTCCAAATGCTCACCTCATTGGCCGATCATTATGGTTTTGACCTCCATGCCCCTTTTAATTCTCTGCCAAAGAAAACGCAAGATGTCATTCTAAAGGGCTCAGGTCGTACTGAGATTGAGTTTAAATACATCAACGATCGTGGCGATATTCGCGTTAAACGCCATCCATTCGAAGGTATTCTGAATACCCTAGAACGTCGCTATCGTGATACAGAATCCAACTCTGTCCGTGAAGAGCTTGCAAAATACATCTCCACTAAATCTTGTTCAAGCTGTGGCGGTACTCGTCTACGCCTTGAAGCACGTAACGTGTTTATTGCTGATACGACACTACCTGAGATTGTTGAACTCAGCATTGCTGATGCATTGGAATTCTTCCATTCCTTGAAACTGGAAGGTCAACGCGCCCAAATCGCTGAAAAAGTGATGAAGGAAATCAACGACCGCCTGCAATTCTTAGTTAACGTCGGTTTGAACTACCTAAACTTATCACGCAGTGCAGAAACCTTATCAGGCGGTGAAGCTCAACGTATTCGTTTAGCAAGCCAAATTGGTGCAGGTCTTGTTGGTGTCATGTACGTCTTAGATGAACCGTCGATTGGCCTCCACCAGCGTGATAACGAACGACTCCTAAAAACACTGACTCATTTGCGCGATTTAGGTAATACCGTACTTGTGGTAGAACACGATGAAGATGCGATTCGCTGTGCAGATCATGTCATAGATATTGGTCCTGGTGCTGGCGTACATGGTGGTAATGTTGTTGCGGAAGGCACCATGGAAGAGATAGTCGCGAATCCGAATTCTCTGACAGGTCAGTACTTAAGTGGTGTTAAAGAAATCGCAGTACCGAAAGATCGCACGCCGCGAAATCCGAAAAAAACGGTTGAGCTATTAGGCGCTACAGGTAATAACCTTAAAAACGTTAATCTTTCAATTCCTGTTGGGTTATTCAGCTGTATTACAGGAGTATCTGGCTCAGGTAAATCAACGCTGATTAATGATACTTTCTTTAAAATTGCGCATACCCAACTTAACGGAGCGACAACGGCTCAGCCTTCACCTTATAAATCGATTAAAGGTCTAGAGCACTTCGATAAAGTCATCGATATCGATCAAAGCCCAATTGGCCGTACACCTCGCTCTAACCCTGCAACCTATACGGGGATCTTTACACCAATCCGTGAACTGTTTGCAGGCACACAGGAGTCGCGTTCTCGCGGTTACAAGCCGGGCCGTTTTAGTTTTAACGTACGCGGTGGTCGTTGTGAGGCCTGTCAGGGTGACGGTGTTATCAAAGTAGAAATGCATTTCCTACCAGATGTTTATGTGCCATGTGATGTGTGTAAAGGTAAACGCTACAACCGTGAAACGCTCGAAGTACGTTACAAAGGTAAAACTATTGATGAAGTACTAGAAATGACGGTCGAAGATGCACGCACCTTCTTCGATCCAGTTCCTGCCATCGCTCGCAAACTACAAACACTGATGGATGTCGGTTTGTCGTACATACGATTGGGTCAAGCGGCAACAACACTCTCCGGTGGTGAAGCACAGCGTGTGAAACTGGCGCGAGAGCTATCCAAACGTGATACAGGAAAAACCTTGTACATTTTGGATGAACCAACAACCGGCCTTCACTTCCATGATATCCAGCAGTTGCTCACTGTACTGCACAGACTTCGCGACCACGGAAATACTGTCGTGGTGATCGAGCATAACCTGGACGTCATTAAGACTGCGGACTGGATTATCGATCTTGGTCCTGAAGGGGGTCAGGGTGGCGGCGAGATAATCGCTCAAGGCACTCCGGAAGATGTGTCGCAAATCGAGGGTTCGCACACAGCTCACTTCCTTAAGCCTATGTTGAAGTAGAAAAAACAGGTAAAGTATCGAGACCAGCAAGTGCTGGTCTTTTTTCATTCAAAACAACGCAATAACTATGGCTACTATACATGTAAGTGGAACAAAGCTTTCTCCCGAAAAAGTACAGGTTCCCCTCAATCGCAAGTTTCTCATTGCCTTGGCAACACTATTTGTGTTGGCAATGCACTTTTTCATGCCCAACCCCGGCGGTTCGGGGCTTTCGCTTTCGTTCAATGCGACAACTTGGATTGCTTTTAGCTTTGCATTAGGCATTGGGTGTTACCAACTTGCGAATAATCGAGTACTACGTTACTCAAAACTAACCATCGGCTTGTTCATTAGTGCTCTTATCATGACAGTGCCCATTCTGTACCCAAATGCGAATAGCAGCTTGGCAGCCAATAAGCTCATAGGCCTGTGGTGTGGTGTCCTGTTCTTTATTGTTTTACAACAATTTCATTTCAGTAATAAACATCGCCAACGCCTATTATGGTTCATTGTCCTTGCGGTTGTTATCGAAGCCATTTTTGGTCTGACACAATATCTGTATCTCAAACCAGGCAATCCGTTTGGTTACGACACGGTGGCCAATCGTCCTTATGGTATTTTCCAACAGCCCAATGTAATGGCCAGCTTTCTTGCGACAGGGTTGGTGATTGCAAGTTATTTACTTGCACGTCAGCCCTACAAATACGATCGTAAGTTAAGCGATGTTTACCTTCTCTATGCCGTGCCAGTTTTAACCTTACCACTAATTGTCGCGTTGGCTTCACGCACTGGTTGGTTAGCCTCGGTCATCGCCGTGTTGTTGGTCATTCCATACATGTACCGCTTTGCAACCAAAGGGCGCTTTATCCGCTGGGTTGTGTCACTTGTAAGTGGGCTCTTACTCTCTGTCGTTGTCATGCATCTTGCCTTTCCTGATGGAGGTGGGTTAGCCGCAGAAAAAGTAAATATGGAGTCTCCTCGAGCGTATACTTTTCCGCAAACATTAGACATGGTGATTGAAAAGCCTTTTACTGGTTATGGATATGGCAAGTTTGAATCTGAGTACATGCTGTATACGGCTCGTCAACATGCCCTAAATGAGAATTACCCAGCAGGTTTGCCAGCCATGGATCATCCGCATAATGAGCTACTTTACTGGGGAGTCGAAGGTGGCTTGCTGCCAATAATCGGCATCTTCTTAGCGATGGCACTGGTACTGTATCGAATCTATCAAGCCAAACGCGGAACTCGTCTTGCGTTGCTGGCCTTGTTTATACCTATCGTATTGCACTCACAACTGGAATACCCTTTCTACCACTCTCTCGTGCATTGGTTGATCTTCGTTATCCTACTATACTGGGTCGATCAGCGCGTCTCTCGTTATCGACAAGTCGGCTTTAGTAATGTGACCAAAAGCTTGCTGCGTGTTTTTAGTTTGGTACTTCCCGTTGCGTTTACGTTTTACATGGTAAGCGCATTACATACGAACTATGTATTGACGAAGTTTGAGACCACTAGACCAACTAACCCTGATATTCTGAATCAAGTCAGTAACCCTGTGGTTTGGAAAGACAGGTTTGATTGGGATGTCTATAGCACGTTTTTAAACCTTGGGCTGTACCAACAAGACGCAACCTTGATTCAGCCTTATATCGATTGGTCGCTAAAAATCATCAAAGATAAGCCTCGCCCTGCATTTTATAATAATTTGATTTTGGCCTACCAAGGCTTAGATGACTCAAGTAAAGCGGAGCAAATTAGAGCTGAAGCGCAGTTTTTGTTCCCGAAGATTGATTTCAGTGACGTCAATTACCAACCACCTTCTCAAGCAATCTCTGCCTCACCAGCCCCCACTTCAGGTGCAGAGTAATAAGTACCAAAAAGCGAAGGGATGACCTTCGCTTTTCTTTATCTCATTGCTGTATGATTTTATTCAGTGAGTGACTCTTCTAACGCTTTTAAGCACAGCGCAACGTTTTCAGATCGAGCGCCGTAACCCATTAAGCCAATACGCCACGCTTTACCAGCTAATGCCCCAAGGCCTGCACCAATTTCTAGGTTATAGGTTTCTAGCAAGTGAGCACGAACTTTTGCTTCATCAATTCCTTCAGGCACGTAAATCGCATTTAATTGTGGCAACCGATGGGCTTCGTCCACAACAAATTCAAATCCTAACTTTTGTAAGCCATTTTTGAGTTTTTCATGCATCAGTTGGTGACGAGCCCAAGCGTTTTCTAATCCTTCATTTTTCAGTATCAATAAAGCTTCATGAAGCGCATACAAGCTATTAACTGGCGCCGTATGATGGTAACTACGCTTGCCTTCTCCACTCCAATACCCCAAAACTAAACTCTGATCGAGGAACCAACTCTGTACTGGTGTTGTTCTTGCTTGAATCTTTTCAATCGCGGCAGGAGAAAACGTCACTGGTGAGAGTCCAGGTACACATGACAAACATTTTTGACTACCAGAGTAAACCGCATCCAGTTGCCATTCATCCACTTTTAACGGCACACCACCAAGCGATGTCACCGCATCAACAATAGATAATGCATTATGCTGTTTCGCGAGCTTACCCAATGCTTGAGCATCACTGACTGCACCAGTTGAGGTTTCCGCATGCACAAAAGCAAGAATTTTTGTATCTGGGTGCTGTTCGAGTGCTTGCTCGACTTTATCAATGGAAACAGGCGTCCCCCATTCATCATCGACGATAACAACTTCACCACCAGCACGGACGACATTTTCGCGCATGCGTTCACCAAATACACCATTACGGCAAACGATCACTTTATCGCCTTTCTCGATCAAGTTTACAAAGCAGGTTTCCATCCCTGCACTACCTGGCGCTGAAACCGCAATAGTGAACTCATTGTCAGTTTGAAAGGCATACTTCAATAGCTGCTTGAGCTCATCCATCATACCGATAAACAGAGGATCAAGGTGACCTACCGTAGGACGGCTTAGTGCTTGTAACACTTGAGGATAAATATCAGAAGGACCAGGTCCCATTAAAATACGGTGAGGCGGAATAAAGCTTTGGATCGACATGTCAGCTCCTTGATTATCTTTTATCCTGAGCATTCTAAAAGTTCTATTCAATAACATGGCTCAGGTGTAGGGTTCTTCACCCTAATAGATTTTTCCTCTATCAGCAATTAGCCGTAAGTATGGAGGTCAAACCAGTGTCACAAAATCGTTAATAAAAAACACCATAAAGGTTGAAATATTGATTGACATTAAGGCCTCAAAACCGTTCAATGTTTGAGCTTTATGTAGAAGAGGAGCGCTACCCAGGTAGATGATTTGTGGAACCGCAATTCCAACACCAATCATTGAGGGGGAGTAGTGCCGAGGTAAGTCAAAGTTGCAGGATTTGACTTGTCGGTTGAATTGGGCTGAATCCCATCAACTGTCATCAGCGCAGTCTGATGAAGGGCTTCTGAGGGTAAATTTTTCAAATAGCATTCTAAATACCTCTCTTTTTGCTCTGTTCCTTTTCTCACTAAACATTGGATGTACAATTTTTTAGGAAGCCGTGGGAGAACGCAGTGAGCGCATTTAACGTAGCTAAATTCGGTGGAACCAGTGTTGCCAACTTTGAGGCAATGAGTCGTTGCGCCACCATTATCGAAAACAATCCAAATACTCGCCTGGTCGTGAGCAGCGCTTGCTCTGGCGTCACCAACCTATTGGTAGAACTCGCCAACGGTGTTCAGGATCAAACGCACCGTACTGAGCTGCTACAAAATTTGGCCAACATTCATGACGCCATTTTAACTCAGCTCGAAGACAGCACGAAAACTGCTGCCGAGGTGTATGGCATATTAGATACCGTAACCAGCCTGGCCGAGGCTGCATCTATCCAAGCTAGTGCGAAGTTAACCGATCATTTAGTCGCATGTGGTGAACTCATGTCGACGCACATTCTAACTCAGTTAATGTGTGAGCGAGGCATTCAAGCAGTGCGCTTTGATATCCGCGATGTGTTGCGTACTGATGACAACTTTGGTCGCGCGGAGCCAAACATTGAAGCAATTTCGACGCTTGCGCAAGATAAACTCGTACCACTTTGCCAACAATCCGTTGTTGTTACTCAAGGCTTCATAGGATCTGACGAAGCCGGTAATACAACAACATTAGGTCGAGGGGGCAGCGATTACAGCGCCGCCTTAATTGCTGAGAGCGTTAAAGCGGCAGGGCTAGAAATCTGGACTGATGTTCCGGGAATCTACACAACAGACCCGCGAATTGCACCAAAAGCCTCACCAATTCCTGAGATCAGCTTTAGTGAAGCTTCAGAAATGGCTAACTTTGGCGCTAAAATCCTTCACCCTTCTACGCTAGTACCTGCATTGCGCCACGACATTCCGGTATTTGTAGGGTCATCGAAAGAGCCAGAAAAAGGGGGAACTTGGATTCGCCACCAAGTCGAAAGCTCACCGTTATTCCGTGCGCTAGCTTTGCGTTGTAACCAAACCATGGTAACGCTACGCAGCGCCAATATGTTCCACGCATACGGTTTTTTAGCAAAGGTCTTTGAGATCCTTGCAAAGCATAAGATCTCTGTCGATTTGATCACGACATCTGAAATCAGTGTATCGTTAACACTTGATCAAACTGATACCTCTGGCGGAGCACCACAGCTGCCGCAAGCTGCACGAGAAGAGTTAGAAGAGTTATGTAAGGTAGAAGTTGAACATGACCTATGCCTCGTTGCTCTCATTGGAAACAACATGAGTGAGAGTAAAGGCTACGCGAAACAGGTTTTTGGCACGCTAGAAGATTTTAACCTACGCATGATTTGTTATGGCGCTAGCCCTCACAACTTATGCTTCTTGCTCCATGAATCGGTATCGAAACAAGCCATACAAAAACTCCACACTGAGTTGTTTGAGAAGTAAGTTCAACTCAATAAAACAAAGGGCTGCGTATTTGCAGCCCTTTGTCGTTTCATTAGTTGTTACATTTGGACGAGGTAAACATCAATTTAACCGTTAATGTTTGGCCCTAACCATTTTTCAGCCTCGATCCTATCCCACCCCTTACGATCGGCGTAACTCTCTAGCTGATCTTCTTGGATCTGTGCGATCGCAAAGTAACGTGAGTCAGGATGAGAGAAATACCAACCAGAGACTGACGCGCCCGGATACATTGCATAGCTGGAGGTTAGAGTCATACCAATGTTCTCTTCCACATTAAGTAACTCCCAAAGCGGTCCTTTTTCAGTATGTTCAGGACACGCGGGATAACCCGGCGCAGGGCGAATACCTTGGTATTTTTCACGAATGAGATCATCGTTAGATAAATCTTCATCAGCTGCATAACCCCAAATTTCTTTACGGACACGCTCATGCAAATACTCAGCAAACGCTTCGGCTAGGCGATCCGCCACCGCTTGAATCATAATTGCGTTGTAATCATCTCCCTGTGCTTTGTATTCATCAGCAAGCTCTCGTTCACCAATACCACCAGTGACAGCAAATGCCCCTATCCAATCATGTTTACCCGACTCTTTAGGTGCGATGTAGTCGGATAAACAATAGTTGAATCCTTTTGGTTTCTCGGTCTGTTGTCGCAAGTTACGTAATACTTTCACAACGTCGGTACGAGTTTCATCAGCATAAACTTCAATGTCGTCCCCCACGCTCGCAGCAGGGAATAAGCCACACATTCCACGCGCTTTTAACAGGCCTTCTCGCTCAACTCGATCAAGTAACTCGTTGGCATCTTCGAATAAACGTTTTGCTTCTTCACCAACTTCTTCATGTTGGAAAATTGTTGGATACTTACCCACAAGTGACCAAGTCATAAAGAATGGTGTCCAATCGATGTATTGACGTAATATAGCCACATCAAAATCATCGAAGATATGAATGCCAGGCTTAACAGGCACTGGAGGGGTGTAAGCTTCCCAATCGATAGCAACTTTATTCGCTCGAGCCGCTTCTAATGTCACTGGTTTGGTTCTCGGTTTCTTTCGATTATGTTGATCACGTACTCGTTCGTAATCAGCTTCAAGTTTTTCAACAAACTCAGGGCGACGTTCATCTGACAGAAGAGAAGTACATACGCCCACTGCACGTGAGGCGTTGTTCACGTAAACCACTGGATGCTTGTAATTTTGCTCAATCTTAACTGCTGTATGGGCTTTTGACGTTGTTGCGCCACCGATGAGAAGAGGTAAGTTAAAGTCGAGACGCTCCATCTCTTTTGCAACATGCACCATTTCGTCTAATGAAGGCGTGATCAACCCTGATAAACCAATAATATCGACGTTTTCTTCTTGCGCTACTTTTAAGATCTTTTCGCAAGGAACCATGACACCAAGATCAATAATTTCATAATTATTGCACTGCAATACAACGCCAACGATATTTTTCCCGATATCATGTACATCACCTTTGACCGTCGCTAGCAAAATCTTACCGTTTGTTTGTCCCACCTGCTTTTCTGCATTGATGTAGGGCTCCAGATGCGCGACTGCTTGCTTCATCACTCGTGCAGATTTTACGACCTGAGGAAGGAACATTTTACCTTCACCAAACAAGTCTCCGACGACGTTCATCCCATCCATTAGTGGGCCTTCAATCACCTCTAATGGCTTTGAAGCGTTGACACGAGCCTCTTCGGTATCATCAACGATGAACTCAGTTATTCCTTTCACTAACGCGTGCTCTAAACGCTTTTCAACAGGCCAAGTTCTCCACTCAAGTGCAGAGGCATCCTCCTCTTTACCTACCCCTTTGCCTGCATATTCCGCCGCGATATCTAACAATCTCTCAGTGGCGTCATCACGACGGTTAAGAACGACATCTTCCACAGCCTCACGCAATTTTTCAGGCACGTTATCGTAGATTTCTAACTGACCCGCATTCACAATCCCCATATCCATACCATTTTTAAAACAGTGGTAGAGGAACACCGCGTGAATCGCTTCACGTACATAGTTATTGCCACGGAAAGAGAATGAGACGTTAGAAACACCACCAGATATCATCGCATGTGGTAAATCACGTTTGATATCGCCAACGGCTTCAATGAAATCCACCGCGTAGTTATTATGCTCCTCGATCCCCGTAGCAATGGCAAAAATGTTGGGGTCAAAAATGATGTCTTCTGGTGGAAAGCCCACTTCATCAACAAGAATTCGGTAAGCGTTGGTACAAATTTCTACTTTGCGCTCACGTGTATCTGCTTGCCCAATCTCATCAAACGCCATCACAATCACAGCCGCACCGTAACGGCGGATCAACTTAGCTTGTTCAACGAATTTCTCTTTGCCTTCTTTGAGAGAGATCGAGTTAACAATGCCTTTGCCTTGGATGCACTTAAGACCGGCTTCAATAACCTCCCACTTGGAAGAGTCAACCATGATTGGTACTTTTGAGATTTCAGGTTCTGACGCACAAAGGTTTAAAAAGCGAACCATACAAGCTTGTGCATCCAACATGCCTTCATCCATGTTGATATCGATAATTTGAGCGCCATTTTCAACTTGTTGACGAGCCACATCGAGCGCTTCATCGTACAGCTCTTCTTTAATTAAGCGCTTAAAACGCGCAGAACCGGTTACATTCGTACGCTCACCGACATTGATAAATAAAGAGTCTTTATCAATAGCGAGTGGCTCCAGGCCAGACAAGCGACAAGCAACGGGAAGTTCAGGTAATTGACGAGGGGCGATATTTTCAACCGCGAGTGCCATTTGGCGAATGTGCTCAGGAGTTGTACCACAACACCCACCAATCAAGTTTAAAAAGCCACTTTGAGCCCACTCTTTAACATGCTTAGCCATATCTTCTGGCGACAAATCGTATTCGCCGAATGCATTCGGAAGCCCAGCATTTGGGTGAGCGGAAACAAAAGATTCTGATATACGAGAGAGCTCTTCAACATAAGGACGCAGCTCATCTGGACCAAGTGCACAGTTCAAACCAAACGAAATCGGTTTAACATGACGTAATGAGTTGTAAAACGCTTCTGTGGTTTGACCGGATAATGTCCGACCGGAAGCATCAGTAATAGTCCCCGAGATCATCACAGGTAACTCAATCCCCATCTCTTCAAACACACTTTCAACAGCAAATGAACAAGCCTTAGCGTTAAGCGTATCGAAGATGGTCTCGATAAGAATAAGGTCTGAACCACCTTTAATTAGAGCACGAGTCGATTCAGAGTAAGCCTCAACTAACTCGTCGAAAGAAACATTTCGATATCCAGGGTCGTTTACATCAGGAGAGATAGAACAAGTGCGGTTCGTCGGCCCTAAAACCCCTGCGACATAACGCGGTTTATCGGGTGTTTTTTCGGTCCATTCGTCTGCAACTTCACGTGCAAGCTTGGCAGCTGCAAAGTTAATTTCTTCACTTAGGCTTTCCATCTCGTAGTCAGCCATCGCAATGGTTGTTGCGTTAAACGTGTTGGTTTCGAGAATATCTGCACCCGCTTCTAAATATGCAGCGTGAATTTCCTTGATAAGTTGAGGCTGACTTAGAACCAACAGGTCGTTGTTACCTTTTAGATCACAATGCCAATCCGCAAAGCGCGTTCCTCGATAGTCTTGCTCTTCAAGTTTGTATCCCTGAATCATGGTTCCCATACCACCATCAATCAAAAGAATACGTTGCTTCAATTGAGCTTCAATCTGTTGTCTTACGTTACTTCCCACAGTACAGCCTCATTCCTTTAGTTATCTTTCCATCCTATCACACAAATTTCAGGAGTCTAGACGTCTAAACGTGGAATTAATGATTATTTTATCTCCTTCTTAACTTACAAAATAATCACGAAAAAATGTTTGCTATTTAAGCAGCATCAGCCGAGAATTCCATTCATAAAATGTTACAAATAGAGAGCTCTATGTCGGTCTATCATACTTTATGTTTTCTATCCGCAGCTGCGATGCTAATTGCTTTTGTAAACAGCAAGATAGGAAAGATGCAAACCACCATTGCGATTACCGCAGGTTCAATGGTGCTTTCACTTCTAATCTTAATTGCGGGTCAAAACAACTGGTTCCATCTCACCGAAATTGCAACGGAGACGGTCACAAGGATTAACTTCGAAGATTTCTTGCTCAAAGGCATTCTTGGCTTCTTACTATTTGCTGGTGGACTAGGCATCAAACTCCCGAACCTTAAAGATCAAAAGTGGGAGATCACTGTTTTAGCCCTTGGAGCCACACTGTTTTCTACGTTCTTTATTGGATTTGCGCTGTATGGGTTTTGTCAGTTAATTGGCATCCAATTTGATTTGGTCTACTGCTTACTATTTGGTGCTCTAATATCGCCAACTGACCCAATCGCTGTATTGGCTATTGTGAAAAAACTAGATGCTCCTAAACGTATCTCCACTCAGATTGAAGGAGAATCGCTCTTCAATGATGGCTTCGGTTTGGTTATCTTCGTCACTCTATTTACGATTGCATTTGGCACTGAGGCACCAACTGTAGGTAGTGTCACCTTACTCTTCATCCAAGAAGCTATCGGTGGTATCACATATGGTTTCGTCCTCGGTTTGCTATTCCACTACTTGATCAGTGCCACCGATGATCACTCAATGGAATTGTTACTTACCATTGGTGTCCCAACAGCAGGTTACGCATTTGCTGAATACATCCATGTATCAGGCCCACTAGCAATGGTTGTATCCGGTATTATGATTGGCAACTGGACACGCTTTATTGGCTTTTCAAAAGAGAGTGAAGATCACCTTGACCATTTTTGGGAGCTTGTTGATGAGTTCTTGAATGGCGTGTTATTCCTACTGATCGGCATGTCGATGCTGCTGTTTGAATTCCACAAAGAAGACTGGATCATGATGGCTATTTCAGTCCCTCTTGTACTAGCAGCTCGCTATTTAAGCGTATTTCTCTCGTACATTGGCTTTAAGCGTTACAGAAAATATAACCCGTGGTCAGTACGTATTTTGACGTGGGGCGGCTTACGCGGGGGCCTTGCATTGGCAATGGCACTTTCCATTCCATCTGGTATTTGGGTGATTCAAGATAAGTTAATCGATGTAAAAGAGATTATTCTTGTAATGACCTACTCCGTCGTTGTTTTCTCTATCCTCATTCAAGGCTCAACAATCACTCCAATGATTGAAAAAGCAAAAGCAGAAGAGAAGAAGATGGAAGAGAACAACCAAGCAATAACCACTCCGGAACATACGGAGACAGTGGACTCTTAAAGACACGTAACTTAATAAATAAAAAGCAGCTACCTAGCTGCTTTTTTCATAACTAATTTTCAGACTCCCCTTCAAGGACGAAGGCTCCTTATTCTTTGATATACCATCAAATATACGAAGAATCGCTACGCTACATTTTCATAGATACTAACTATTGCTGATAGATAGTATTCATAGACGAGCCTTTTAATTTACCCATTTTCATCTGTATCACTTCTCTTACCTTGGCAATATAGGCTCCTCGTAAACATCAAAGCTAAACTTCCACAATACTTAGCAATGAGCGAGTTTGTATTTTTATGAGAAAGAGGCATTTAGGGTAATTGCGTTCAGAACCCAAACAGGTTAGCAACCTCACCAAGATAAAACTGAGCTAGCATTCAGGTAGATCAAAGCCTTAACAGAAATGTAGCCCCCCTCCTTCTTGATCTCAGTGAGACTAAACTTGTATTCAAAGTCGTCCTGTTTTCAAATTAGAAACAAGCGACACTTCAAACAATTAAACTCTGTCACATAACTAGATTTTCTAATATCGAATAAAAGGAGCTTTGGTGAATGAAGAGGCTCAAAACTAGCGCTCGAGACTGCAGGAACCACACAAAACTGCGTTCCACTTCACTCAAACAGGGCTTAGAAAGCATCGCCAGAGGGAAGCCTGCCTCTCGATGCAAGGTTTCAATATGAAAGTGGATTTAAGGTAAGTCGGTTAACCAAAACGAAAAAAGCCCCAGTCTTTCGACTGAGGCTTAATATAAGTGGCGGAGTGGACGGGACTCGAACCCGCGACCCCCGGCGTGACAGGCCGGTATTCTAACCAACTGAACTACC
>NZ_JAWPON010000209.1:0-827 GCF_033344315.1 Vibrio sp. 2132-1 | reverse complement strand
TCACAGTGGACGACAGAAAACCTACACCAAATGATCGCTGACGTATGTGCAGAGCTTGAAATTGGCATGGGTAAAATCGGTATGCCACTTCGTGTTGCAGTGACAGGCGGCGGTCAATCACCTTCTGTTGATGCTGTAATGGCGTTGATCGGCAAAGAACGTTGTGTTGCTCGCATCAAAATGGCGCTAGAGTCCATTGCTGAGCGTGAAGCAAACGCATAATTAGACTGAATAAATAGTCATTCTAAGCCGCGATATTTGTCGCGGCTTTTTTGTATCTGAAGGTTCACAGCACTATAAAGCTTAATCTTGCTAAGGATATAAACTGTTCGTTTTGCTTTTTAGTTGTTCAAAAATGGATAAGTTTTTGTAATCCACATATGCCTAATATGAATAAAAATTAACCGTTCGCATTCAAAATATCTCTCTGATTTATATTTATAAATCCTAAAGTTCCCTAATTATTGTCTCAATATTGAGAAATAAACTTGCTTTAGCTGTCTGGTTTTAAAAAGTGACGCAAACGTTTGCGTGGTTGGTGGGGTGGGTCTTTGAGTGCTCAAGATCACATAATGTAGAACTTTTTGATGACACGAAATTGACAGTTTTGGGATTTGTCTCGTGATTTCTTAGCGTTATAGTTCAACCCGTCAGTGAGAACTCGATAACGATATGCATCACTGCACTGGAAATATACCCAAGTGACTTTCCATAAATTTTTTGCATGTGCATAAAGCGGAAGTTGCTTCGGTATCCACTCAAGGAATGAATAAAAAGAATTGAAATACAACGTCAGTGTTATTAGGCGGCGCATTTCGTCATCGAAT
>NZ_JAWPON010000208.1:0-827 GCF_033344315.1 Vibrio sp. 2132-1 | reverse complement strand
CGAAAGAAAAACCAGACCAAGGCTCTATTTCCATTTTGGCGGATTTTGAATTGCAGGAAACCGTCAAAGCTTTCGCCGACAAAGCCGGTGACAACCGTATTCTCAACGCGGTGCTTTATCTGCAAAACAAACGAGCACCACGAGAAGTCGTGCTTATCACAAAAGACATCAACATGCGTCTGCGCGCGAAAGGAGCCGGAGTTCGCTTTGTTGAAGACTACCGAACCGACCAACTCATCGACGACATTCAATACCTCACTAAAGGCTTCCAGCAACGAGAAGGCGATTTCTGGAGCGGTATTGATGAAGTTGAAAGCTACGCGTTGGGTGGCAGAACTTATCACAAACTCAGTCGTGAGCCTTTTGACCCAACGTTCATCAACCAATACGTCATTGATGAAGACAGCGATTTTGCAGGCCGCGTTGAAACCATCAATGAAGACAAGCTAACCCTACTCGACCTAAGCCGAGAACGCATGATGCACCGCCGAGCTTGGGACATCACACCAAAAAACATTTATCAGGCCATGGCACTCGATGCCCTGCTCGACCCTGACATTGATTTGGTGATCCTCACTGGTGCGGCGGGTAGCGGTAAAACGCTATTGGCTATGGCAGCTGCGCTCGAGCAAACTATTGAAAAAGGCATGTTTGATAAAATCATCGTCACGCGTAACACGCCAGACATTGGTGAGTCGATTGGCTTCTTACCAGGCTCAGAAGAGGAAAAAATGATGCCTTGGTTGGCGGCGGTAACCGATACTTTGGAGGCGCTGCATAAGCACGATCACTGCACCGAAGGCTCGTTGAAATACATCTGCGATAAA
>NZ_JAWPON010000207.1:0-827 GCF_033344315.1 Vibrio sp. 2132-1 | reverse complement strand
AAGCTGAGCTTAGAAGATGTTCTAACCATGGTGCAAAAAACGCATTCAGGAATGAGCAGCGATGAGTTCACTTCTATTGTACAGGCTTGGATAAGTACGGCTAAGCACCCCGTAACGGGCCGCCCATACACCGACATGGTGTATCAACCAATGTTAGAACTGTTGGATTATCTTGATAGCAATGGCTTTAAAAACTTCATTGTGTCTGGTGGTGGCAATGCCTTTATGCGAGCTTGGGCGACGGATGTCTACAACATCCCATCCGAGCGTATCATTGGTACTCGTCTATCTACAGAGTTCGTTAATGTTGATGGTAGTTACCAAGTTAAGCGCGTACCGGGCATTGAAGTGAATAACGACAAAGCGGAAAAACCACAGCAAATTTATCAGCACATTGGTAAGCGCCCAATAGCTTCGTTTGGCAACTCAGATGGTGACCTACAAATGCTGCAATGGACGACGTCAGGTACTGGTCCTCGTTTAGCAATGTACGTTCATCACACGGATGACCAACGTGAGTGGAAATATGACCGCACCTCTAGCATTGGTAAGCTAGATAAAGGATTGGATGAAGCGAAAGCGAAAGGTTGGTTAATCGCTGATATGAAAAACGATTGGAAGCAAGTGTATCCGACCAAGTAAGATTTCAAATCTGACTGATATAAAAAGGGGTTAACCACTGGTTAACCCCTTTGTTGTGTCCGAAGAACGGACCACTGCTTTTTCTTATTTTTAAGGAAAGAAACTTAGGTCGAAGGCTGTTCTACCGTGTCTGTTGCGGTAGTTTCAGTCATTGGTGCTTGACCCGTTTTACGTTTGTATTTCTC
>NZ_JAWPON010000206.1:0-828 GCF_033344315.1 Vibrio sp. 2132-1 | reverse complement strand
CCGACTGGACGCCATTAGCGCAAAAATTCCAAAACACGCTCTATCGAATGGTATTTCACGGCGAAGACCCGAGTGACTATGTGCGTGAAGTAGTAGAAAAAACCAATAATGGGGAGTTTGATGACCAATTGGTTTATCAAAAGCGACTACGCCGAAAGCTGCATGAGTACCAAAAAAACATTCCACCTCAAGTGCGTGCAGCACGTTTAGCCGACGACATTAATGCCAAGCTTGGTCGACCTTTACAGTATCAAAATCGTGGGCGCATAGAGTATTTGATTACCCTAAATGGCCCTGAGCCTCATGAATACCGTAACAGTCCTATCGACTACCAGCACTACATCGACAAACAGCTAAAGCCTGTTGCAGATGCGATTCTGCCATTTATCGGCACAGACTTTGAAACCCTCTCAGCACCACAAATGGGACTGTTCTAACCAATACGAAACTCAGTCTTTTGGTACTGCTTCACGAGCCAGCCACCGAAAGCATCAATTAGGCCAATGACCGAACGCTTGGGAATTGGCCTTCCAGATAACAATATGCAGAGGCGGTCAATCTCCAGTTTTTTCTCGGGATGATATTGCAAAAACACTTCACCACATTCTATTGGATCATCAAACCAGCGCTTATCGCGATACATCACCAAAGAGTAAGAAGCTCTTAATAACTTTTTAGCGATGACTACCTGCGCACGAACTTGCTCCTCAAGGCTTGTCGCCTGAACAATCTTAGCTCGATACACCGCTAGCCATTCTTCAACATCCATATTCCAGTGCTTAGCAATTTCCCAACTCGGCACATAATCGCCAAAACAATCAGCCAAGT
>NZ_JAWPON010000205.1:0-829 GCF_033344315.1 Vibrio sp. 2132-1 | reverse complement strand
CTATAAGCACAGCCGAACAAGATAAGTAGAGTGATAGGTTGTCATTCATTGGTAAGAACAGAAGGAACCCCACCAGTATAGTAGAGAAAATGGAGATCCCTCCTACAAGTGGCACCACACCTTGGTGAAGCTTTCTTGCATTGGGTTTATCTACTAGACCTACGCGCTTAGCAACTTTGCGCATAACAAAAAGTAGAACGAACGACAAAATAAATACAAATAAATATGCATTATTCATGATAGCCAACTGTGTTATTAAATAAGTTTGAGGTAAATCTATAACGCATCCGACTGATTCCCTTTACGGATTCCATTGCATCACAGGTCCGATACTACTAATTCTTGCTTCGCTCGTATCTAGACACGCCGAACTCTAAGAATGAGCAGGTGATTTTTGGGCGTGACAAAACCACATTAGCCAACGTGGGTTGTAGCGCATTGCAAACGCTAATTTCTAATATTGAATATGTAAGTAACTGAGTTCCACCGACACTAGCTCGTGACGGTCATCGGCTCTCAGCCTTTTATAGGCAGGCCAAATACAAAGCTGAATACACTAACTAACGGTTTGGGCCGGTAGTTATGTACTTCTATAAACCTAGTATTTGGTTTTGATAGGTATGAGAAATGGAGATTTAAATTGTAACCTATGCCTAACCAACATTTGCTCGCCACTTTGTTAGCTTTGAGCGTCCCTCTGACAAAAGGGAATTACATAAATTTGTAATAGTTCTCGTTTTTTATAAATCAATCTTGCCAGAAATGCACTTAGGTGCTTATTATTATTAAAAATTATCTTGCTTGGTCTCTCTTCTGTTAGGAAAGAGAC
>NZ_JAWPON010000204.1:0-829 GCF_033344315.1 Vibrio sp. 2132-1 | reverse complement strand
ATTGGGGTTTCACGTAGTAGGTTTAGTAAGTTGTGAGCATGAATGTCACTCATCGTTAACTCCAGTTAGCAAATAGAACCCGACCAGTGTACTGAAATCGTCGAGCACTGCTTTGACTTACGTTAGTAAATGATAGAAGCAACAATGAGTGCATGAGCAAGAAAGTAGCTTCCACTTACCCAAACATACGCGCGCTTCATTGGTTTACGGAATCCGTGTATGGCGTAAGCGAGCGCGGAATACGTCATGATGACGGTGCCACTAAAGCCAATGGCATTCGCGTAGCTAGGCGTTTGTAGCCAAACCTCACCGGCTGCCCAAGCGAGCTGCACTAGCATTATGCCCATAGTCACTACGGGAAAAACGAGCGAATCTAACTGCGGTAAAAGAAGGAAAAACGCCACGATACTGGCGGCAAGCAACAAAGCCAACAACCACCACACGATATCGCCATTGAGCTGAACCCAAAAAGATTTGCTGTAGCACACTTGCGCTGCGAGATAGGCAGCAAAATAGATCAGCTTGCGTGTTTTAAACGAATGCAGCGTATCGGCGAACATAGAAACCACCAAACCACCAGCAATCCAGTAGCTGTGATCGGCCGACGGCCCTTGGGTTAGCACCAAAATAAGAAGAAGTAATAGCGTAAAGATTTTAAACACTAAGGATTGTGTCGGGTTCGCTTGCTTTGCACCCAACACGGAATACATACCTGATAACCCTATCGCCAGCCAACTCCACATGCCGTACATACCTTTTACTTAAACTCGCCGCTAGTCTAGGTAGACCAGTTTTGATGTAAAGACACAATCTACGAAAGTTGGATCTC
>NZ_JAWPON010000203.1:0-833 GCF_033344315.1 Vibrio sp. 2132-1 | reverse complement strand
TTTTCTCACTCAAGCACGCTCGCTTCCGGAGGTTAGGGTTATTATCTTGGGTGTATAATAATGAGTAGACACGAAAATTAGGGGTTCGGTTTGGTTATCGACAAAACAAAATTGCTGCAGAACTTTCAATTTCATCTTCCGACCGCGTATCACAAGGAGTCTCTTGCCCGCCTGAATTTTATGAAAGGTAAACCGCTTCGAGACGCCGCGGTGCTGATTGGTTTTGTAGATAGATCTGAAGGCCTACAAGTGATTTTGACCAAGCGAGCCGAACATCTTCGGCATCATCCAGGGCAAATCAGCTTTCCTGGCGGTAAGTTTGAACCCGAAGATATCCATCTGATTAATACGGCGCTTCGTGAGACTAATGAAGAGGTCGGTATAGAAGATAAACACATTCATGTGTTCGGTCAGTTACCAAAACTGCCAACGATTAGTCAATTTAATGTGACGCCATTTTTGGCCTTTATTTCTCCGGATTATAAAACGCATATTGACCCAAATGAGGTCGAGTCGGTTTTTGAGGTACCAGCCAACCATATTTTGAACCCAAATAAGCTCTACAGCAGTAAGTTTGAGTTAAAAAGAAGCAGTCATCGTGTATTTGCTATCCCATATCGTCAACATTTCATCTGGGGCATGACGGCACAGATCATTGAGTCGATGCAAAAGCACATAATTTCCGGCTAAATCTCTCCTCTTTCATGCGATAATGATCATACGACCAATGCGATCATTATGTGCATCAATATTAATAAAACGTTACTTCATAAACATTCATTCACATTAGATTAATTTGCCATTTTCACCGCAAACGCTTGCGGTGAAATAAA
>NZ_JAWPON010000202.1:0-833 GCF_033344315.1 Vibrio sp. 2132-1 | reverse complement strand
TTTTGTATTAATAAATAAGTTTGATCTGCGACATCGACAAATGCGTCTAGGGGAAGGTTATGGCAATTACCAATATTAAATGCGTGATTTTTGATTGTGATGGCACGTTGGTCGACAGTGAGCGTTTATGCTGCCAAGCACTAGTGAATGTATTTAATCTACACGGTGCAGAGTTAACGATGGAAGAATGTGTTTCTCACTTTAAAGGTGGAAAACTGGCCGATATTCTTCTTGATACCAAAGAGTTGATGAACATTAATGTTCCAATTGATGTTCTTGAACCCCAATACCGAACAGAAGTTCAAAAATTGTTTGTTCGTCATTTACAACCAATGGATGGCGCTAAAAGACTGATCCAATTCCTCGACTCTCACAATATTGAATACTGCGTCGCGTCAAATGGTCCCAAAGATAAAATTGAATACGCACTTGAGTTAACCGGCCTGCTTGATGCATTCAAAGGAAAAGTATTCTCTGCGTTTGAAGCAAACAGTTGGAAACCTGAACCTGATTTGATCATGTACAGCGCGATGAGCATGGGCTTTTTGCCTAGCGATTGTTTGTATATCGATGATACACCCAAAGGTGTAGAAGCAGGGTTGAATGCCGGAATTAAGACGGTTCAGCTATTTAATGGTGAGGCCATTAATCGAGTCGACGATGACCGAGTTATTCGCATTCAACATTTGGATGAATTAAAAGAGCAGCTCATGGGCTGCTCTGTTTAACCGTTTAATGACGAGAATGACTTAGGTTATGAATTTGTTTAATTTTCGACTGTAAATATGGAGCTTGGTAAAGGCATTGAATGGATGAGAAATTCTTCGTGTGGA
>NZ_JAWPON010000201.1:0-835 GCF_033344315.1 Vibrio sp. 2132-1 | reverse complement strand
CTTACTCCATTAAACGCCAACTGACGCTCTCGGTTGGCTTGTTAGTCAGCGCGCTTTTGCTTATTTCTTTGTACTTCAGCTTTCAATCAGCCAAACACGAAGTCGAAGAAGTTTATGACGCTAGGCTTGGGCAATCCGCTAAGCTGATGCTGCTGACGCTGTCCATTTCAACCGAAACGGACACTCTCGCCAACCACAGAGAGCTATTCGACCAGTGGATGAAGAACATCGATTCTTTGGCAAAGAGCGACGAAGACAAAGCCACCAAATTTGGTCACCCCTACGAACAGAATCTCGTTTTTCAATTCTACCGTGACAACAAGTTAATCTGGAGTTCCACTCCGAATCTGCGTTCTCTTTCTTCTTCTTTTGATAACAACGGCTACGCCGACATTACCAAAGACGGCTTGCAGTGGCGCACTTTCCAACTCTCATTACCACAGACTGAGCATGAGAACGAATACGTGGTCGTTGCTGAAAAGCAAAAGATACGGAAAGAGATCATCCATGAAATCGCTCTGTCGACGTCCATCGAACAGTTACTACTATTGCCGACTTTGCTGCTGTTGCTGTTCTGGCTGATAGACAGGTATTTCAGACCGATTAACGATCTACGCACGGCTATCACGCAACGAAACGTGCACCGCTTAGACCGCATTCATGTTACCGACAACACAACCGAGCTTGCTCCGTTGGTGGAAGCACTCAATTCATTGCTTTCTGAACTTGAACAAGCGTGGCAGAGAGAGAAGCGCTTTACGCGAGCCGCCGCACACGAGCTCAAAACGCCGCTGACAATCCTGCGCCTAAACGTAGAAAACGCTCTTGAAAGTAA
>NZ_JAWPON010000200.1:0-836 GCF_033344315.1 Vibrio sp. 2132-1 | reverse complement strand
GAAGATTTCAGTGTGACGGTGACTGGCATTGGTGCGGTGCAAGGCAGTGATACGGGGACAGCAACGATCGTGGACGATGGCACGGGTCCAGGCCCTGATCCGGATGATGACCGCCCGAATGTGACTATTTCAGACGCTGGCACCATCAATGAGGGTGAGACAGCGAACTTCAAAGTCACTTTATCGAACGCGTCTGAAGCGGAAACGCAAGTGGAGCTGGGTCTTAATCTCGGCGATACCGAAGCCGGTGACTTAGGTACCTTGGAATACAACACCGGAAGCGGTTGGGTTGCAGTGCCAAACGATGGTGTGGTGACCGTGCCAGCGGGGCAAACTGAGTTTGATGTGCGTATCGCTTCCATTGATGACGCCGTTTATGAAGGTCCTGAAGATTTCAGTGTGACAGTGACTGGCATTGGTGCAGTGCAAGGCAGCGATACGGGGACAGCAACGATCGTGGACGATGGCACGGGTCCAGGCCCTGATCCGGATGATGACCGTCCAAGCGTGACTATCTCAGACGCTGGCACCATCAATGAGGGTGAGACAGCGAACTTCAAAGTGACGTTGTCGAACGCCTCTGAGTCCACTGTTCAAGTCGAGCTAGGCCTGAACTTAGGTGACACAGAAGTTGGAGACTTAGGCACCTTAGAATACAACACAGGCTCCGGTTGGGTGACAGTGCCAAACGATGGCGTGGTGACGGTGCCAGCGGGGCAAACCGAGTTTGATGTGCGCATTGCTTCTGTTGATGACGCTGTTTATGAAGGCCCTGAAGATTTCAGTGTGACGGTGACTGGCATTGGGGCGGTGCAAGGCAGTGATACGGGGACAGC
>NZ_JAWPON010000001.1:139264-411800 GCF_033344315.1 Vibrio sp. 2132-1 | reverse complement strand
ACCATTTGATCACATGACAAGATGTGCATCTACCTTAAATTTATGATTTTTATCAAAATCATTAGGGGATTCCTCAGTGTTAAGTATTGGTGCCATTCAAATGGTCGCTATAGCGATGTACCACGGCGACTTTAGCCGTAGCTTAAATGCCATAACATTTAAAGACCTAGCATTAATAGCTTACATGAGCCTGTTTGGAACTTTGATTGCTTATTACTTTTGGATGAAAGGCGCTATCGTTCTTGGTCCAGATAAGATGTCTCCATTATTTAATATTATGCCGGTATTCACTCTACTGATTTCGTTCATTTCTGGTGAGCAGGCTCAATGGGAAAATGTTTTAGGCGTCTTTATCGTTGCGGCTGGTGTGTATATAGGTAACTCAGCACCTTTTGCTCGTTTACGGAAGGTGGTGGAGTAAAAATAGACGCCAACCTTAAGTCCATTATTTAGAGCAATACTTTGTTAATTGGCATAAGTTTTCTTGGTTTCCAATAGGTACACTTTTCGCTTTCGTCGTTCACTCTTTTATCTAACTTTATTGAGTACATGTCGAAAATCTTCAATCTTTTGCTAAGAGCGTTTTTTACTATGTAAAAAACAGAGGAGAATGACCATGAAAAAACGACTCGACTATATTGAAGTAGCGCCAAAAGCAATAGAAATCCTATACGCTCAGGAGGCTTACTTCCATGAACAATTTAGCCAATCAGAAACCATGAACATGATCATATGGGAACTGGTTAAGTTACGCATATCGCAAATCAATCAATGCGCATTTTGTATCGGCATGCATAGTAAAGATGCGCTTCAGTTAGGTGAAAAGCCGGAACGCATATGGGGGCTTAGTGCATGGAAAGATATGCCATTCTACAGCGATGCAGAACACGTTGCACTAGGCTGGGCTGAACTACTAACTGCTGGCCTACCAGTAGATGATGATACCTATCAGCTGACCTTGAATACCTTTGGAGAAGAAGCTATGGTCAACCTAACAATTGCGATCAACGCGATCAATAGTTGGAACCGAATAGTTAAGGCATTTAAGCCAAAGGTTGGAGTCTATAAACCTCGATAATTCTATTTGACGGTTCTTACTTGTAAGCCGCTGCTTATACCTCAACTTAATAGGATGAAAAGTACATGTGTATCACTTTCTCATTTAAGTTGAGGTTAAATAGGATGATTCATTTGAACTTAGAATTTGATATTTTAAAACCTCAAAAGGCTTTAGCTGGCTATGTTCAAGCCATTTGGTCAGCATCCGTCAAACCTGATACGACGCAAACCGTACATAAACAATTACTCAGTGATGCTGGTACAGGTGTGGTATTCATTTTACAGAATGAAGTACAAATGGATGGTGAGTGGCAAACGCCAGGGGTTGTCCTACTGCCTATAAGCATTCTGGCACATCAGGTCTGCCTACCGCCAGGCGCGGTGATGACTGGCGTACGCTTTCATCCTGCTGTTGGTTATCAACTATTTGGTAAACGTCTAGAACAGCTATTGCGGATTCAAGACGACCACCCTTTGGCTTCTTCTGCGCTAGCAACATTTGAGTCTCTGCAAACAGCGCGTTCGCCATATGCAAGGATTTCTACGTTATATCGCTGGGTTCAAACACTGATTGAGGAATATGAACCGCAGTATGTCGGCCACATTATTGACCAACCTACAGGGACCATCAGTCAGCGCCAGAGAGAGCGCAATTTTCAGAAATGGTTGGGGATTACTCCTAAACATTACCAACGCATTAAACGAGTGAAGCACACTTTAGAGCAACTCCGAGCGCAACCCGATCTTACTTTATCGGAGTTGGCGCTGGAGCAAGGTTTTTCCGATCAAGCACACATGACTAGAGAGTGTAAGCAGATTGCGCGCATGACACCGAAGCAGTATGTCCGAAAGAGAAACCTCTAAACCTTATTAGCTTTCTACATCAAACCCCATTGATTCAGAACCGACCATATACTTGTTACAATGTTCGATCATATATCACCTACTTTTTCGAGCGCTCATTCCAGCTTGATGTGAGTTGGTTAGCTCGCTTTTGATGCCGCGTGCCGCTCTACCATAAACGCGATCACTTCTTCGTTTAAGCAAGATTTGCTGATGTATTGGCGTTGTTTACCAAGGTGAAGGATAAAGCCCAAATCAGTTTGTTCGAGTTGGTCGATTTCATTGATAGCTAGGTAGAGTTGGTAATCATGCTGTTCAACACAGCCACAGTATTCAGTGCCTCGGTCAGTCAAAATTCTCAGTATTAGCATAGGTCGAGCTCCAACGTTGAAGTATTCTCTCTGGGTGCTTTTCTAAGGTTGTTAGGACTTTTCTTACTGGCTCTAGTCAACTAAAGCTTGTGCTTGCTTATCTGTCATCGGACTCTCAACATCCTTTAACACCGCCCAACGAAGAGCTTTTTGCGTGCCATTGTTTTCGAGCGTCATCAACAGCTCGTGTAAATAAATGCACTACATGGAACCAGTCGAGAGTAACATTCGCTTTCGGAAGCTCATCTTTGACACCACTCCAACCTGCCCAGGCACATCGATGAGCTTTATAGTGAACTCGAGGTATTTTCGCTGTGATATAGCAATGGTGCTGAAAAAGTTGAGATGGCGCCATGTTTTATCGGTTATAAAAAAACAACCATCTGCGCGGTGGCTATTGTTAACTGATCTTCATGATAAGAATTCAGAATGAGACAACGAGTATGCAAGCTTACGAAATGGACGTGGATAAGTACTTTAACGAATAGCTCGGTATTTTTTGCCAGAGGGAGTCTACTTATGTTTAACCCATGAAAGTAATAGACATGTCATTTACATTATTTTTTAAAGTATGCCTAGATATAAGCTTTGACATGACTTATTTTTGAGAATTGGGGCGGTCCTAGGCTAGCACTTGAGAGCATTAGGACATAGTATCGTCTCACGCGTGGATATGGGTTGACCTATGTACAATATTGGTAAACAAATGACTAAAATACTGGTTTCCCTTATGAGTGCCACAATATTATTGCTCTCAACAGGTTGTAACGCAGATATGTTTAATTTCTTCAAATCAAAAAAGTTTCAATACATACTTAGCTCAGAGATCACTGGTCGCTTATACTTAGACGGGAAAGCGTTTACTAGCGAGGTAGTTTATCTACACACGGCTTTTTCTAAAAACCGTTATATCACCGAGACAATTACGTCAGAAAATGGTTATTTTCATTTCGAACCTACATACCACTATCAGACGTTTAAAGAACCTGCCCTTCATGAATCCTCTAGCTACATTGGTATTTACATTTTTGTAGATGGCAAAAAATACTACTTACTAGAGACTCGCTTTTCTGACGTGAAACCCTATGAATTTATTTCAGATAATCTTCTTGATTTAAGTTGTGAGATTAATTCGGACGAATATCGTTACTTTTTTAAAAATAAATTTGTTGAGAATGGCCTCGATCTTGAAATTATTAGTAGGTGTGATTTGAAAGGATTTTCTGAAAAAATATTACTAAATAAGGACACGTAATGGCAAAGTTAACACCAAAAATGGCTTCAGAAATAGCGGATATTCCTTACAAAGCTTATGAAAATAATGGCCGTTTTATCATGCCGGGCAAAAACAGTTTTTCAAATCACTTTTCTTTTTCTGAAGATGATGTATTTGATGGTTTTACAGGCGGTGTAGCGGGTTTATCCAATGTACCGGTATTGCGTAAAGTTATCCCTGGCTTGATGAGAACTTCAGAGGCGTTTGCAGTGGTTGGCACTGGTAAAGGTTCTACATTTGAGAATGAAATTGTCATTTCAATTCGAGGAACACAAAATGCTAATGACTGGATCACAAATGCGAATATAGGGGTGAAAGGATCACCAAACGGTTCGCCCGCTCATGCTGGTTTCAACAATTGTTTTCAAAGTCTTAGCCCCAAGTTGAAGCAGTATATTATGCAGATGAATCCTAAACCAAAACGTATACATTGCGTTGGGCACAGCTTAGGTGGAGCACTCGCATCACTTTGCGCTGATTGGGTGCGTAATGAGATGAAGGTCAGAACCACCTTATACACCTTTGGCGCTCCTAGAGTTGGTCTGGAAGCATACGCACGCTCATCGGAAAAGCTAAACGATGGTGTTTATCGATGTACGCATGGTGCTGATCCTGTACCAAAAATACCGCTTTGGCCATTTATTCATGCTCCAATCTCAACAGGCGAGTACCGCTTGGACTCTGGCACTGGGTTAAGCATATCAGCCCATTTGATGGCAAGAAACAAAAATCCGGGTTACTTAAACACTGCTTCCTCGGATTCTTGGGGAGCGTTGAAGAGGAAATCGAATGACCACTTATTTACCCCTATCCGTCTAAAGTATGAGCAACGAAATCAAGCTTCTTTTTCGGAGTATTGGGCCGATAGAATACAGGGCGCACTTATCACCTATTTGAAAGATGTGGCTCTTTTGTCAACGGTAACGATTCAAGCAGGCGTGATTGCTGGCTTGACCTTTTATGATTGGCTTTCAAGAAAGCTAGAAGCCGTTGCTAAATCATCTAAGCGCAATGAAGAGCAACTAAAAGGCTTATTAGGCCATATGCTTGTTTTTGCCGGTCACTATGGGACCATAGTTGAGGATCTATCCGCCCGATTCATTAGATGGGTTTTCGAAAGAACCATTGGACGACTAGTCAGAGTATCTAAACAAGCGATATCGTTGCTAAGTTAACCTAACCATTGCAATGGCATAGTAACGTGAATGCTTAGTTAGAGGTGAACTCGTCACCTCATAAGTTAACTGGTGACATTGACATAACGCCGCTAAATGGGATTCTTATTAAGCACTTTTTAGATGAAACTTTCTAACCAAATCGGGTCGCGATTTATCAAAACGAATTTGAAAATAATGAATTTTTCACTATTTTCAAATTCGTGATTAGGAGCCAAAATGTAGGTTTACAGTTTCAACTGTTTTTGGATTTCTGTTGGAAAAGTAACTTAAACAATTGACATTAAATAGATTTAATGGGAAATGGCTCTTACAAAACCCGAACTGCGCCCCCTTCCAAGCTGATGATGATGTAGGTTCGATTCTCGCTGTACACTCCATTCTCATAGGCTACTTTACCTAAAGCTTCGAACGCCTCCCATGGGGCTCGAATCGCAATTCCATGGATAGCCCCCTCAAATCGAATAAGTTTCTTCCGCATAGAAGTTACCTTTAGACGCATAAGTCCAACACTGGCCACATGAACTTTATTAGGGAAAACCCAACAAACTAACGAATGTCAAACCTTTGCCGAACATAGTAATCGAGCAAAAATGCTCTAGAAGTTGGCGTCATCACTGTAGGCTCACAATAAACTATCTCATTGTCACTTTTTTGGTTCAGTTTACACACTAACTCCGCAGCACACTTAAGGAGTCCATATACTGGAAAGACGCAACCAGAAACACCGAGTGTAGTGGTTCAGATTTTGAGCCTGAATCAGAGCTACCCCATAAGCATCAAACCCTAAGATCAAAAAAGCAAACCCACGGACTCGCTTTTTTGTTAGCTCGCTTTTGATGCCGCGTGCTGCTCTACCATAAACGCGATCACTTCTTCGTTTAAGCAAGATTTGCTGATGTATTGGCGTTGTTTACCAAGGTGAAGGATAAAGCCCAAATCAGTTTGTTCGAGTTGGTCGATATCATTCCAAGCGAGGCTGCGGTCAACTTTACCGCTTTTGTAGCGTACGCCATCTGCATTCACTTCAAACACCACTTTACTGCCGCGACTTGAGCTGATGGTTTGACGCCACAGCCACCAAGTTCTTTTGAAGTAAACGCTGCACGCTTCAATCACACTCAATACGATAAAGAACCAACCGACGTAACCGTTAGGTAGCAGTTCAAACTCCAATAAAACCACACCAAAGATAAGAAACAGCATCCCTTTTAGGTACGCTTGTGGGAACTTCGTTGGCTGGCTAGTTTGATCATAACACTCAGCAAAGAAAGGTTTGTCGAGTATGTATTCTGTAGTGAATTCGAAATCTTTAGACATGTATGGTTACTTCAAGGCTTCTGTAAATGAGTAATCTTGGTTGCACTCTCGCAACACCTGCATTGTAGCGCTTCTCGGGATTTATCTTTAGTCCTTTTGATTTTGTTTTGTAAATCAATGATACCGCCACGCCAAAAGACCTCGGTGCACTCGCCAAGATCAAACAAGGCGAACCATTTGGCTCGCCTAGTTAATTAATGACCTATATGACTTATGAGGTTTTCTACTTTAGAGGGTCGTTGTCTGGCAATGCACTGTGTATCCAGACTGCCAGTCGGTGTTTGATGCTTGCGCCGTCTAGCTTGCTTTCCGGTAATGGGGTGATCTGTTTGGCATCAACCAAGAATAGGTAAATCGCTTTTACTCTTAGAGGTTGTGGTGACTGAGGAAGGTCAAAGCCTTGTAGCTTCGCCATCTTCCCACCAATATCTAGTGCCTTCTTAACCAGTTTGTCTTCATTGTGAAGTTTGGAGCTTTTTGACATTGATAAATCCTCTTCTTCGCTTCAATTAAGAATACATGAAGTGTCACGTATGGCGTGTTAGTAAGCTCGCATATTGATAAGTTTATGCCTTCTTACCGAGTAACTGATTGAAAAACGACCTTAATTCGTCATCACCAAGATTGAGCAGGTAGTCACCAACATACCATTCAACAATCGATTGATTTGGATGTGCCGTGACTTGCGGGTTACCAAACCAAATGCCCTTTTCCGTGGCAAACGTGTATTGGAGTTCTTTCAACTCTTCACAGCTAAATGGCAGGATAAGGTGCAACATGTTTGCTTGAGGCTGGGTTGGTCTTACCGCCAAAGGTGGGAACTCTTCAATGATCCTGTAGATCTGTTTTGTTCGCTCAAATAGAACCGGCATTTGTGACAACCTTTCATCAAACTGCATTGCCGCAGACACCACATAAGGTGTTCTGTGATACAGGTTGCCACCTTGCCGCTTCATCCACAATGAAGCCAGTTCAATGAACGACTTTGAGCCAAGCAACATAGATCCACCCATGCCGTTGATGCCTTTGTAAAGTGAAACATAGGTCGTATCAAAACCAGCGGCGATCTCGCGGTATTCTTTCTGATAGTAAGCTGCGGTTTCCCAAAGTCTTGCGCCATCCATATGGAGATGAATTTTGTTTTCGGCGCAGTACGCTTTGATTTCTTCCAGTTCTTGCCATGAAGGTAGCTGACCACCAATTTCTCGCATCGGGAGTTCATAAAGAACGGCTGCGATTTCATCCGGCCAAGCAGTGAGATCCTCAAGCTTCCATGTTTGATAAGGGTTCCCTACTGGCAAAATACTAAAGCGATGTTGAAGCTGATAGCCTTGTTTTTCATGCACCGGAATATGGCTAGATGCGTGCATAGCGATAATAGGATTACGCTTTTGCCTTGTAACGATTTCGAGCACCGTTGGCTGCGTCATCGTCCCTGTTACAACAAAAAGCCCTGCCTCGTAACCTAGCAGATCGGCAACCTTTTGCTCGAACGCTTGAATCGTTTCTCCCTCACCGTAGACATCGTGATTGACGTTGTTTTCTTCGCACCACTTTGCCATTTTCACAAAGTGTTCGGCTGGAGAATCTTCTTTATTACCAGGGAGATGGGTATGACAAAGCTGTTTTAGGTGGGCACTCATTGTTCTGTCCTTTGAATCAAAGTTTCAACAATGTAACTTGTTAAAACGGAGGCGTAAACTGCATTTTCGCGATGCATTTTCTGCTTACGCTTCCATGCTGAACCTCCGATTGGACATAGATTTAACTTAAGAGTGATTTACGCAGAACGAAGATCATGCTCACCGTAAACAAGCCATTTCGGTAAATATGCGGCTTCTGGAATCGTCCAGCCATACTTATCGTATGCTAATGCAGCAAGACCAGTCAGTTTCAAAGAAACATTTCCTTTTGGCGAATAGCGAACATCTTCATTCATGTAGAACTGGTAATGCGCCTCTAACGCATCCCTCAGTGCCTCTTGATAATGTGCCTCATCGCCATCGATAATGGCAACAAACACATTCACAAATGGAATAAACAAAGAGTGTACATATGGCACTCTGGTTGATTCTAAGTATTGCGGGGAGGATTTCTCCATCACAGTTTGCAATAACTCTGGTAACGCTGATGAATTGCTAAATACACCGTTAACGAACTCGACTAGCGCAACATCGAATGGATCTTTTAAACGCACTAACGACTCATCCATGATGGTCATCAGCTCTACGCAGCGCCAATCTCTCGCGGCCATCGCTAAACAGATTTCATCCAACCAAGCATCCATCGTTCCCCCTGCAATAGAACGGTTACCTACTTCCGAAAAATGTCGGTGCCCAACGGAGAATTCAACCACTTTGTCTGAATGATTGGCCAGCAAGTACACGTTATTCAGTAACTCAAGCGCTCTTTTTATATAAGCTGGCGAGGCCTGATGTTGTCCATATTTTGAAGCAGTAAAAAATGCCTGAAGCGAATCCCAAGCATCGCCTTTCATTCTTTTAAGAGGTTGCTTATAAAAAGATTGTTTTTCATCAAGCATTCTTTCCCAGAAGCTGTAGAAATCTTCATCTTCTTCACGAAAAATACGCAATTTTCTTTCTTCAGGTATCTCTAAATAATGATTCTTCATTGGTTCCATCGTTCCCTAGCCTCTCATTATAAGTTGTTCTAATTTTTTGCCGTGATGATATTCATACTCAAAATCAAGCCGTGAATGATGCCGAAGTTGATTTATAAAATCAATTTATAATCAGTATGTTGTATCGAAAGTTAATGCTTAATTGAAATGAATCGAAAAGCCGAAAAACATTTGAAATATAAGGCTACCGCACAAGCCGCGATGGGTAAGCCAGAACGTACCTGTCCATAAACAGTGGACGACGAACACTGACTTTGTGGAGTAAAGATAGACATATATTCACCATTGTGTTCGCCTTTCTTTTTCTGTCGCTTTCGATAATACTCTTGCGCAATATTACTCAGCTGGAAAATTTTATGCCTCAAGCAAACTCTGTGGTCGTACTCGACTTTGAAACCACAGGTCTCTCTCCTACTTTAGGTGATCGCGCAATAGAAATTGGTGCAGTAAAGTTAGTCAGTGGCGAGGTTGTCGATAGTTTTCAGCAACTCATGAATCCCGGTTTCAGAGTGAGTTCTTTCATTGAGAACTACACCGGTATTACCAACAATATGTTGCGTTCGGCACCAAGCTGCGAAGAGGTAATGGCGTCATTTAGTGAGTTCATTGCTGGCGAGAACCTTATCGCTCACAACGCGTCCTTCGATAAACGATTTTTAGATGCAGAGCTTGAACGAATCAACTGTGGTTATTCGGGTGAGTTTGCTTGCTCCTTACTGGTAGCAAGACGGCTCATTCAAGAAGCCCCATCACATAAGCTAGGTGAACTTGTTCGCTATAAAAATATCGACAACGACGGTGTTTTCCACCGTGCACTAGCCGATGCGCAAATGACAGCCAAGCTTTGGCTCTTAATGGTCGAAGGGATAGAAAACTCAGGCGTCGAAAAACCAAGTTTTCAGTTGATGCAAACGGTCAGTAAAACAGCTAAAGGAAAAGTCGACCTGCTACTCGCCAAAAGCCGTGCGTAACACCCTCCGAACTAAAAGCGGATTCTAGTCTCTTCGACGTTTAAGTGATTTTCGATATACATGCGATATTGGCTATATCTGTCAATATCGCAGTGCTTCTTATTCAAAACAAAGATCGCCTGGGTCACTCTATCCTCCAAAACTTCTAAAAAAATCGTGAATGATGTCTCACCGATTTAGATACTCGCTATAGTCACTCGAGACAATACGCAACAATTCGAGGTGTATTCACTGACTACTGATTTGTAAGCGATGATCAACAACGTTTTTCTGTTCTTAGAACAGTTTGCAGCTTTACTCATACTCGTACTGATTTCTGTTTTTGCTGTTGGCTTTTTATTTTTTGGTAAGGAAGCTCAAGAGTTTACACCAAGCATAAAAGGACGTATTACGAAGAACGATACCCCCATAAAGAATGCAAATGTAGTACTTACCATTCGGTCAGAAAATCGTTCTTTCGAACGTAGCTTCACCACGAATACAAATGGGGAATTCAAGTTTGATCCTGTTTTCAGAAAAAGGAATAAAGTTCTAAGTATTTTCGACGGTCTATTTCAAACAATATGCAGTGTAGAAGTGACCACAACCGTTGCCAATCAAAAGGTTGTTATTTGGAAAGGAATTTTCAGGCATCATGTCATCGGTATGAAGGAAAGAGTAAATATGTCTAATTTAAACTGCGAAGCCACCAACCCCATCAGAAAGTTTGAATTTCAATCCCATGGGGATTCCGTAAGTAGTCAATGTGACTTAAGTGATTACTTAAAAGTAAACAGATAGAGTAATGTTTACTCTATCAAACTCCTCAACTTCCTGATCCGAAAGCGGTAGTTCGCTGGTCTCATCAACCAAACTGGCTTACTATGCCAGGTACCTAAAACGCTTTGTGAGTCACTCATGAGCAGAAAAAATAACAAAAATCTCAGCATTCTTCTTAAACTCAGCACCTTTATTGCACCTTATAAATGGCGGGTTGCGGCGGCCTTGGTTGCCCTTGTCGCGACAGCAAGTTTGACGTTATCCGTTGGCTATGGAGTGCGCATTCTTATCGACCAAGGCTTTGCTCAGCAATCATTGCAAGAGCTCACCAATGCGATTCAGTTTATTGTCGGTGTCACATTGTGTATTGCCATTGGGACTTTCTTTCGCTTTTACCTTGTCTCTGCCGTAGGTGAGCGCGTTAGTGCGGATATTCGCCTTGCGGTGTTTAACCATGTGATTACGCTGCATCCGAGCTATTTTGAGACTAACAGTAGTGGCGACATAATGTCGCGCCTGACTACCGATACCACATTGCTGCAAAGCATTATTGGTTCATCGTTCTCGATGGCGATGCGTAGCGCTTTGATGTGTTTTGGTGCCATCATTATGTTATTCGCTACCAACGTTAAGCTCACGCTGATTGTGCTTGCTTCTGTGCCTTTGGTTTTGGTGCCAATTTTGTTTTATGGACGACGCGTGCGTACTCTCTCTCGCCAAAGTCAGGACTCAATGGCCGATGTCGGAAGCTACGCTGGAGAAGCGATAGAACATATTAAAACCGTGCAAAGTTTTAGCTCAGAGTCGCATGAACGAGCGGCTTTCGCTGTCGAGGTGGAAAAAGCTTATGAAGTAGGCAGACAGAGAGTAAAACAGCGCGCGATCCTGATATCAGGCGTTATTGTGATTGTGTTCAGCGCGATTTCAGGCATGCTTTGGATAGGCGGCAGCGATGTGATTCACGGAAAAATGTCTGCGGGTGACCTAGCCGCATTTGTGTTTTATGCCATTATGGTTGCCTCATCGACTGCAACCATTTCCGAAGTCATGGGTGAATTGCAAAGAGCCGCAGGTGCTACCGAACGGCTGATTGAGATCCTTCAAGTAGACAGTGATATTAAAGCGCCAAGCAACTATTTGCCTGTCCGTTCCGACATGCCTGCTGAGGTTAACTTTAATTCGGTGAGTTTCAACTACCCTTCTCGACCAAATCAACCAGCAATCAAAGAATTAAATCTAACTGCTGAACAAGGAAAAGTGTTGGCGTTGGTCGGCCCTTCTGGTGCCGGTAAAACAACACTATTCGAACTGCTGCAACGCTTTTATGATCCGCAAAAAGGGCAAGTGTTGTTTGGTGGTGAAGATATTCGACAGTTCGATCCAAACGAGCTTCGACGTCAAATGGCGCTCGTACCACAACAACCAGCGCTGTTTAGCCATGATGTTTTCCATAATATTCGCTACGGTAATCCTGAAGCGACGGATGAACAAGTTATCGAAGCCGCGAAAAAAGCCCATGCCCATGAGTTTATTGAGAAGCTTCCCGAGGGCTATCACAGCTTTTTAGGGGAGCGCGGCGTTAGGCTATCGGGCGGACAAAAGCAGCGCATTGCGATTGCTCGCGCGATTCTAAAAGATCCAAAAATCTTACTGCTAGACGAAGCTACCAGCGCCCTTGATAGTGAAAGTGAACATCACGTTCAACAAGCACTTGAAGCTCTAATGAAAGGACGCACAACGCTAATTATTGCTCATCGTCTTTCGACTATCCAACATGCGGATAAAATTGCGGTGCTCGACAATGGCGAGTTAGTCGATGTCGGTAACCACCAATCATTAATGCAAAGCTGTGAGTTGTATCAGCGACTTGTGGCATTGCAATTTAAGCACTTGGAGTAACGCCTAGTTAAGCGTTCAAAAGTAAGCAAAGGCGGACCAAATAATTTAATAACAGGAGTTTAACGATGTTTTTGTGTCAGTCCAGCGAGCCTTGGCGAGACTAAGAATCTAGCTCTGAGTGGTTAATGAGATAATTTAGACCATGAAGAGCTAGGATAGAAGATCCCACATCATGTCCCATCGTCGCTGTACAAGGTGACGAAATACAAAAGATGCCACTCGCAGTTAAACGAGCGGCATTAAACCAAGCAGCTCGCCTTTTAACAAAGGAATTCCAGTAAGAATCCAGTAACCAGCGTATTCTCCCTTCAACTAGAAATACTCGTTCACAACTACCATATAAAACCCAATCAACTTCATTTGTAACAATTCAGGTTTCAAAAATAGGAAATCATTACTGAAAAAGTTTACCGCGTTTTGTGTTGCTATCTATGGTTACAATGTTTGAGACATCAATGCCTTCAAACCAAGCAACACAAAAGCGGCACCGATATGAACAGCGAAGCGAAACAACTATTTTCTTATCTATGTCAGCGATACGATGCGCTTTCTCAAGAGCTTGAGTCTCGCCCTTTTCCTGAATTTTCTGAGACTATTACTCATCCTCTTGGGCACTGTTTAGTCCGTTGCCCAGCAGGTAGCCAACGCTTTTCTATTGTAGCAGTCAACTTTGCACCCTCCGTTCGCGGGCAAGGCGTGCTTACTGCATTTATCGACTACATCAAAAGCAATCCTTACCACTACCAAGGTGTTGAGGTTGCAATCATTGAAAACAAGAACTTAGCTAAACGGCTTTTGTCTCTTGGCTGGAAGTACAAGTCCCTGTTTGGCAAGATTTTCTTCGCTAGCAAGCCGACCCTAGTAAAGGACTTTCAGTCTACGTAATGGTTACTACGACACCGCATCGGTATCCAAAGTAAAGCCATCACTCAAAATCCGTAAGCATGTTGAAGAAAACTTGGCGATCTTCTGCAGTACTTCCTCGATGAGCAGTGTATTCAACGTGCGCGTCTGCGCTGGCTTTTGGGGATAGATTGATGCCCCATAACGCATTAATTTGGTTTGGTACGATGGAATAACGCATATCAACAATTCGCATTTCATTATTCGGATCCGTCGCTACAAAACCGTTTGAAAACCAACGGAAACGTTCGATGTCTCTTGCTTGTTGCGATTGCGGGTTTAGCCACGGAAATTGCTCTTTTATATTTAACTTTGGAGTTGATTCGCCAGGGTAAATTTTTATTGAACGCCCCACCCTTACGGCATCTACATAGTAGCTCTCTTCCGTTTCATAAATTAGTTTCCAAACCAAAAGATTGCTGAAACTTGGTTTGGCTTTTAATTGTACAGCGTTGTGTTGTCGCTCTTTGACGATTTCCCAACCAGCTACTTCTGCTCTATCTCGCTGGATCATTCCAAGACTTAGGTAAGCCAGGCACCATAAAAATGCAATGCGGGCATAGTTTGGGCTTCGCTTCAGTGCAACAAACAAAAGCAATATTAAAATAGGGAGTGTGAACGCGGGGTCGATTACCGAAATAGTGTTCCAAGCATAACGCGTGTTGCTTATCGGCCATAGAAGCTGTGTTCCATAACTGGTGCATGCGTCTAATAACGCATGGGTACTATAACCAAGCGCGCAGTAAAACCAACTCTGCCGGAAGCTTAGTCCTCGCTTTTTTGCGAACAATGGATACAACACCAAAGCACAAATGAAACTACCAAACGGGATAAACAAGAGCGAGTGAGTAAATTGGCGATGGTATTCCAAATACAGCAAAGGATCAGTTGAAGAACGGATGAGCACATCTAAATCCGGAGCCATCCCAGAGACCACGCCCAACACGCCAACAACTGCAAGGTTTCGCTTGTTGCTCACGGCCAGTGGCAAAGCTGCACCCAATAAACCTTGCGTTAACGGATCCATCGTTCACTTCCTTTAGATAGATGAAGCTCAGCTGGAAAGCGTGAACGCTCAATAGTCGGTTCCAATTTAAAAACCAGAAGGTTCTTCGACATAAATTATCCGCATTTAAGTGGAAAACAATACACGACTTAGTCATGCATTTGCTTGTTTAGCAACAAACACCTTGATTTAGTGTAAGAAGGAATCACGCCGTTCGCTAGTGAACGAACAAATCTGAGTCTAGGCTTGTTTGGTATTTCAAACCCGAAGGTTTATCTGACGCGAAAAAACAAGGCGAACCAAATGGCTCGCCTTGTTTCTAATTTACTGAACGATAAACGACAGGTGTTTAGTCTTGAGGATTCTCTTTCGCGTTGATTTCAGCGTAAGTGTGCAGCAGCTCCGTCAATGTTTTTACCCACGCAAAAACATCCGAAGGTGCATTTTCGATTAGTTTTTCCACTAGAGCACAGTGTGTTTCTAGCGTGATGGCCTCTTCCAAACGGAATGAGATCGCGTAGAAATGCCAAAGCACCAATCGCGTCATTCGCTCGCTATTTTGCTTTGCGTTGTCTGAGTCATCAAACGCTTGTTGAATTTCACTCAGTGCGATTGCTGTCATGCGTAGCATTGCATCAAGACGTGCAGACAACATGCGGTCTTCACTATCCACTTCTTCTTGATCAAAAGTGAACAGCTCATTCATCACGTCTTCTGGCACCATTTTACTGATCATACGAGCACTAAACTCTTCCAGCTCATGGCGAGGCATAGTTACAAGACAATCGAAGGTGTAATCACGAAGCATAAAATCACTCTAGGTTAGAAATCAATTTCAGCCTCGCATTCTAAATATTGAAATTTCAATTGCCAGTGTTAATTTCTATCCATCTACGAAAAACTACAAAACACCGTTGATTGCAATACCAACACCAATCCGCTGCTGATTATGATCATAGTCGATCAAGCTCTTACCATAACCCGCTGAGTATTGTGCGTACCCCTGAACTTTGCCCCAAATCGGAAATGACACACCCAGTTCTGCAAAACCCTTATGTGTTTGAAAGTTCTGGCGACCTAAAAAGGTAAACTCGTAACCATTCCACTTGTAAGCACTCGATAGCTCAAAGTGTCCCATATAGTCTTCGATATCCGGGTTATCATCACCTTTGGGATCATTAGGCGATGTCTTTTCATCTTCAGGTATACGCCACCAAGGCTGGATAGAAACCGCAAAATTGTCTTTTGCAAAGGTTACGTTGGCATAGACACGGTTCCAACTGCGCGATAGCTCCTGTCTCTGACCGTTAGACTCATGTTCAATACCAAAACCTAACCAAGTCGAACCATCAAGTGGTATCCAGTCAGTTGGGGTGTAGTAAAAAAGCTCTGGACGATAATTGGTTTCACGGAATGGACGAGATGCTGCACCCGTGTATACCTGCCAAAATGATTTAAGAGTCATTCCAAAAAACAGACCATCGCCATCAAACAACAAGTCATCATAGTTCATTGGTACTTTAAAACTGATTTGGAACTCCGCCTCTTCCTTACGCAGTTCATCGCCGTATTTGGTGTCAGCATACGCGCGTTTATTTACTCGATCACTGTACGTAAACGGAAGAATATAGTTAACGCGATGCGCGACTAGGCTAAACGGTTCGAACGCGTTTTCTCGTTCTGATTCCAAACGCTTGTCGACCAAGCTTTCCTGAAGTTCTTCAGGCTCTTCAATTTCTGGATCTGCGGGCACTGTGCTGGTTACTGTGTCAAGCTCACACTGCACGCGAATGCTCTTTATGGTTTCCTCACCTTTGCTTTGCTTTATTTTGTCTAGCAAACATAAATCATAAGCACTGGCTGTTTCTCCCATCGCAACTGGCGCTGCCAATAAACTCAGTATTGATATCCCTGCCACTTTTGAAGCCATCTGAAACCCTTAATATTCTTTATGTCAAACCAGATAATTTTAGTTTTTCTTGGTAAACCGCTTGCCATTCTGACGTTAAGGCAATGTTAAATGTCCGCCGACTTTACGTCTTGGATAAATGCAACAGACTTTAGACATATCGGTCAACTATGATCAAAGCGCAAAAAACAACCAAGAGTTGAGCATCATAGATAAAAACCACTCGTTTGCATGATGCTCATGTTCTCTATGCAAAATACTGGCTCGTAACTTTGATTGCAAACCCGGCTATGAATAAACCCAAACCATAACCCAAATGCGCCAATGTGCTAAGAAAACGGGCTTTCCAAGGTGTTGGGGTTTTACTCGCAGCAAAACCAAATCCTAGACAAGGTTGAATGACCAAAAATGGGAAGATCAACGTTACCACGCCTGTAATTAAGCTGGGCATTAGACTGGGCTCTACCAACCAATGATGACCAAAAACAGTAACGTGAGCCAAAGCGAAAGTAACGCCGATGGCATAATGCAAAAACCAGCCAAGTGACTTTTCTCCCGGCATCGCCTCTGACGCCATAATTGGCGCATGCATAAACTTTCCTTGGGGCATGTACAAAACCCAGCGCGCAACCAACGCATAGTTTAATGAAGGAATACCAAACACTCTCCTTTGTAACCATGCCCATAAATCCATTATCAAAGTGGCACCAATCCCTATTAGCACAGCTTGCAATCCCATTAAAAGCAGCATTTTTCTCTCCTCAAGTTTTTGATTTGTTAAGGTCTTAGTTGCATGCTACAACTTAAAGCCAACTTGAAGTCAATGGGGAATAATATGGATATTGCAGAAGTGGTTAGAAAATCAGGATTGCCGACTTCAACGCTCAGGTACTACGAACAGCTGGGGTTAATTCGCTCGATAGGAAGGAATGGATTGAGACGCCAATATTCACCAGAGGTACTCAATACACTCAATTTAATTAGTTTGGGGCGTATCGCTGGAATATCGCTTAACGAAATGGCAGAAATGTTGAATCAATCAGAAGTTTCAAAGCCATATATCGATCGTGACTTACTAACGAAAAAGGCACTTGAGATTGATGAGCAAATAAAACGTTTGAAAGCGGTGCGAGACAGCCTAAACCATGTTGCCACCTGCCCTCATGAGTCACATATGGACTGTTCTTCATTTCAAAGGCTTATGAAGGTCGTAAAGCGTTATGTCCCCCAAAAGCAGAGATAAACCGCTCTCACTACCGTCCTATTCTTAATTTAAAAGGAAGTAACTCGACATGGAGGGTTACTTCCTCTCATATTACTTAGCTTTCGCTTTTACGTACTTCTTCACTTTTTTCATCGCCATTTTTTGCTTCAGCGGTGAAAGGTAATCAATGAACAAGTTACCAGATAGGTGATCAATTTCGTGCTGCATCACAATCGCCAAGAACTCATCGCTCTCGATTGTAATCGGGTTGCCATCACGGTCTAGTGCAGAAACAACAACTGACGTGTAACGCTCTACATCTGCGTAGTACTCAGGAACAGATAGGCACCCTTCTTGACCAAGTGCTTTGTTTTCTCCGCTCACCACTTCTGGGTTAACCAAGATTAAAGGATCATTGCGTTCGTCAGAGATATCGATGACAACAACCGCCTCTTTTCTGCCTACTTGGGTTGAAGCTAAACCGATACCATTGCCCGTTGCGTAAAGTGTTTCTAGCATATCGTCTATCAGCGTTTGTACTGTCGATACATCAGTGACTTTTTCTGCTTTTACTTTAAGCCTTGGGTCTGGAATGGAGAGAATTTCGAGGACTGCCATACTTACCTTTCATATCTATAAATCGTAATTCGTGGCGAATTATACACACGTTTCTCGATACATAAACCTGCTAAGCTATCTTGCGTACAAGGCATAAACCATTAACTCAAACGACAACACAATAAATGGGGTTGCCTTTTAGACAAAAAATCCTACAAACAGGAAACTAAAACGCCAGCACATTATGGCTGGCGTCTTGTCATGATCCTAATTGAATCGTTTGTTGTATTTTATCTACTGACTTTCCTTGGCTTTGAGTAATACTCTAATCGCCATTTTCTCACCACTTTTTAAAATTAAGTAGGCGATGCCAATCGTTATTAGCATTATGATAGCAATAAAAATACTTACCCCACCGAGCTCAGATAATAAATAAAACGGAGAAATATCTAACGACATTAAGATAAGAGAGAACACTACCAAACTTGCTAAAGTCCACAGTAAAACAGCATACCATCTTGTTTTTGATGGCATTACATCTCCAGTCTTGTAGCCGAAGTAATAACCAACACTCATGGCTGGGATTAACGTGCTAAGAAAGCCTGTACCACTCATTTCTATCCCAACAATATATTCAATGGCCAACAGCAATGCAGCCCAACAAACGGACGCCAGACACAACAGAGACGTAACAAGAAGTACCGATGGTGGCTGGTTTATTTCTGATTCTGAATAGTTATTTTTTAATTCCACTTTCATTTCTTTCCATTTATTTGAATAAAATAAGCGTTTTAGATCATGCTTCCGCTTGGACAACCTAGAGAAACAACACCACAAGAAATACAACTTGTAGCTTTTTAAATAGTTTTATTTTCATTTAACCTAGATTCCAACTAACTGTTATTTTTTAAAACTAAACCCTCTCTCTCAAATTGTATATTCAATAAGTTTACTCATATGGGCCTAGTGCAACCAAGTTAATACGTTCTATGTATCAGAAACAATTCATTTATTTCCAATGACACTAGTGAGATTATGCGACGTGATTGGAATCTCACTTAAGTTTTCATGGACCTATCGCGCTGAAAATTGAATCCTCTACCTGTCATAGAATAAAAAGCCGTCAAAACCAGTTGGTTCTGACGGCTTTTTATTTTCTATTACACACTCGATTATTGTTGCAGATTCGCTGTGGCTTCTACTGCTTTGTAGAAGTCCAGCACTCTCTGTTTGAGGTTCGATTAAAACCCTATAAAACATTAAGCCGCAATATTAATTGAGTTGTTCTATATAGCGATTCAGCTCTACCGCATATGTTTTTTGATCAATCGCAGTGTCACCTATTTCTTCATCTAGAAATCCAAGTAGCATTTGTGCACCACCTTCACCATTATTTAACGCTTGCGTCAAGTAATAGGCTGAAAGCACCTTATTTTCAGGTAAACCACAGCCATCATCATACAAACATGATCCTAAATAAAATTGTGCACTAGCCAACCCATCATCAGCAGCCTCTGAGATTAAAGAAAAGCCCCGCTTAACATCCATGACTTTTGGCTCTTTCAGAAGGATTACCCCTAAAAGCTCTTTACTATGAACATCATCCACTTCGATAGCTTTGATCAATAAAGACTTTGCTCCTTGCACATCACCTTGTTCATAAAATTTATTTGCTTCGCTGTACAACTGCTCTGGAGCTTCTCGGTTCTTAGTTAGGAGGCTTTCTGTCGTTTTAGTTGCCTCAAACTTTGACGTAGTATCGTTACATGCCGTAACAAGGAGCACTACGAATAAAACGTTAACAATTCTCATGTTATTCCCATGTACATTTGATAAACAAGACTGCTGTCGAGTATGAATCGTCATACTGACCGCTTACAATTTGAAACTTTGTATTGATCGGAGCTTTAGCACTAGCTTCACACATATTGGCAATTTGACCACGAACATAAGCACTCGAATCAAAGTTATACTTGTCTTCTTGAGAAATTATACTTGCTAATGAAACTCTAGATAGTTGAGGAGCTTTCCCATATTCCCTTTCGACTTTCAAATACTTCACATTAACAATCAAAATGCAGCCAGATGATTCTAGATTTGCATTGTGTACTCGATTAGCTAGTACTCTAACGTTTTGTCGGATAATATCAAAGAGAAGCATAGCTCTGCCTTTCTGGTGAGAAGCGCGCTTTGACTTGCTCAAAGTTTTGCTGGTATTGCGCTTGTTTAAGTGTGTGTTTCATTCCTTTGAAGCCAAACTCTGTCCAATTGGAATTCTCCAACAACTGACCAGTGAGATACGTCATCCAATACGCTTTGATGGTGTGTCCAAAATCATTGTGTTTCGCATCTGGCATCATTACCGCTTTGTGGTGTATCGCGCCATAAAAACGCCGCTCTTTGTTGGAGTGGTAGTTATCCAGCATCACTTGCGTCAGCCACTCCAGATCTTGTTTCCACTTGGCTTGCGCTGGTTCTGGTAAAAGTGGCGCCGTTAACAACAGATAGCCATTGATCTGGTCAAGTTGAGCGACTAGCTCTTGCTGCTTCGCACTTTCCCCATCACCGTCTTTCAAAACCCACGCCAGACCGCGATCATCGCTTCGTCGGTATTGTTTAAATATAAACGCTTGCTGGTCGATAAGCGCTTGTTCGACCTTTGGATCTTGAGTCAAGTAGTAGTACATCGCCAAACCCACTAAGGCGTATGCTTGGTCTTGAGAAGTTCGTTGTTGCCACTCCATCCCCGGTTTCCCACTACGCGTAAAGCTCACAAAGCCGCCGTTTTTCTCATCTTGTAGATGATCAATCAGGTAATAAGCCCCTTTCTTTGCCAGCTCTAATGCTTGCTTGTCACCCGTAAGATGAAAAAGCACGCCATAAGCGTAAGTTTGGCGCGATTTCATGCGGGTGTATTCGCGATCGAAGTGCGGGCTAATCCACCCTTTGTTTAATTCTCCACACGGCTTTTGTGGATCGAGAATGACACCGTTATCACAACGAAAAGTCGGAAAATTCCCCGCAGGTTGTCCATGCGCGCTTTCCATCATCCAATATGGGGCTAGGCCATTCGTCACATGGTTTAACCAATCATCCCCCGAAGGCAGGCCTACATCAGCAAAGCTGCTCATGCTCGTCGTTGCGAGCAATAAGGTAAAATATTTAAAAGACATAACACTCAATTAAGTTATTGAATTTTATCCAGTATAAATAACTCCCTTTACGCATATTGTTGTCGTGCTCACAATAGCCTTACGCATTTGTTTGCATCAATCATCTTTCAGCCTTGTTCGATGACTGAGCCGAGAATAAACGCTACTCTGTCTTCGACTGACATTTTGGGCACTTCGATCAATTGATAACCAAATTTGTGATAAGCGTTGACCATCTGTTGATACGTAGCCACCGCTTCAGAAAAGTCTTGCTTTCGCTCTTCGTCGTTGCTGAATATCGACGTCCACGGTGGAAAAATGAATGCTTGAGAATGATAACGAAGCGTCTGGCAATGCGTGATGAGCTCATGCGAGATTGGCAGTTGTTCCAACTTACTGTAGCCATATACGTCCACAATACTGCGATCAAAAAACACATTCCCTTGGTGGACATTGAAAGCTCGGTAATTGCTCACTTCTGCCTTCATCATTTCGTCTCGAAAAGCTTGTTTGTCATTCCAAGGTAATGCTGAACCGTGATTGGCAACCTGCGTTTGTATTATTTGACGGCCGGTTTCTGGCGCGCAGATAAAACCTTGTGTTTTTAGCTGTTCGATTACCGAAGTTTTCCCTGCACCGGGACCACCAGAGAATACGATGAGTTTATTCAAAATTGTTTCCTTATTTTTTGTTTGAGTGAAGTAATGCGTGTACAGCCAAGAAAATGGGCATCATCTGGCGTTTGAAATTGGAATTTGGCACGCCAGCGTTAAGCGAGATCGGTAGTGGGAAATTTGGGGGAATAGAACTGAGCAGTGAAGAGATTTACAAAGTAAGAACCGAAACGACGTGTTCATCGGTTATGGAAAACGGAGGAATGCTGAGCGAAGCAAGCTCGCCCAAAATACTGGGTTGGGAAGTGGTGCGATTGGTTCTGATGGTTAACGCGTCAATTGGATATCTATATCAAGAAAATGGCACCTAAGCCTAAGAACGCAAAGAAACCGACGACATCGGTAACGGTCGTCAATACTACCGAGCCAGCCACGGCGGGGTCAATGTTAAACTTCTTCAACGTGAATGGTATCAACGTCCCCGATGCCGCGGCCGCCAAACTATTGAGGAAAATTGCACAACAGATAATAAGCGCCAATGGCCAAGAGTCAAACACCATGTAGACGACACCCGCGATGACTAATCCCATGATCAAGCCATTAATGGTGGCGATTTTTAATTCCTTATTCACCAATAGCTTCAAGTTACTTTGGTGCAAGTGGTTTAGTGCGATACCTCGAATGGCCACCGCTAAGGTTTGGCTACCCGCGATGCCGCCCATGCTCGCCACGACAGGCATTAAGATCGCAAGCGCAACGACTTGCTCGACCACATTATCAAAAAGCCCAATGATGGCGGAGGCTACGAAAGCGGTCAGCAAGTTAATCACTAGCCAAAGTGCTCTTAACCTTGTCGCCACGCTTAATGGTGTGAACAAATCTTCTTCGCTTCGTACGTTTTCTGCCACTACAGCTTGTAGGCTGAGTTCGCGCAACGTAATCGCGATGGTCGCCATCGACAAGACGCCCATAATTTTGCCACCAGCCATGATAGGAAACCAATGTGCTCCACCATCAATCGAGACTTGTTTGCTGACGCTTTGAATCGTTTGAATATCTTCTAGAATTGGCGTAACTACGGTCAAGTCGGTAAGTTTGATATGATTTTCGTGCATCAACAGGGTTTGCGGCTCTATCGTACCAATCACACCACTCGCATCACGCACAATAATCAACCGCACTGGACTTTGCCCACGTTTTAGCAGCTCGGTTTTGATGCCTCCTACGCTGTTTTTAGGGTTTGCGACCAGAAAGTGAGGCTCGGCATAACGTCCAACTTTGTTGTCTTCATACGACAATGCTTGTTGGATATGCGCGACAGACTCTTCACTTTGATCAATAAGGTATTCATCTACAAATTCGGTCGGTAGAAAGTCCGCAAAGATGATCAGTTCTGAATCCGTTATGTACGCCAAGCGTTCATGTTGTAAGTCTTTATTGAGTGATTGATGAATGTGCTTGGCGGTGTCGTATCGGAGCAAATTTAATACCGTCCAATACTTCTCAGGCGGCACTGCTTCTATGACACGCTTACGGTAAGCAATGTTGACCGATTCCAAAATGTTCGCAATCTGTGCTTCTTGATAGTCTTTCAAAAAGCTCAAGTCTTCGGTCGATTCTATCGCTTTAATGATCTCAGCAAGCAAATGTGGCACTTTGCGGTTAATTTGCAATTGGTTGGAATCTATCATTACTTTTACCTATAGCTTTCACTACCACATTCGCCGTATTGACGATATGTGCTATCCGAAGGCATGAATTCTTGATGTTAAAATTCTAGGCGATAGTTGACTTAATTGCGGAATTTATATTTCGCTCGCAGAAACAAAACGCCTCTGCATCAGTTCATGGTATAGACTTGAATGTGTGTCAGGCTCATTCGCCTTGTTTGATAATGGAGTAATCAATGGCACCTGTATTTTTTCTGACTCAGCAGGCCGCCTTACCAAGTCGTAAGGTGCTTCGTAAAGTGATTCAATTTTCGACAGCGCTGGCTCAGCCTATTGTAGTTTTAGTGGAAGACCATCGCCGAAGTGAAGATCACGCATTCGCTCATTTTCTCAGTTTCAACTCTGACCATATAGAAAAAAGACAAGCTGAGTTTGAAGCTTGGACCTTAAAGTTCAACGCATTAATTGTCGAACTTTGTGAAGAAGAAGAGCTTGAAACACCAACGCTCTCTTACGAGCATTTCAAAGGGAGCCATTGGGTTGAGCAAGTTGCGAAACGACTTGTTGACCACACTGACTTACTGCTCGTGGGACACTTTAACAAACACGAGATTCAAACGATGCTCACAGAACTAGCACAACAAGATTGCGACTTGTTGCTACTGAGTGAGCGTTCATGGCCTTCTCACGCCAACATGCTTTGTGCAATCGACCCACTTCATCGAGGGGATGAAAAGTCGATAGTAGATAAAGCCATCGTCTCGCGAGGCTCAAAATTAGAACAAACCTTAAGCGGGAAAATGACGCTCGTTTACTGCCGATACGTCGCGCCATACCTCTCTCGCTATCGTGCAGAGATATTAAGCAATCAAAAAGCAGGCATTACAGATTTTATTACTGCGCAAAAGTTAACGCGAGTTCCATTACTATTACCGGAAGGAAACCCTGAAACGGCGTTACCAAAAGCAGTTAAGCAATCACAAGCAGCGATTTTGATTATGGGGGCATGTAAACGAAGCATGTCATCTCAATTTTGGTCTGGCAGCACTGTAGACACGTTACTTGATCAACCACCTTGTGACCTACTGTTGGTCAACAGCTCCAAGGGCTGACTAGGTATTCTCTATTAACCTATCCTTTCAATACCAAGCGCAGTTATTGGCTCTTTACATCTTCTAACTGCGCGGCTTCATGCTCTGCGTTCAAGGCTTGTTTCTGCTGCTGTTTTATCTCATCCCAACTGCGTCCCGACTCAATCGCAGATACACGCTGATCGTATTTGTTGCAGGCTCTTTCGAGTACTTTCTCAGGATCTATACCCTTTTCTCTTTCCAGCGCTTTTAATACGTTAAGATAGTTCCACAACACATCGCCTAACTCGTCTTCCAAATGACAAAGGCGATCCTCACGAATCTCTTCGCGGACTTCATCAACTTCTTTGCCAATGGCCTCCAGATAAGTCTCTACGCCTTTAAACCAAGTGTTGGTTTGGTCATATTGAGATTTTCTCGTCGCAATTGCATACAGCTCATCAAATTTCTTCATTGCCTCTCCGTAGAACACGTTTTTATTTATGCCTTTTTAGGACGAATAAACTTCCCTTTAGCCGTCACTCTAACTTCGCTATTGACCCGCAATTGAGCCACCAGTTGATATATACCGCGTCGTTCACCTTCACAGTGTGCAGTAATCGTGACTCGATCATCTAACTGAATAGGTGCATGGTAGCGCACATCCAACTGCGCCGTAAGGGCTTGAATGTCTCTAGATAACAAACAATGCGTCATTGCACCATCGAGAAGCGAACTGGCAATACCACCATGCAACAGGTCTGTGTAACCTTGATGACGCGGTAAAACGTGAAACTCTCCGACAACAGAACCATCGGCTAGGTATTGGTAGTTCACGGCCAAAGAGTTCGGATTCACATTAATTGAAGAACAAACCGCACATTGATGATGATATTCGTGAGTGTAATGACAGTAGCTGTTTGTGGACATGATAGTTACTCGGTTTCTCAAAAGAGTAATTAGCATATGCCAACAATTAAAAAGAAACGGCGAGTAATCTTTGTTTGCATGTTGCAGGGCCAGCAACCTCGCTTTTCATAACACTAAATAATCATTTTAATAATTAACGATAATTTCCAGTTTATTTAGAGTGGCGATATGGTTTGCATAGTGATTACGCAACGTTATGAAAAGGCGACTTATGAAGTTTCTCCACACGATGATCCGTGTAGCTGACCTAGACAAATCTATCGAATTTTATACAAAAGTTCTGGGAATGAGTGTTTTGGATCGTTTTGAAAACCAAGAATACCGTTACTCACTGGTGTTTGTTGGTAACCCTGATCAACCAGATGGCGCGACCATCGAGCTAACTTATAACTGGGACACCGACAGTTACGACTTGGGTAACGCATTCGGACACATGGCACTGGGGTCTGAAGATATTTACGCCGCTTGCGAAAAAATTAAAGCGCTTGGTGGCAACGTTACTCGCGAGCCAGGTCCAATGAAAGGCGGAGAAACTCACATCGCGTTCATTAAAGATCCCGATGGTTACCAAATCGAGCTCATCCAAACTCAAAAATAACGAGGTTTCCTATGACAGACGCATTATTTCAACCCATTCAACTTGGCTCTCTCTCATTAAAAAACCGTATCGTTATGCCTCCGATGACGCGTTCTCGTGCTTCTCAACCAGGTAATATCGCTAACGACATGATGGCGACCTACTATGCTCAACGTGCTGAAGCGGGCCTAATCGTTGCTGAAGGCACACAAATTTCGCCAATGGGTCAAGGCTATGCATGGACACCAGGCATTTACAGCCCAGAGCAAATTGCTGGCTGGAAAAAAGTAACTGATGCAGTGCACGAGAAAGGCGGCACTATCTTCGCGCAATTGTGGCACGTTGGTCGTGTGACTCACCCTGATAACATTGGCGGTGAGCAACCTATTTCTTCTTCTGCGCTAAAAGCAGAAAACGTGAAAGTATTTGTCGATAACGGCACAGACGAACCGGGCTTTGTCGACGTGGTTGAGCCACGTGAAATGACCAAACAAGACATCAAGAACGTTATTGAAGAGTACCGCCAAGCCGCACTAAACGCGATAGAAGCCGGATTCGATGGTATCGAGCTTCATGCAGCGAATGGCTACTTGGTTAACCAGTTTATCGATTCTGAAGCGAATAACCGCACCGATGAATACGGTGGCTCTATTGAAAACCGTCTGCGTTTTCTTGGTGAAGTGATAGAAGCGATGACGCAAGCCATTGGAGCTGAGCGTGTTGGTGTTCGTCTTGCGCCATTCACTTCGTTAAATGGCACCGTTGATAGTACGCCAGTCGAAACCTACACCGCCGCTGCAGCGCTGCTTGATAAACTCAATGTGGTTTACATTCACATTGCAGAAGTAGATTGGGACGACGCGCCAGACACTCCGCACAACTTTAAAACCGCAGTTCGTGAGGCGTACAAAGGTACACTGATTTATGCCGGTCGTTACAACGATGAAAAGGCGCAACACGCGATCGAAAGTGGTTTAGCTGACATGATTGGCTTTGGCCGTCCGTTTGTTGCAAACCCCGACTTACCAAGCCGCATCAAGCATGGCTATCCACTGGCAGAACATGACCCTGCCACATTGTTCGGCGGCGGTGAAAAAGGCTTAGTGGACTACCCTGCGTACCACGCGGGTTAATTCATCTACGTAAAGCTGATTCGCAACTCGCGACAAACCAATAGCGAAACCAAAAGAACCTTGCTCTTCCCCCTGTAACGCCAAGATGCAGGGTTCTTTTTAGGCAAGCCATCAGAATTAACGTCTTTGACAAGATGTACAACCTCGACACGCAGAGCGCGTCTTTTTACTGAGCAAACTGCGTTGTACTTTACAGTAAGCATTCTTTAAAGCACGACGACCTGAAAACCAATCATCCGGTTTAGTGAGGATTAAGTAGCCGTTAAACCTCTTAACCAACTCGGTTCGGTTGTTTTCGATAAATCGGCTATCAAACTCGATGTCGAAGTAATCCAAAGCCTCTTCGATACAAGTAAAGCTGGCAATTTTTTCCTGAATCGTATTCTCTGTCATCGTTTCTTTAGCGTAATCATTTTCAATGAAGTCTAAGTGCCTCGCGCTTTACGTTCTTTGATTTAGCGCTTCTTAAGATCATTCTTTATGGGTTTTCCATATTGAAATTCAATTTGGGAATTCGTTAACCCACCTAGCATTTTCATTTTGACAATCACTTTAAGGCACTGATTTAAATAAACATTATTTCTGGTTCATATTTTGCTCTACTTCATTAAACGGAATGTTGGAGCAACACGATATGACTTACAGAGCAGAAGTAGACGGATTAAGGGCGATTGCTGTCACGTTGGTGATTTTGTTTCATGCAGGAGTTGAGCAATTCGCTGGTGGCTTTATTGGCGTCGACGTGTTCTTTGTGATCAGCGGCTATTTGATCACTACCATCGTGATTAACGACTTAGAAAACCAGAAGTTCAGCCTTGGTGATTTTTATGAGCGACGCATTCGTCGCATACTCCCCCTCTTACTAGTGGTGATCGCCGTCAGCTATTTGATGTCTTGGTGGCTATTTTTGCCGCAAGCACACAAAGACGTTGGTCAGTTCGCAGTGTCTTCCATTCTTTCCGCATCCAACATTCTTCTGTATTTGAAAAGCCACAATTACTTCGGTTTAGAAGATCAAGCCAACCCGCTGTTTCACACTTGGAGCTTGGGCGTTGAAGAACAATACTACATTGTCATTCCTTTGCTACTCATGCTACTCGCTCGTGGCAAAAACGCGTTTTACCTGACTTTTTTCATCGCGGTATTTGCGCTGAGTTTGATGACTATTGTCTACGCGAGCAACGATCCTGATTTCGCTTTTTACATGATCTTCTCTCGTGCTTGGGAACTGGCAACCGGTTCATTACTCGCATTAGTGATGAGAAAAGTCCAAGTTCAATCTAACGATACTCTAGCAACCATTGGCATCGTTTTGATATTGGCTTCCGCGCTTTTGTTTGAAAAATCGCAAGATGGCGCGGGCATTACGCTGCTGGTGCCGGTCATCGGTAGCGCGTTGGTGATTTTGTTTGCCTCTAAAGGCAATGTCTGCGGTAGATTACTGAGCCTAAAGTGGGTCGTGTTCGTCGGCTTAATCAGCTACAGCTTATACTTGTGGCACATTCCATTATTTGTCTTTTACCGCTACGTGTTGGACACAACACAAGACGTCAATATCCCGCTTTACGTTATCGCTCTTTTTGTACTGTCTTACTTCACTTGGCGCTTTATTGAAAAGCCGTTCCGTAGCCGAAAAGCCATGAGCATGCGCACTGTGTCCGCGGTTATTGTGTTGTTGACGTTGCCCTTGCTAACGCTCGGCGTTATCGGTCATCAAAACGGTGGTTTTCCAGAAAGAAGCGCATTTTTCGAGGCCATGCGCGTTAACAACGGTTATGGTTTAGATTGCAACGGCAACACCAACGTTAACGATGTGTGCTCGTCTGCGCCGCAGCCCGCCATCGCTGTGTTAGGCAATAGTCACAGCATGGTTTACGTGAAGCGTCTATCTGAAGTAACACCAACTGGCGTGGTGCAACTTACTCAAGATTCCTGTGCGGTCGGTTATGTCGACATCCTAGAAGCTGCTGGCTCAATTTCTTGCCGACAGTTCTTCAATGAGGCTGTCGATACAATTCTAAGTACCCCTTCCATTCGTCGCGTTGTTATCTCTTCTAATTTCAATAAAGAGCTTTCACAAGCCGATTATGAAGCATCATTAACCAAATTATTGAATGAACTGAAAGGAAAGGAAGTGGTCGTTTTCGGTCCAACCCCTTCTGCACCGTTTGCGGTAGGAGAATGCCTTTGGAAAGCGCGTTTGTTTGGCGAGACAGAAGAGTCTGCCTGCGACTTTTCTCCCAAACAACATCACCCTCAAAACGTGGCGAAGTTAGTGAACTACTTTGAGCAATTTGAGCACGTTGAGTTTGTCGACTTGACCGATGCCATTTGCAGAAATGGCGTATGTCGAATGAGAGTTGGAGCAAACAATGCGATGTATACGGATGACAGCCATTTATCTTACAAAGGTGCTGAGTTGGTGCTTGGGCATTACCTCAACACTACAAATGAAGCGCAACAGTTCACTTACGATCGACAATAACCAAGGAAATAAACTTTTATGCTTCAGCGCTTATCTCAGGTAAGCGCTGAATGCTTTAAAGCAAGACAAAGCTAGGCGTCTATTTGAAAATGCGCGGATCAAACGCGAAATCGAGCTTTTCGGCTTTCTTGATGATCTCTTTCATTTTGGGATGATTTGGATTCACCACGTAGTTTTTATCACGAGGTGAAATCGTTGAAGGCACTTGCAGCGCGGCAAACTCTGGATGAGGATCATTGAGAAACTGATCACCAATGTACTGCGTAGACTCGCTCGCCGGTATTGCTCGCCACGTCACAGGGAGATCTTCTTCATCTAAGGTGGCGATGAGGTATTCTGGCATTTCAATACGATATAAATCGTAAAGTTTGGTGATAGCAGGATCGTTGTTTACGTGCACAAACACTTCCAACGAGCAAAGGGATTCCGATTCAGAGAAGTAGAGGGCTTCGGTTCCTTTTGAGTTCCATCGCCCTCCAAATAACTTTGCGCCAACGGGGCTGAATGGCGTGTCAGCAAATTTCTTTTGTGTGAGACGATAGAGCTTCATATTACGAGAATACCCCGTGCTCTAAACGGCCGATCAAATCTTTTACGATTTCAAAATCCACCGTGGTCGAGACCATATCAAGTGGACGTTTTCCACCTAAGCCATACACATTCTCTCTCATCCATTTTAACGCGCGCTCTTCGTCGTCAAACAGTTCTGTCGCGAGTTTCAATAACATCGCTAATCGATAGATTGCATCACTTTCTTGCGTATTGAAGCGCTCATCGTTTTTTAGACGACGCTTGATCGTGCTAACAGGTATCAATGTGACGTTTTGAAACTCACTCTGAGAAAGCTTCACACGCTCAACAATATTGCGATACACCTTTGGCTCAAAGCCTTTGTGAACCGCATCAGTGCGACCTGTTTCAGCGTCTTCAATACCCAACATAAACCAGAAATTGGCTTTATGAGGTTGTTTCGGTTTGAAGCTTTTTAATGCTGCAGTTGCCATATCAAGCTCCTGTGGTTCATATGGTCCGGTTATTATGGTTCAAATGAGCTTAATTTTCAATCAAAGTAACAATCAAAGTAAAAAGATAGGTAAAGAAAAAGGCGAGCTTTTCGCCCGCCTCTCTTACTTATTCATCAACTTTGTTTACGCATCTATCGATGAACATCGTTTCACTTATTGCAAGTCAAAACGATCCGCGTTCATGACTTTCGTCCATGCGGCGATGAAGTCATGGATGAATTTTTCCTGATTATCATCTTGCGCATACACTTCCGCATACGAACGCAGGATCGAGTTTGAACCAAAGACAAGATCCACACGGGTTGCCGTCCACTTCACAGCGTCGGTTTTACGATCACGGATTTCGTACTGATTAGCACTTACTGGTTGCCACGCATATGCCATGTCAGTAAGGTTCACGAAGAAATCATTCGACAAAGTGCCGACTCGGTCAGTAAATACGCCCTCTTTTCCACCGCCGTAGTTACTGCCTAGAACGCGCATACCACCGATAAGTACCGTCATTTCTGGCGCCGTTAGCCCCATAAGCTGAGCACGATCTAATAAAAGCTCTTCTGGCTTAACCGCGTAGTCTTTCTTCAACCAATTTCGGAAACCGTCAGCAACAGGCTCAAGTACTTCGAACGATTCCACATCCGTCATCTCTTGGGTGGCATCACCTCGGCCTGGCGCGAATGGTACGGAAACATCATGACCTGCGGCACGCGCAGCCAGTTCAATACCTACGTTACCAGCAAGCACGATAGCATCTGCAACACTACAGCCCTCTTCTGCTGCTATTTTTTCTAACACCGCAAGAACACGTCTTAGACGTTCAGGTTCGTTCCCTTGCCAATCTTTTTGCGGAGCCAAGCGAATTCTCGCGCCATTTGCACCGCCTCGGCGGTCAGAGCCACGGTAAATACGCGCACTATCCCACGCCGTACTTACTAACTCACTAATGGATAGGCCACTTGCTTCGATTTTTGTTTTTACTAAATCAACATCGTAGTCTGTCTTACCTGCGGGCGTTGGGTCTTGCCAAATAAGATCTTCGCTTGGCACATCAGGGCCGAAATAACATGATTTTGGTCCTAGATCGCGGTGTGTCAACTTAAACCAGGCACGAGCAAAAACGTCATCAAAGTACGCAGGGTCATTTTGGAACTTTTCTGCAATCTTACGATATTCAGGGTCCATTTTGAGCGCCATATCGGCGTCGGTCATGATTGGATTGTAGCGCTTAGAACCGTCTTCAACATCGACAGGCTTGTCTTGTTCTTCAATGTCGATTGGCTCCCATTGCCATGCGCCAGCTGGGCTCTTTTTCAGTTCCCAGTCATACTTAAATAGTAGGTGGAAGTATCCGTAGTCCCATTGTGTAGGGTGCGTTGTCCAAGCACCTTCAATGCCACTCGTTACCGTGTCACGGCCAATACCACGTGTTTTGTGGTTAATCCAGCCAAGACCTTGCTCATGAACGTCTGCTGCTTCGGGCTCTGGGCCAAGGTTTGCGGCATCACCATTACCATGACACTTACCCACCGTGTGACCACCAGCTGTGAGCGCGACGGTTTCTTCATCGTTCATTGCCATTCGCGCAAAGGTCACTCGCATGTCATGTGCTGTTTTGAGAGGATCTGGGTTACCGTCTACCCCTTCAGGGTTCACATAGATAAGACCCATCATTACCGCAGCAAGCGGGTTTTCTAAATCTCGCTCACCAGAGTAGCGGCTGTTATCAGCGTCACTTGTGGCTAACCATTCTTGCTCAGAGCCCCAGTAAGTGTCTTTTTCTGGGTGCCAGATGTCCTCTCGTCCAAACGCAAAGCCAAAGGTCTTAAAGCCCATGGATTCGTACGCCATGTTACCGGCAAGGACAATCAGGTCTGCCCAACTTAGTTTGTTGCCATATTTTTTCTTGATTGGCCATAAAAGGCGTCGAGCCTTATCGAGGTTGGCGTTATCTGGCCAAGAGTTGAGAGGAGCAAAGCGTTGGTTGCCTGTAGCAGCACCGCCACGGCCATCCGCAATACGATAACTGCCCGCTGCATGCCATGCCATTCGGATCATTAAACCACCGTAGTGTCCCCAGTCGGCAGGCCACCAGTCTTGGCTATCAGTCATTAAATCTTTTAAATCTTTTTTAAGTGCTTCGACATCTAGCTTTTTCAGTTCTTCTTTGTAATTAAAGTCCTGACCAAATGGGTTGGTTTTGGAGTCGTGTTGATGCAGGATGTCTAAGTTCAAGGCATTCGGCCACCAATCCATCACCGACTTATCTGTAGATGTTTGCCCACCATGCATAACTGGACATTTACCTACCGAACCGCCGTTTGCTTTGCTCATATAATGCTCCTTCGTGTCGTGGTTGTGGTAACCACTCTTTGTTATTCAATAAATCGAATATCCACCTCAAACAGCGTAGTTCATACACTGTTTTTTTAGTTAACGCCAAGTCAAAATTTCAAACATTTCAGCGAATAAATAATTGTTATCAAACATGTACCTATATGCAGAAAATATGGATAGAGATCAGTTTAAGTCCATACCTGAATACTTAATCCCAGACAGCCTCGCCATGTTGTGATCCCAGGTCGCTAAATCATGATGACTAAATTCATTCAGAGCGTGATGACCACACGCCCTCGCCATGACTTTCATGAGCTCGACCGAGGATTCGAAGAAATTTTTCAGTTGCTGGGATGACTTTTCAACGTCGAGACGCTGCCTCAAATCGGCATTTTGTGTCGCAATGCCTGCCGGGCAATTATTGGTGTTGCAGATGCGAGCCGCGACACAACCGATCGATTGCATCGCACTGTTTGCTATCGCTACTCCGTCTGCTCCAAGTGCCAACGCTTTGACAAAATCCGTAGGAACTCGCAACCCACCGGTGATGATTAATGTGACACGGTCACTTACGCCTTTTTCATCTAAGTACTTACGTGCACGAGCTAATGCAGGGATGGTGGGTACACTAATATGATCACGGAACATAGTTGGCGCCGCACCCGTGCCACCACCGCGACCATCTAAGATGATATAATCAGCCCCAGCATCAAGCGCAAACTGAATGTCTTGCTCAATATGGTTGGCACTGAGTTTAAATCCAATTGGAATACCGCCTGTGATGCCACGAACTCTGTCAGCAAACTTTCTGAAATCGTGAGTAGTGTGAAGATCTTTGAACGTTGGTGGTGATATCGCTGGTTGTCCCTCGGGGATGCCTCTCACCTGAGAGATCTTACCTACATTTTTATTTGCAGGCAGATGACCACCCGTGCCCGTTTTTGCTCCTTGCCCGCCTTTGAAGTGAAACGCCTGAACATTAAGAAGCTTAGATTCGTCGTAGCCAAATTGAGCACTAGCAAGCTCATAGAAATACCGTGAATTGGCGGCTTGCTCTTCCGGTAACATGCCACCCTCACCAGAGCAAATCCCAGTCCCTGCCAACTCTGCACCTTTTGCTAGTGCAATTTTCGCCTCTTCAGAAAGTGCGCCAAAACTCATGTCCGACACCAACAAAGGAATGGCGAGTCTGAGCGGCTTACGCGCGTTTGGTCCCACAATCAACTCGGTAGACACAGGAACGTCTTCCAACAACGGTTGTGTCGCCATTTGCGCCACCATGATTTGTATAGCATCCCAATGTGGTAGCAAATGCCTAGGAACCCCCATTGCAGCCATCGGACCATGATGACCGAGTTTAGAGAGTCCTTCTCTCGCTAATTGGTGGATAAACTCGAGGGTTGGCTCTTCTTGAGTAGCAGACGCCGTTGGTTTGTCTCTTTTCTCTCGCTTTTGTTCCGGTCCCTCTTTACCGACTTGCTCTGCGGTAAATCGCTTGTGTGTACCATCACAAAAAGGAGCATTGGCGGTATGCTTACATTGGCAGAGATAGGCATCTTCGTCTTTTTCCGCACTAAAGCTCATTGGCTTTAAGCCGGTTCCCGAATGAGACCCATCGCAGTAAGGTTGATTTTTAGAACGCCCACATCGGCAGAAGTAATATTCTTGCCCAGCTTTCAACTCTACTTTGATCGGCTTGTTATCAGCGATGATTGGCTTGCTCATGTTGCCCCCTATTTATTATTGTTAACCATGCTTTCTCGCTGGCTTGCAATAAGCGTAGAACAGGAGCGTAAAGAGCGTCAGTGTCGCCGAGTAAAATGCGCGATTGTCGCCCGACTAACCTATACTTTTTATGGGTCTCATACACGTGGAGGCTATATGACGATTGCAACCCGATTAGATGAATATTTGACTGAGCATAACATTCACTTTCAAACCGTGAATCACAGCCACAGTCATAGCTCGCTACAAAGTGGTGTTGCAGCAGGTGTGCCTTTAATGAATATCGCAAAAGGTGTGATTCTAGAGGATCATGAAGGGTGTCATATGATGGCGGTCTTACCTGCCAACAACAAAATCAGTTTGTCGAGATTAAACGACGAGTTTAACGCCACCTTCCACTTGGTGAAAGAGCGTATGGTTTACCGACTCTTCACCGATTGTGAACACGGCGCTATTCCACCGATTGGTAGTCCTTACCACATGTCGACAGTTTGCGATGAAAGATTAGCAAACTTGGAACATGTCTACCTTGAAGCTGGCGATCATGAAACTCTGATTAAGCTGGACCGAAAGGCGTTTAAAGAACTGATGAACGACTGTAGATATCTAAGATTCAGCAGTGAAGTTCTGCATTAAACTTGCCAAGATCTCTCGACACTTCCTGAACAAGGCTCTTTCAGCAAGAGCCTTTCTTTGTTTTGTTGGTAGCACGCGAAGGAAGTTTCTCGAACTTTGGTGCCCAGCGTTTCAGAGCATATAGAAACAAAAAACCGCCTATTCGGGCGGTTTTTTATCAATCAAATCATAATTATTATCGAACAAAGATCTTTTGGATCGCTTTTATCGCCATAGCCCTACGGCGCATTAATACGCTCGTTCTTGGCAACCATTTCGGTGTGTGAAGAATGGTTTTCGCATGACTAAAAGTTCTGAATCCTTCCTCTCCGTGATAATGCCCAATACCCGATTCACCAACGCCACCAAAAGGCGCATCTTCAGCGCCAACATGTAAAACCGTATCATTAACGCCGACGCCACCACTGTGGGTGTTGCGTACAATATGTTTGATGGTCGATTTGTCGTCCGACATAACATACAGCGCAAGTGGTCTTTGGTGCTGATTAATGTAGTCAATCGCTTCATCAACGGCATTGTAGGGCTTAACAGGTAGAAATGGCCCGAAGATCTCCTCTTGCATGATTCGCATATTCGGCGACACATCCGTGACCAAATGAGGATACAGAAGTCGTTCCTCTTGGGGCGACGCTTCAACAGTGTGAAGGTTAGCACCTTGCGCTTTTGCATCCTCAAGTAGCGCAGTCAAAAGATCATATTGTCGTTGGTTGACAATATGGGTCAGCTTTTGATTCTTGTTGGATTTTAAATAGAGCTTTTCAAAACGTTTTAAGAATAGCGAAATGAACTCTTCGACACGTTCTTGCGGTACAAATGCGTAGTCAGGCGCGACACAAATCTGGCCTGCATTAATGCATTTACCAAACAAGATAGCATCAACGGCTTTCTTCATGTCTGCATCTTTTGCAATGATCACCGGGGACTTTCCACCCAACTCTAACGTCACCGGGGTAAGGTTTTCCGCTGCCGCTTTTGCCACTGCGCGACCAACACTCGTAGAACCCGTGAACAAAAGGTGATCGAATGGCAGTTGGCTGAATGCTTGTGCGACGTCTGCTTCACCCTCAAAAACTTCGACATACTCAGACAACCCACGGCAAATATCGACGATGACTTTATTGGTTTTTGGCGTAAATTCGCTGAGCTTCATCATCACGCGGTTGCCAGCAGCCAATGCTGTCACTAAAGGCGCAAGGCTCAAAATCACAGGAAAGTTCCACGGCGAAATGATCCCGACGACACCTAACGGTTGATACTGAACGGTGACTTTAGAAGGTGCGAGCAATAAGCCGGATTCGCGCTTGCTGGGTTTGCACCATTTTTTTAGTCGTTTGAGGGTATAATTAATATGCGAGACCGTTGGCAAAACGTCGGTCATAGCGGTATCAAATTCTGAGCGATAGCCAAAATCGTCACTTAACGCTTCAACCAGAGCTTGTTTGTTCTCAAGCAGCGATTTTTTTAACAAAACGAGGCGCTGTTTACGTTCATCCACACTAGGATAAGGTTCGGCTGCATATGCCGCTTTTAAGCGTTCGAGGCTTTGCTGTAACAAGTTATCTACTTCAACCTCTGTGATTGCGTTCATGATGCTTCTCCTAACCTAGTTTCTACCAATGACGCCCCAAGTTAACACGAGCGCAACAATGTTACTATTGTAGCGCTCGTGAAGTTAGAGTTCGAACTCTGATTAAAATATCTCTAGGGTGGATACTACGTCAAACGTAGTTCATAAATGCCTAGTCGTTGAGAGCGGTCAAGCATATCGAACTCATGATCAACGTATTCTTTTAATGTGGCGCCTGCACGCTCAGCAATATTGATGCTAGCGATGTTATCTTCCATACAATGGAACTGAATGAATTGTGCGTGCCCTTTCTTCTTCAAAAAAGGGATCAATACTGCGAGTACTTGATCAATCACACGATGGCCTCGTCCATTGTTGGCAAGCCAGTAGCCAATTTCAGTAACACGTGTATGTGAATCCACACCTTTAATACCAATAACACCCGTAAGTTGCTCATCAAAATAAATTGCGCACCAGTGGGAATCTAGCGCATTACTGTTCACTCGCTGGGAAATGTAGTTCACGGCCTCTCGATGATTCGTGACAGAATCCGTCCAAGGTAGATAGCCCTCAAGGCTCTCTCGGTGAGTGTTCACAACCTCTAGTAAAGCGGACGCGTGTTTCGTGTTGAGGGGCTCAATTGAGACCCTTTGCGAGACGGAAAAACGCTTCTGTAAGTGATTTCCTTGATACGTCTCTTGGCATGTGACTTCATCCATAGATGTTATTCCTTTTTATTGTGAACGCTCAGCGCAAATCCTAACGCTTCATTTTATGAGAACAAACCTCTCTATAAAAACTAATCAAAGCCGTTGCCGTTCATTTAGCCCTTTTGATCGATCAGCGTAAATGGCGTTAGTGATGCCACATCTACATAATGTTTCCATACATGTTCATAGAGGTGATGCTGATTGGCAAACGGAGCCAGCTGCTTAGCTTCTTCAAGCGTACACCAGCGATACTCGGTATGCTCTTCGTTGAGAACAACTGATTGGTTAGGCGGACAAAGTAGCACAAAACATGGGATAACCATGATACGGTTATTTTTTGCTTCGTAGAACTGCTCTAGAAAGTCTGCTGTATGTAACTCAACTTGGTCAATTCGTGTCTCTTCTTTTAACTCTCTTAAAATGGTTTGCCACCCGGCTTCACCCGCTTCGATACCACCTGCAACATGGCACCAATAGCCACCTTTTACGCGTTTGAGTAACAGCATTTTTTCTATGCCATCAATTTTTGAAATGACAACGCCTGAAACATGCGTTGCTTTTATCGGGATCATGTAAGCTCCTTAAATATCGAGTTTTTATTGTTACGCTGAGAGAGACAGATTAATTGCTACGTATTCTACTGTTTATTCATCTTGTCGACAGAAGTGTTTGAGTTGAGAGGATTTAATCGCTAACTAAGTATGCTAAAGTGAGATCTGTCGCAACAAATGAGCAGTAAAATGTCCAATTCATTCAACACTATGATTCCCATCGGTGTGCGCTTTATGGTGCTTTCCGCGTTCGGCTTTGCTCTGATGTCGGCTACAGTAAAGCACGTCGGCAACTACGGTATCCCCGTTTTTGAAATCGTTGCAGCAAGAGCGCTCGTTTCACTTATCATTAGTTATTTCGATGTAAAGCGAAAACGAATTTCTGTATGGGGCAATAATAAGCCATTACTATTTGCACGCGGTGCTGTGGGCACGATGGCTCTGATGTGTGTATATTATTCAGTGACCACCTTACCTTTGGCAGAAGCGACGATATTCCAATATATTCATCCGGTGTTTACTGCACTACTCGCCGTATTTTTCTTGAAAGAGCGCATCCAGCCGTCAACTTTCCTTTGTATTGCGTTGTGCTTACTCGGCATCTATATCATGGTAAGCCCAGAAACTGGGCAAGGCTCAGATAGCGCTTTACCAATGTTTAGCGTCATGATTGCGATCTTAGGCGCATTTGGTAGCTCAATTGCCTACGTCATTGTCAGAAAACTGAGTCAGACAGAAGACAGCTCAGTGATCATTTTCTATTTCCCGTTGGTTGCTCTCCCCGCTTCACTCTTACTGATTGGCGACGATTTTGTAATGCCCGATCTATATCTGACTTTCATGTTGGTTCTAGTTGGTGTCTTTACCCAAATTGGACAATTGGGGTTAACCAAAGCGATGCAAACTCAACAAGCGGGTAAAGCCTCCGCTTATTCGTATATCCAGATCGTATTTTCTGTGTTGTTGGGCATCATTTTCTTTGGCGAGGTTCCGATCATTTGGACGTACGTCGGTGGCGGTCTGATTGTTACAGGCGCATTAATTAATGCGTTTGGTCATCACTTACGGTTACCTTTTATTAAGCGCAACGCTTGATATACCTACCCAGAACCGTAAACACGACATTTAGAAAAACAGCCAGAGTGACTCTGGCTGTTTTGTGTTTAGCCTAACGTTAAGCTGATATTTTTAACCCTGCGATACCAGCGACAATCATTAGCAAGCTTAAGGCTTTGATAAGTGTTGCTGGCTCATTGAACAGATAAATACTCACGACTGCCGTGCCTATTGCGCCAATCCCTACCCATACGCCATAAGCAATGCCTAAAGGCAAGGTTCTTAACGCAATGCCAAGCAACCAAAAGCTCAATAACATAAAGACAATAGTGAATGCCGAAGCACCGAATTTGGTAAACCCTTGTGAATATTTAAGACCGACAGCCCATGCGATTTCACACAAGCCCGCAATGAAGAGAATTCCCCAAGCCATGTCACATTTCCCAACGAGATGGGGTCGTCCCCGAGAAAAGATAGAGCGGTGAGGTCGTCCTCACTTCTGATTGACTGCTTATTATATACAGAAATTTAAACATAAAAAATAAAACACGGCGATAAACATACAACTCAAACATCTCATGTACGCTTAAATTCTACGCTTTTCTTTTTAACGGTGGCGGACTCTCTATTTCGCATCAATAACGACACCGTTTTTTAACAATTTACATATAACCTTCTGGTGTTGAAAGTGTTGCATTTATTGCACAAATCACACAAAAACTAATTGAACATGTAAATATGAAAACGTTTGTGTGACTAATATCGCTTAAAACAATGACTGATGACTTTAATATTCAGCCGAATTAATTATAAGGTATGACGTACCCATGAAAGCAATCAAAACCTCTATCGCTATCCTTGTTGGCGCCGCTCTACTATCTGGATGTAATGACGATACTGAATACGTCAATGTTCAGCCTAAAGAAGTAAAAATAGCGACTTACAACCTCTCTTTTGACCGCGCTACCTTCGAAACTTTGGTAGATGAAATGCAAATTGAACCAACGCAGCAAACTGCGTTGGTCACCTCTTATTTAGACGGTTCAATCGCAGCCGAAGACAAAACCACTGCGGAAAAAGTCATTCAAATTCGTAACGTTGCAGCAATCATTCAAAAGAATCGTCCTGATGTTCTTATGATGGCGGAATACAACAACGAGGGAACAGGCGAAAACAAAGCAGCCATTGAAGGATTCCAGAAGAACTACTTGTCTGTCGCGCAAAGCATCAATGGCGCGGGCGGTGAAGCAAACCTTGAGCCTATTGAATACCCTTATGCTGAATCTTACTCAACTAATACAGGGTTGTTGAGTGAGTTTGATCTCGACAACAACGGAACCGCAGGTCAAATGCCAGGTGATGCATGGGGCTTTGGCATGTACCATGGTCAATATGCATTTGCCCTTATGTCTAAGTATAAAATTGACACAGCAAACACACGTACATTCCAAGCATTTAAATGGAAAGATATGGAAGGTGCGAAAATTCCAACCATTACTATCTGCGATGGTTCGCAAAAGATTCCAGACGGCATGAAGTGTGGTGATGAATGGTACTCAGCGGAAGAATGGGATCAAGTGCGTCTATCTTCGAAAAACCACGTTGACGCACCAATCATCATTCCAACTCGCAACGGCGAAGAAGTTGTACACTTGTTGATGTCTCATCCTACTCCACCAGTATTCGACACCGGTAAAAACAAAGCGCAAAACGCAGCAGAAGTGGAGTTTTGGCATCATTACATTCAAGGCAAAGACTATTTTTACGACGATGCGGGTAAAACAGGTGGCTTAACGAACGGCGCTAAATTCGTAATGATGGGTGATCAAAACCTTGATCCAGTGTCTGGTGACGGTATTAGCTCTGTAATGCAAGAGCTGCACAACGATCCATTGGTTAATCAAACCGTGATGAATGGTGAGCTTTACCCAACAAGCTTTGGTGCAGCCGAACACGCTGTTGACCGCAGCTCAACTCACCCATATCCGAATCGCATCACTTCAACGTTTGGCTTAGGGGTAGACTATGCCTTGCCTTCAGCAAATTTGAATGTAATAGACTCTGGTGTGTACTGGTCAGCGTCTTATGAAGAAGGGCGTAAACTATTTAACGATGCACGTATCGGTAAGTATGGTGATGGTAAAGATGTATCTTCTGACCATCGCATGATCTGGATTAAAGCACAGTTCTAGATTGCATAAAAAAAAGCCAACCACAAGGAGTCGTGATTGGCTGTATATATTTGTGAACAAGATGGTTCACTAACAACGTCAGTTGGCTAGGTGACCCTCGGCTTAGAAAGGGTCACTCATACTAAAGCATGAGGCGTGCCAACTTTTCAGCGCACAAAAACAGGTTGTTATTTAATCACTTTCATTAAAACTTAACCAATAGCTACTGTTTGCTCACAGAATAAATTGCAATTTGCAAACTACCATTGGCATTTCGCAATAAACCTGATCTTTAGCTCTTGCTTTTATTGCTTCCTAGCTAAGTCGCGTGCAAGGATTAACGCAAGTCCGAATACTTGCAAGAAGAGTCCGATATTCTTGTACCAAGCGATCTTTTCATCCTGCTTTGCCATTACCTCATTGAGCCCTACATTCTCAATGTAGTAATTATCGATGCGGTCTCTATACGAAGCTTGTGCCTGATTTATCTTTGACATTAGTTGAGGAAGTTGATCAATTTTTATTTCATCCGACTCGTTATGAACCCAAGAAGATAAATGCCCTGCTAATACCTCTTCTAGCTCTAAAGGTATCGCTACGCTCTGACTTATGTGCACATGCAGCAGTAAAGCTTCTCTTTTCCTTTCTAGGGTTTCCACACTGTTCCATGCGAGTTGGATGGAATACAAGTTTTCTGCTGTTTGCTCTGCGAGCTGCGAGTGCTGTTTACCCAACTTATCAAGGACTAAGCTAGTAACGATGATCGCGCCAATATTCAGTACTAATCCAATCAGAACGAGTACCCAAGGTGGTGGAATGTAACGTCGCAGACTTACCATAACTTATCGTATGGCAGGTAAATCATATTTAACACAACCAATGAAAGTATCACCAGAAATGTCACCTGCATCCCTCTAATGCGTTTTTTCAAGTCTTTTTTCAATATGCCTTTAGCATGAATAACTCGACCAATTACAAAAATAATACCGGTGAGATGTATCCATGTTGGGTAAGCACTGTTAAATTCTAAAAGTGCCATTAAAATCAGGGTAATGGGGATATATTCTGTCGCATTACTCTGGGCACTACGAGCAATTTGTAGAGCCTCTACCCCACCATCGGCATAAGCAATTTGATTTAAGCGACGTTGCTTAATTACTTGAACAGCCAACCAAATAATGAGTATTGCGAGAATGTTGGCATACAGAGCAGTGATCATATGTCGTCCTTCTTGATCTGGTTTTCACTTATATAAGCGTGTCACTTGGCTATAACTATAGCGGTATCATTATGATAATGCGTCAAATAATCTCAAGTTATGATTTCTATTCGGGCAAAAAACGAAAGCCAATGCTTCATGACATTAAAAATGCCCTCGAATGGAGGGCATAAGAATAAAGAAGCTAATATGTGAGAATATTGAAACCACTATAAGGGGTGTTTGACCAGCTTTTTGCGCCGATGCCCTTTGATAATACTTTCAAAAATTGTGAACAACAGCCCTACCCAAATAAATGCAAAGGTCACCGCTTTCACTTCGTCAAACAACTCGCCAAAAAACATAACTGCCAACACAAACTGCAAGCTTGGCTCGATGTATTGCATTAGACCGACGGTTGATAAATTAGTTATACGTATTGCGATAGAATAAAATACGAGTGGCAAAAGTGTGATAGGCGCACTGCCAAAATACAAAAGCAATGTTGTGGTATCTGTGCCCGAAGCCAGTTCACCAGTTGCCCATTGTTTATAGAGCAAATATGCGAGTGCAACTGGAGTCAGTAACAACGCCTCAACAAACAAGGTTGTACTCCAGTCATAATTTATCTTCTTCTTGTACAGCCCATACAAAGCAAAGAACAACCCCATCGTTAGTGCGATAACGGGCAGCTGACCATAGTGAATCACTTGATACATAACACCAATTGTTGCCAGCACGATTGCAATAAGTTTGCCTTTTGAGAGCCTATCCCCAAGAATAAATACGCCCAGCGCAACAGATACTAATGGCCCAATAAAGAAGCCTAAGCTGGCATCGATGACCCGATGATGGGTCAAAGCCCAAGTGAACGCACTCCAAGAAATACACATCAAACTGCTCGCCACAAACGTGTACCACAAGGATTTTTTATCAAGCCAGATTTCTTTCCAATTCAGCCCTCGACGGGTTATCCCAAGTACAATTAGAAACCCGACAGGTACAGACCCAATGATTCGCCATGCTAGCAACTCATCCATAGAAGCATTTGGTAAATAACGATAATAAATTGGTAGCAATCCCCAGATCACAAAGGAGAATGCTGCCATAAAAGTGCCATAACGAGTGTTATTCATAAAACTATCGCCCATCTAAACGACCAATTTGGCGTAAGTAAACAAGTCCGCCATACATAAAAAGGAATGCAATCCCGCAGTGACTTTATGATGCAGATGGCATTATTGGCTCAACGCTTGTACGACGGCGGTAAAGCCACTCACAAAACACAACATAAGTGCCCCAAACCGAATCTTTTCTTTTGGTAACGACTGGGTAGTTTTCATTGCTAGCCAGTAACCAAGCGCCGCAGCAGGTAATAGAGGAATAGTAATGACCAAATGATGCAATGTGAAGAAGCCCACTGGGATTTGTACTATTAGTGAAATAATCGAACTGAAAACAAAAAAAGCCGATAAGTTGCCGCGTAACTGATTTGCTTCTTGATGCTGCAACAATAACGCCATCGGAGGGCCTCCAATCGCAGAACTGGTACCAAACAACCCAGAAAAGAAACCAGCACATGTCATACGCGAAGGCGTAGGCTCAACCCGAAACGGTAAAACACTCACCACGACTGCAAACAGCACCAACAAACCAATCCAAAGCGTGAGAGTTTGTGTAGATACAAAAAAGAGTAGCAAGCCACCAGCAATTGATCCCGGCACTCGCCCAATCAACGCCATCTTTAAGCCGCCGATTTCAACACTACTGCGGTGCTTCATCGCATTCATCAACGAAATAAATAACGCGACTAAACAGATTGGCGCAGGAACATATTCTGGCGCCCAAAGAATCAGTAAAGGTGCGGCAACAATAGCCAAGCCAAAACCGATTGCGGTCTGGACATAAGAGCCAAGAAATATCAAACCTATTGCAAGGAAGTTTATCGAATCGAATTCCATTTAGATTATTCTTATATTTGAAAAATAAACACAAAACCAAAGCACATTCGCATGATGAATACCTCAGGCATGCTGCGATATGAATTCCGCGTAGCATTCATCAAAGTGAATAAAAAGACAATCCATTTGTGCGGTTCGCCCTCATTTGCATTTTGTATTTCATTCCGCTGATGTACATGTTTGCTTACATCGAAGAGGATTCATGCTCGCCTGTTCACGCAGCATTTCTTCAGCGGAATTAATGACCTCTTAAAATCTAGCAGAATTAGACCCGTGAATTCTCCATTGCATTTAATGGATTCAGTCAATTAGTGCGGCGTCGGTATAGCACTTTACAACTCACCTCTTTATACTACTGATCGATTTATCATTACCGTACTTATTTACACAATAAACAAGTGTACGGTCAGTGTTTTTCTACCTTTAACTTGCTGTGAAAATAATATGAAAAAACAAACGGGATTTACTCTAATAGAGTTAGTCGTAGTTATTGTCGTGCTCGGTATTCTTGCTGTCACTGCCGCGCCACGCTTTTTAAACCTTCAAAGCGATGCACGTGAAGCACGTTTGGAAGGAATGAAAGGCGCTATTGCGTCAGCATTAGGCGTGGGTTATGGGAAAATGGCGATTGCGGGATTGGAAAGCAAGCCTTACGTTTCAAACTTCGTAGACAGTGCTTTAATGGCAGATTTACCATTTGACGGCTGTAATATTGGTGGTTCAAAGCGCTGTGTTTTTTTATATGGATATCCTGATTCTGATAGCGAATCGATGAAGTTACTCGTGCAAGGACTGAACGAAGAAGACTCGGATTGGAAAACATTTCATCACCCGGCTGGTTCAACAACTCGCGAAATGGTCATTGCTGCAGCCGACGAAAAAAGAGCTAGCCTTACACAATGCGGAATTTTATATGGGCCACCGCAGACTCCAAACGAGAGTTACACCTTAGATATTCTTCCCTGCCCTCAATAAAAATAAGGCTGCCAATCGGCAGCCTTATTTGTTTCATCTGATCGGTTTTTTACGCAAAGTTAAACACGTATTTATCCATCATATTCACCATGCGGCCAATCTCTGGCTTGGTAATCGTATCATTTGCGCCAAGAGATAGTGCTTTCGCTCGGTTATCCTCACTCATCAATGACGAGAACATAATGATCGGCATTTCATGAAACGCTTCGGTATCGCGTAGTCTCTTCACTAAGTGCATACCATCCATTCGAGGCATTTCTACGTCCGTAACCACCGCATCTAATAGCTCTTTAACTGGCAAGTTTTCTTCTTTCGCAACCTCGATCAAACTCATCAACTTCTCATGCGCCTCACCACCGTCTTTACATGTGATCACATTGTAGCCTGAAGAAGCTAATGTATCTTGGATCAAAGAGCGAATAAATGCTGAGTCATCCACCACCATGATCGTTTTAGCATTACGCTTACCGACCATTCTCTGGTTGAGATCCACCGACTTGTCCCCTTTCACATCGTATTTTTCCATACTCAATTCTGGGTTGATGTCTGCGATGATTTTTTCAAAGTCGAGAATCATGATCAGGTTGCCTTCTTTACGGACAACGGCTACTACACAATCTTGTTCGCCCGCTTCCAAAAACTGACTTGGTGATTCCACATCATTCCAAGAGATGCGATGAATACGCGAAATGCTGTCAATTAAGAAGCCATTGGTCATTTTGTTGAAATCCGTAACGATTACAAACTTGCGCTCCAGATCTTGTCGTGTTGGCACACCTAACCAACCAGCTAAATCCACTAAAGGCGTCAGTACATCTCTGGATGAGAACACACCAATCATATGAGGTTGTGCGTTTGGATAATCGGTTGTTTCTGGCACGCGAATCACTTCTCGTACTTTCGCAACGTTAATGCCGTAATAACAAGTTTTTGTGCTGCCATCTGGCAATGTTTTTTCTAAATGAAACTCGATGATTTCAAGCTCATTGGTACCACTTTCTGTCAAAATGGTGCTGGTTACGTTACTCATAAAGCCAATTATCCAACCAAAAATACGCATCAGAAAAAGTTTGATGCAAACGCCATGAGAAGCCATTCTCTGGCTAAAAATCCAAAAGTCCTTTTTAGTCGTTACAACAAAATTTGTAAACCATCAAAAGGACGGCTAACGCACATTTCCATACCAAACCATGTAAAATTGTCTCATTTTTGAACACGACATTATGAGTGGCCAAAGTGCGAATTAACACCTCCACTTTTAGCGACCGAGTCAATGAAAAGTTTAGAAATAATTTGAAGTGATGTTCAGCGTCAATAGCCAAACCTATCCAACAGATATCAGTGCAAAGTTGGCTACTGTGCTCATGCCTGGTGTAGAACAAGCTCTCTTCAAGTGGCATGGTATAAAACTGCGCTTGTGAACACACGAGTTTAAATCGAAGCGCTAGAGGCATCGCAAGAAAATCTGAAGGCATAGAACACTGAAAGAACACTTTCAGTTTGTTAGTTTTCTGTCAGCGTAAGTTTTAAGCAATCATCCTATCACTAGGTATTTCAATACCTGACATCGTTATTCCCATAATCAAGACACTGATTTTCACTTTTGGAAAGAGTCATTTTCCTTCCTCTTAGCAAGGTTTTTCCTACAATCCTATTCATCCAATTGCGCTGTCGCCTGACAGCACACTAGTTGATGTATTAGGTGAGGTTAACTTTGAATAATGTTCTTATTATCGACGCTCAACCATTGTATAGCGAAGCACTTGCTTCTCTAGTTGAATCTATAATCAACGCAGCTGAAGTGATTCAAACCACTGACAGTGCGGAAGTGATGGATCTTGTCCGAGGCCAAAAGATTGATTTGATTATTTTAGACGTAGTGCTTGGCGACCGCGATGGTATGCGTTTAGCCAAAAACATTTTAGCGACAGGATATCGTGGCCGACTGTTATTTGTTTCTTCACGTGACTACTCGAGTCTTTCTAAAGCAGCGTACGAAATGGGCGCAAATGGCTTCTTAAGCAAACATGAAACAAGAGAGACCATTATTGACGCAATTGTGAGTGTTTCACGCGGTTACTCAATGTTTAAGTCGACTCACACACCATCGTCGGGTAACGTAACACTTTCAAATCGCGAAGCCATGGTGTTCCATTATCTTGTACAAGGCTACTCAAATAAGAAGATTTCTGAACAACTTTCACTCAGCGCTAAAACAATCAGCACCTACAAAACGCGTATTCTGAAAAAGTACCATGCGGACACGTTGATTGAACTTCTGCATACTATTCCTCAGTCAGAAAACATTGAGTTTTGCCGCTAAGCGCTCATGTATTTTGCAATAGCACCGATTAACAACTGGTGCATTGCATCATGTCTTAAGCTTTGCTTCAACTGTACAACCACTTTCGGCCAGCCATCTGGGTAAAAATGTTCTGGCACTCTTATAAATTTATATCCATCAATTGGCGCCTGATATTCAAGTAATACGGTTGCGGCGCTTTTTTGTTTAATTAGCTTCAATACGCTGCTTACGTTGTCTAGAGCCGCAATACGGTTGATGACCATACCGTGGCTTTCCATTGCACGCTTAACGAGCTGCTCTTTCTCTTTCCAACCGATAATCTCTAACATGATAAAGGGAAGTTTGGCTGCTTCTTCTAGGGTGGTAATTCCCAGCTCTTCAGGGACAACTACCACAGCAGGCGCATAGCCGATGAACTTCTGATAAACAGATTTCGGAACATCCTCGTTGAAGTAATGTAACTGCGCATCCACTTTGCCTAGGATTATCTCTTCTATCGTATACTCTGTAATCGTTGCTATCGAAATGTGCGCCTTGGGAAACAGCGCCATTAAATCCATTGCAAGTAAATGCCCAAATGAGTATTGAGCGGTTTGCGGTAAACAAATGGTGATGTCTTTTTCGTAATTTTCCGGTTCAAACTCATCTCTAATTAGACAAGTTTCAAGCTTCTCGAGTGCATCGGAAATTTTAGGTAATTGACGTTTTAAATAGTCCGTTGGTTCCATGTGATGAGGATGCCGAATAAACAATTCATCGTTTAGCTGGAGTCGCAATCGGGCAAGGTATTTGCTAATTGACGCTTCACTCTTCCCCATCGCTTTAGCAACGGGTTTGAGCTGACGGTGCTTATCCAGTAAGACAAGTATTTTAAGTAAGTTTAAGTCGAGATCTTTGTTCACGTGCGACACCAGATGTAAGGTCGAGAATAAATAGAGCAATCACTATTTGTTGACTGCTCTAATATAAAAGACCAGTCATTCTGTTTGGTCAAATTAATCAAACAGTTATGTCATGGTTATGTTCCGTAGCTTAACATTGAGTCAATACTAGCGCTGCTTAATGGGACTTTTGTCTGTGTTTTTTCATCTCATAGAGATCTTCATCTGCACGTACAATAACGTCCTGAAGCGTTTCGTGTAATTCATTCGCCGCGATACCAGTACTCACACTAACTTCGATATCCAAGGTCTTTAGTCGATTATCTTTAACGACACTACGAAGCTTCTTCGCCAATATTGAAGATTGACTGATACTGCAACCCGGCAGAATCGCAACAAACTCATCACCACCAGTTCGAACTAGATAATCACTATTTCGAAACACTTTAGACATAGCATCAGCAATAATTCCAATAACTTCGTCCCCTACATGGTGACCGTAATGGTCATTGATTCGCTTGATCCTATCGCCATCTATTGCAATGACGGAATATGGCGCGGTTTCCAAACGACGTTTGAACTCGCTATCTTGAAAAACTCTGCGGTTAAACAATCCCGTTAAATCATCTTTCGTCACGTTCGTCAGTGCTTTCGCGAGGCGAAGTTTGCTCTCTTTAGATTCATAAGCTTTGTTGTAATACGCTAAGGTTACGAAAAAGAAGATGATAAACAAGAACACGTAATCCAATACAATTTTACTGAATGGGTACATGTAAACGATAAGATTGTTGTTGTCTGCGACATATGATTGGGTGTACGCGAATGATGGAAAGGGGTAGCCAGCGAAATAAATCACCATTTGTTTGTTCCCATTCGCTATTTGAACATCCACCGCTTTCCCATCATTATAAAGCGGCGAGAGGTATAATTGTTCCGAGAACTCTCCCACTAACTCACCTTGAAAGTAAACCGGACTCATGATGCTTATCGCCATGTCATCGGAGTATGTCGTTTTAAATGGTAGGGAAAACAATACCCGGTCCGTTAGTTGCTCTTTCCACGCGGCTAACACACAAGAATAGTTACTTTTACACCAATCAACATCAAACGTGGCTTTCACTCCCTCTAGCGCTTCAATCGGTCTCTCTAAGATGAGTTTGTTTCCAGTATAAGAACGAAAATACATAACGGCATTTTGTCGATTGAACGCATTTGATAAATACGCTTCAGCCTGATGAAGCGATTTCCGTGCAACAGCTTCAACGTAATTAAGTTTTTCATAACGTGACAGGGAGTAAATCGCATCTTGAAAGCTCAGCTCTGTTTGCGCTTCTACTTCACTCACGCTCATGCCTTTGTATTGCTCGAGCTGCGCTTCCGTCAATAGCCCCATGAGAATTACTTTTTGTTTTATTTTGGCTAAATTATTCGCGTAAGTGTTGAACTGCTTTACTTCATAAGAAATTAACACCGCACCAATCATTGTGACAGAAGTGACGAATAGTAATGTTGCGATGAAAAGAGACAACGCGATACTTTTAAGTGTCATGATGCGGTCTTACGCCCCCGCCACTCTTGTTAGCTCAACAATGTTCTTTACGTTAAATTTATCCAATAGACGACGTTTGTATGTGCTGACTGTTTTGTCACTTATTGATAGCACTGAAGCGATTTCTCGATTGGACTTTCCTTGTAATAAATACTTCATTACTGCGCTTTCTCTGCTTGAAAGTTGTGGCATTTCTCGAACGCTATTAACAACTTGCTTAAATTTGAAGAAGGTATACCCCTTCTCTACCGCTTCTATCGCGTCTTTAAGAATGTCGTGATTTTCCGATTTACACACATAGCCATCAGCGCCAGAACGAAAAGCCATTTGGCTGTACATTTGGCTAGTTTCAGCGGAGAAGAAAATGACTTTGCCTTCATAACCATGGGATTTGATACGTTTGTAGAAATCAAACCCATCGCAATCTGCCAAGTTCACATCTAAGATCAACAGTTGAATTTCTTCCTTTTTCAATATTTGTAATGCCATCTTCGCTGATGTTGCAGTAAATACCCCATTTGTTTTACCTAACTCTTCCAGCAACGACTTGATTGCAACACAAACGAGAGGATGATCGTCAAAGATCAAGTAATTCAATTTATTCATATCTTTCATTTAGTATGGTTATGGCTTCTAGTGGCATGGGTTTATCAATGTAGAAGCCTTGGCAAAGATCAATGCCATACTCACGTATCGCTTGCAGTGTGACTTCGTCTTCAATACCTTCCGCGACCAGTCGTATATTCAAACTTTTCGCTAACGCGCAAATAGCAACAACGATGTTGCGTTTTTTGATATCGCATTCGACACCTTGTACAAACGAACGATCGATTTTTAACTCGTTGAATGGCAGTTGAGCCAGTTTTTCAAACGTCGATGACCCCGTGCCAAAATCATCTATTGAGACAGTGACACCGTTCATCCTCAACTTGAGTAAATTCTTGTACAGGGACGCGCTAGTCTGAAATGTATCTCGCTCTGTAATTTCAATGGTGATTTGTGATGGGTCAATCTCGCTCTCTAAACATTGCTGTAAAAAGTAATGAGAGAACGCCGTATCTTCTAAATTTTCATGGTCTACATTGATGGATACGTTTTGCGTCAATCCGCGGTGTTTCATGTCATAGATAACATTACTCAATACAGCTTGAAACAACTCTCCAGAAAGGCGGCAACGCTCTACAATTGGCAAAAAATAATGAGGGGGTAACACACCATAAATAGGATGATTCCAACGCGCGAGCGCTTCATACCCAAGCACTTCCCCACTTTGCACATCGACTAAAGGCTGGTAATAATTTTTCACGCGCCCTTCAGCCAGAGCAAACAGGAATTCTTGATCTTCCACTTCAATAGGTTGCGCAAAGCTGACTTGTTTCGCTTTTTCATCTTTTATTTTACCCAACAAATCAACGACTTCATTTTCATCGTATGGCTTAGGCAGCTTCCCTAATACTTCAAAACTAAATCCCTCGCACATGGCTCTTACCGCAGAAATAATGGTCAATTCCATTGCACTGACCAGTACAACTTGCCCCTGGTACTGGACTTTATCGAGCATTTCCATCATATCGATGCCGTCTTTTCCGGGCATTTGGATATCACAAAAAATCACGTCAAAATATTGTTCCTGCACACTCTGAATAGCGGCATCCACACAGTTAAAAGGGATGACTTGCGCGCAATAGCGATCCAATATTTGCGTAAGTATTGTGGTTTGTAGCGGATGGTCATCAATCACCATCACATTAAATTGTGTATTCATTTGTCTCTACCCAATAGTTTATGTTTTCGATCTCCTGCTCGATTCGTAAAATTAGCTCCGCTGTTCGCCTGTCAAACTCCGCAGCAGTAACTCGTTCTGCCTCAATGCAAAGCTCAGTCAGCATGCTTACCCCTATCGCCCCAACCGCTCCTTTGATGCCATGAATGACCCGTTTTTTGTCTCGCTCAGTCGATGCGGCGTTTAAGTTTTTTATATCTGTAGACATTGATTGACTAAACACGCGCGCAATCTCTTTTGCGTCCTGTGCTTTGAACCGTTTAATCCAGCCGGGCAGCCTACCCCTCTCTTTTTCGCCAATAAATGGAATCAAAACGGTTTTTAATTGATTAAGGTCATAGGGCTTGTAGAGCACATCATCAATGTCGATATCCTGTGTACGTTCAATGGCAAGACGAGCATCTTCTGCTGTCACACCGATGATTGGAATTGCTTTAAATTCGGAGTTTTTCACGTGCCTAACAAGCTCATAGCCATCCATTTCTGGCATATGAAAATCGGTCAGCAGCAACACAATGTTTTCATCTTGGTTGATGTATTCCCATGCTTCGCGGCCGTTATTCACAATGACAGGTTCGATTCCAAGTTCATGAAGCTGCATTGCTATCACACTTTGGTTAATGGGATTATCTTCTGCGACCAGTACCGTGCCGAGAACCCAAGAAACCACTTCTTGATTTGCGTCACTAAGCTTGGTTTCTTGCTGCGTTTGGCTGAGCAAATTGAACAATGTATCTGGATATTGAAGCTCTCTTAGCGTAAGACTGCCAAGTACCCTTTGTTCGTCACGCAGCATTAGGCCATTAAAACTGGCATCGCTGTCGTGTATAGGGTGAAGGTTCGCCACCATTGTTTTTAACGTCGCTGGACGCATTTTCCACGCGTCACACCACTGGCGAATATTAAGTGGTAAGCTCTCGCTATACGTCCAGTTCAAACAAACGTCTGGCTCAGAGTCGCAATGCTCAATTGGCAGTTTGACGGTAATCGTCGTGCCCAAGCCAAATTGTGAATCGATGCAGAGCACGCCGCCCATGCAGTCGATCAATCGGTCAACAATGCTCAGCCCCAATCCAGTACCGCCATATTTACGCGTAATAGTGTCATCCGCTTGAACAAAAGGATTGAGAATGCCTTCGAGTTGGTCATCCGTCATGCCGATACCTGAATCCGCCACTTTCAAAATAAGCTGCTTTTCATGAAGAATGACACTGATTCCAACTTCTCCTTCGGCAGTGAATTTCATCGCATTGGAGAGTAGATTGGTGGTAATTTGCACCAATCGCAGCGCGTCGATTTCAATGAAAGCATTCGAAAATGGTTTGATTGTCACTTTGTAATCCAAACCTTTCGCAAGCGCTCGTGGTTCAAAGCTTCGAAACACATCGCACAAGGTTTTAAGCAAGTCGGTCTTAACTGGGGCGACGGTTAAGTGCCCTGCCTCTAATTTTGAATAATCCAGTACTTCGTCTACTAGCGTATTCAAATGATTGAGCGAGCGTATGGCTTGGGCAATTAACTCGCGATTTGAATCTGCCGTCACTTGGCGATTTAGCAAATCGAGGATGCCGTGTGCTGCCGACAATGGCGTTCTTAATTCGTGACTCATGGTTGCCAAAAAGTTTTCGCGCGCACGTACCGCGGTTTGCGCTTCTTTTTGCGCATCGATTAACGCCTGCTCACGTTCTTTTTGCTGGGTAATATCTTGAATAACAGTCAGTACAAACTTGTTCTTACCGCTAGGAGAAGCGATGACTTTGCGTTCTCGATATACATGTTTAATATCAAGTTCACAGCCCGACGAGGCAACCTCTTCTGAAATACGCTTTCCAGCGATAACAGTGGTCAGTTCATCAAAATTATTCACCAGAGGAGCGTGCGCAGAATCACTTTTCAACTTACATTGTTGGCACTGTTTACTGTTGTAGTTGGCACAATTGCTCATCTCCATATGGTTATTTTCACTATGGATAAAAACCAAGCTATTGATCTCTTTGATGATGTCCATCAGCCATTGCTTTTCCGCTTCCTCATTGTCAGCATTAAATTCGGCTAACCTCACTTTAAGTCGCATGTGAGATAAGATGAAATACGCCGCAATTAACATGAGACAGAATATGAATGAACCAGCAACAACAAATGTAGCGATCTGCTCCGCGTCATAGCCATAAGTCAGTTTGAAGCTTCGGTGAGAACGCAGCAGTTTTTCGATCTCGTTAGAATCAATGGTTTCGATGATGCTGTTCAACATGTGTTGAAGTTGTGTATTGTGGTTTGCAACCGCAAATGCATTAGAGAACGTCAAAACGTCCTCCGCATTGATCACCAAGCCATCGACTTGATCTTGTGCAATCATGTTGTGAACGATGTCGTCAGGAATGTAAGCCACATCCAAAACGCCCGATTTCAAATCGGTAAGCAGCTTTTTCAAATCATCATAATGATCAACTTGGCCTTGCTGCCAAGTGCCCAAATGAACTAACCCTTGCTTTTTCAAAGTGAGCAGAATACCCGCTTCTTTCAGTGCAGATTTATCGCGCTTGCTCTGCTCCGCTTGGATAGCCACGTAATTACTGTGCATGAATGGTTTAGTGAACAACCAATCTGACTTAGGTAGCTCACCCACATAAGAGATGGGGACTATATCGGCATCAAATGCCGTTAATCCATTTGAAAGGCTCGACGTCGGCTTCACATACTTAAAGCTCAAGCCAGTACGAGACTGCAATAAGTCGACAAAATCTGGAAAGAAGCCATCTAACTCGCCCGTTTGCGAGTCTCGGTAGAGAAACGGATAAGCTTCGTCACTGCTGCTGTAAGTTATCACTAGTTTGTTTTGATGATTACGTCGGTAATCTACCAATAACTTATCACTGATATGGTAAGGATTTTTCGAGGCGACGGAGCGAATGTTTTTTCCATTTTGCTCCCACTGAAGGATTTTGTTGATGTCATCGATCAGACTCTGTTTGTCCAACGAAGCGATAAAACTCACCTCTTCGTTTTTCAACCAACTGGGAATATCGACAACCCCTTTTACAATGTCATTCAAATCCAAATATTGGGTAATACCAACATAAGTGTAAATCAGAGCGTTCGCTTTACCTCGCTTAACTTCATTAAACGCCTCTAAACGTGTTTTAACATAATGTATCTTATCGATACCACGTTCAGTGAGGTTGTCACAATACACACTGCCCTCAACACACACCCATTTAAGATCACGCGCATCACTATCTCGGTAAGTGGCATTCCGATACCAAACAGCGATAGTGCTCGAAAAGAAAGGCATCGAAAACAAGAAACGCTTTTCTCTTGCTGCTGTTTTACTAAATCCAACCGCACCATCAATCTTCTTGCTTTCGACATCCGCAAGTAAAGACGGAATATGCTTGTAAGTCCGAAGTTCTAACTCATAATCCAAAGCTTTAGTAATGTTAGACAAATACTCAAGACTAATTCCGTACGAAGGACCAACGCTACCGTCAAACGAGTCTTTAGCTTCGTCTTGCGCAATAACACCAACGATGACCTTCGGTTTAGGACTCTGTTTGGCAGTTGAGCAAAAAGAACTCGCTAAAAAAATTAAGGCGACGGACGATACCGTAATACTTCTAAGAATACTGAGCATGACTGCTTCCTCTGAATGGAAGCTCAGACTAGTTTTTGTCAGATAAAAGTCAAACTTCGCTCAATAGCGAAATAAAAATAAAGCTTTGATATAAAATCAAAAAACCAAAATCCGTCAGAACAATCTGACAACACAATCCACCTTTGACTACACAGCGTTTGCGTTCGGTCTCTCACCCAGACGGATATTCACTGCGAGTCGGTATATATAAGAGATGTGTGCTTTTAGGTTTGCACGCCATAGCTTTTTACTTTCATCTTGAATGATTCATCATCATTCCATGATAAACTGACGTATTAACATGAAAGAAAGCTCAACTCCGCGGTTTCGAGCAGCTTGAAGTAAACACAGTTTTAGAAAATGCATTCTAGTATTGTATTACTCAAGACTCACATTGCTACTTTTACAACCGCTGGAGCATTAGAAAAATTAAGGTATTAAATTCAAATGGTTAATAACTCAATCCAGTGGTTTCCTGGCCACATGCACAAAGCACGTAAAGAGATCGAAGAAGCAATCCCTCAAGTGGATGTGATCATCGAAGTACTGGATGCTCGTATTCCTTTCAGTAGTGAAAACCCTTTGATTTCTCAAATCCGTGGTGACAAACCTGTCGTTAAAGTTTTGAACAAACGTGATTTGGCCGATCCAGAATTAACTCAACTGTGGATTGAGCACTTGGAGCAAGAGCAACATGTAAAAGCAATGGCGATCACGACTTCTGAACCACAAGAAGTGCATCGAATCATGGAGCTTTGCCGCAAACTTGCCCCACACCGAGAAGAAATTGGTAAAAACATTCGCACCATGATCATGGGCATCCCAAACGTTGGAAAGTCGACGATCATTAACACCCTCGCAGGTCGAACAATCGCTGTAACAGGTAACCAACCCGCGGTTACACGTCGTCAACAACGTATCAACCTGCAAAATGGCATCGTATTATCTGATACTCCAGGAATTTTATGGCCAAAAGTGGAAAATCCACACAGTGGCTTCCGCCTTGCGGCTACCGGCGCGGTAAAAGATACAGCGATGGAATATGACGAAGTCGCATTCTATACCATTGAATACCTAGCAGCTCATTATGCAGACAAGCTTAAAGAGCGTTATCAAATTGAAGAGCTTCCAGAATCAGATATCGAGATCATGGAAGAAATTGGTCGTCGCCGCGGTGCACTACGTGCAGGTGGACGTGTTGACTTGCACAAAGTATCAGAGATCTTATTGCACGAACTTCGTCAAGGCACTTTGGGCCAAATTACATTAGAACGCCCAGAAATGATCACTCAAGAGCTGATTGAAGTCGAGATTGAGACCGCCCGTAAAGAAGAAGAAAAAGCGAAGCGTAAAGAAGAGCGTCGTAAGCGCTATTTACGTAATAAGCGATAAGCTTGTCTCTTATCTACTCATGTTTCAAGGCGCGATTTTCGCGCCTTTTTTGTTATCTAATGCGCCCATTTTTTTCACTTTTCAAACTTTATATTCCTCATCCAAAATCCCAGATATGAAGCACGAAAAAACACCGCAAAATCGCCGTATAAACTTTAAGCACAAACTAGTTTAGACCCCGGGCCCCTATAGAGTTACAGCCACCATCCAACCCTCAAATGTCGAGTTTGCAAGGGTCTGCAAACTTATGCAACCTGGTTAGTGACACTCTCCCCAAAATCCGCAATATGAATAAGTGTCAGCGCTGGCGTTTTTCCATATGAAGAAGAGATTTATTATGAGTGAAACTATACAAAGCAAACCACTTCCCTCCTTTATCGAGGAACGCCTAGATTTTTATATTCAAGATCTAATCGAACCGAATGAGAACAAAAAACACCTTGTTCTTGGTAAACGCCCACCGTGTAATGCCGTTGTCCTGCAAAGCAATGATTACCTTGCACTGTCTCATAATAAGGAGATTCAAAACGCGCATCGTGATGCGATTTCCCAGCACGATGACAACGTCGTGATGTCCGCGATTTTCTTACAAGACGATGAATCGAAACCTGTATTTGAAACGCAACTAGCCAGTTTCGTTGGTATGCCTAGTTGTCTACTTTCTCAATCTGGTTGGGCTGCGAATGTCGGTTTATTGCAGACTATTTGTGCACCGAACATACCTGTGTACATTGATTTCTTTGCACATATGTCTTTGTGGGAAGGCGCACGTATTGCCGGAGCACAAATTCATCCGTTCATGCATAACAACACCAGTCACCTAAGAAAACAGATTTCACGTCACGGTTCAGGGATCATTGTTGTGGATTCGGTTTACAGCACTATCGGAACCATCGCTCCTCTACGTGATATCTACGAAATAGCACAGGAGTTTGACTGCGGCCTGGTTGTAGATGAATCACACTCTTTAGGTACACACGGTCCACAAGGTGCGGGGATACTGCAGGGTCTTGGCTTAACTCATAAGGTAGATTTTATTACCGTTAGTCTTGCCAAGACATTTGCTTATCGTGCTGGCGCGATTTTAGGCCCAGAAAAACTGGCGAAGACGCTTCCATTTGTGGCGTACCCTGCAATATTTAGTTCTACCGTATTACCGCAAGAGATCATTCGGCTAGAGAAAACACTGGACGTCATAAGAAAATCAGATGATAAGCGAGATATTCTGTTTGAAAGAGCCAAGTCTTTAGCCGTTGGTTTAAAACGCATTGGATTTACTATTCGCAGTGAATCACAAATTATCGCATTAGAATGTGGTAACGAGAGAAACACTGAGCGAGTCCGCGACTTTCTCGAAGAGCGAAATGTTTACGGCGCAGTGTTTTGCCGCCCTGCAACTGGAAGGAACAAAAACATCATCCGTTTTTCAGTCAATGCAGACATGACAGCTGCTGAAGTTGATCATGTACTCACTGTCTGCCAACAAGCATTTGCACACCCTGACTTAGAGTTTGTGTAAGTTAGTGTGTAGATAAAACTAAAGAGCTCAACAGTTTTGCTGAGCTCTTTATTCGTGTTATTCGTTGTGAGCAACTCGCCTCAAGAAAACAAGTCGCGAATGATTAGATCCAGTTTGCGATTTTATCGAACAAACGATTTTTATCCGCCGGTTTTACGATGAAGTCAGACATACCCGAAGACCCAATTTTGTCCAACGTGACAGGTGAACTATCCCCTGTATGCGCAATAATAGGTACCGACGCATAGTTTTTATCCGAGCTTCGAATTCGCCTAGACGCTTCTACACCATCCATAATTGGCATTTCGATATCCATCAGAATGAGATCAACATCTTCTTGCTCTAGTGTATCCAGAGCCTGCTGCCCGTCTTCTTTCTGAATCACTTCAAAGCCTTGCTTTTCAAGTAACATTGCCGTGAATTTACGCAAAGATTCATTATCATCCACGACCATAATTGTGCGCTTATTTGAATTATCTAACGTCACCGAGGCCGTTGGTGTCGATACATAGCTTGAATCATATAAGAGACGCTCAATAGTTGGTTTAGTATTCAATAACCAGGCTTGCGTTTCGATCCAAATAGGTTCATATGCAGCCTTACGTGCTCTCTGAGTCGGATGATGCTCAAAAAGATAAACTATGCGTGCTTCAGTGAAAGACAAGAGAGATTCTAATCTATCCAATTGGTTTGCTCTTGGATCTAAGCTCTCAAGATCGATAAAAATCAGATCGAATTCGAACTCGTACTCTTTCTTTTTGAGTACTTGGTTGGCATCTAAAATCGTCGAGTCAAAGCCCATAAAACGGCTAATATCTGTTACTTTAGACACCAAGATATCTTGGCTAGTCACCGTTAGAATGGTTTTGAGTTTAGTCAGATCGTTTTTGATTTCAGTAACGGTATCAGATGTCGTTAGTGGGAAAGTTAACGTAAATTGAGACCACTCCCCTAACTGAGATTGACACTCAATGTTCCCCCCAAATGAACGCATGACTTTTTTACAAAACGGTAGACCCAAACCATAACTTCCTGATTTGCCAGTGGTGTAAAAGTCTTGAAAGATATTGCGTAGAACATCAGGAGCAATGCCAGCACCATTATCGGTTACAACAATTTGATTAAAGCGTTCTGAACTTATCATGGATACATGTATGTGAAAATCTTCAGATTTACGGTGATGGAAGGCATTCTTGAAGAGGTTATACATAACGTACTTAAGTAATGTATCACTACCTAGAAACTCAAACTCACTTCTCGCATCCAGCGATATGGCAAATCGATCAGTGGCACGTTTATAACTGAAGCTTTCAATTGCCTGTTCAACGACCGAGTGAACTGAATATTTTTTGAAGCTAGAACGAGAAACTCGATTTTCATCAATCGAAGTCAGCAATAAATCGATGGTTTCATTACCCGATTGGATAATGTTCATTGCATCCTGACTCACTTCACGTAATAAGGTGACATCCTCTACACTCATGACGTACTGCTCTTTTCCTGCCTCTTTCATGTTGGGCAAGATCGACTGGATAACATCTATTGAAGTGCAAAGCCCACTCAACGGGTTACGCATTTCATGTGCGATCCCTGCCCCGAATGATTTTGCCAGCGAGACTTTCGCTTCATGTTCAACTTGGTTACGAAAATAGAACAAATTACCGAAGACATAAATAAACAGAAAGATTGGCACATGAGTCCAATCCATGGTCAAGTCAAGATGGAACCCTTTTGCAACCCAAGCGAAGAATGTTGCTAAACCTATCCCAGCAAAGGTTTGAGCAAACATGACCCTAGTAACATGAACCAGTAAAATGTGTAAGAAAATTGCAGACATAAACGACATAACCCATACATTGGACCAGTCATTCATCAGTAACATATAAAAAAAGAAAAACGGTAAGCACAGCGTTATCGTCACTTGGTAGTAAATAGGAACATAATCTCTCCAAGTCGATGATAAGCGGTTTCTAAAAATGATGCCGAAAAACAATAACGAGCAAAACAATCTAAGAGGTAAATTTTCATAAGCCTGTGGAAAGGCAAACTCCCAGACAAAGTAGTACAGCGGAAAGCCAAGAAACCCCATCCAGCCAACGAGAGTTAGGTTTGGTTCTGCATATTGATAAACCTTACGTATCGAGTCCATATAATCTGTTTTGCTTACTCCGCCTGACGCACAATAGTGTGATTTTGATTCACTTTTATCGTTTTATTATTAACTAATTATATATTAATCATCATTTATAAGCAGCGCGAAATGACGTAAACAGCTCGCAATACTTATCTTTAGTTTCAATCTTTTAAGACAGCTACACTTGATTTACAACCAAATAAACAAAGTTGCATATAGTTTAGTGCAATTTTGCGATAATCGCTCTGTATCCAATTGGATGTTAATCTCATTTTGTGTAAGAAACTTAAGTCGCGCCTTTGGCACGACTTTCCAACGATTCAAAAACAGCACTCACCGCATATAGCGTGGTGAAGAACAATTGGCTTGGGGTGTGTTATGAATTCTGTCCAGATAAAAAATGTCATTTTTGATGTAGGTAATGTGTTGGTACGCTGGTCTCCAGTAGAAATCGTTCGCTTAACATTTGGTGGTTCCGTAGAATCAGAGAAAATGGCTCAGATGCTATTTTCATCACAAATCTGGAAAGATTTAAATAAAGGGACGATCTCCGAAAGGGAAGCAAAACAGCGTTATCAACGTGAACACCAAGTAACGACGGAAGAAATGGACCGCTTCTTTTATTATGTAAAACACACTCAAATATTACTTTACGGCAGTATAGAGCTGTTAAAACGAGTAAAAAGAGCCGGATATGGCGTATATGCGCTCACAGACAACATCAACGAAATTGTGGAACATCTTCGTACTACCTATGAGTTTTGGCCACTGTTTGATGGAGCAATCATCTCTTCTGAAGTTCAATTACTAAAACCACAAGCGGAGATCTACCAAACTCTACTTTCAAAGTATCAGCTTAACCCCGAAGAGACAGTATTTCTTGATGACATGCCTTACAATGTTGAAGGTGCCCGAGCAGTTGGCATGGCTGCTATTCAGTTTGAAAATGCTCAGCAATGTGAGCTCGAACTAAAAGCCATGGGGGTTAACTTCTAGAAAGCTTTCATTAAAACATAACGTTAGGGTGCATAAACAAAAAAGAGCAGTGTTGAGACTGCTCTTATCTAATGTTTTAGAACGCTAGGTTAGGAGTAAATCACGTTTTCCTCAATCCCACTAACTAATGACTGGGCGTTCTTCCAACGGAATACTTTTTCTAACACCTCTTTGCCATCAGGTGCGCGCCAAGTTCGCTCTTGATCCTCTTGACCACCAATGTGGCGATAGAATTCAATCGCAGAAATGTTTTGCGACACAACTTCTAAATAAAGACCTGTGTCTTTAAAGTACTGCTGTTGCCATTCTGCGACAGCAAGTAATAGCTGCTTACCAATCCCACGACCACGGTAACTGTCATCAACATGCAATGCGTCAATAAAGGTTCCACGCTCGAAATCATGGTTGCCGAACACACAAACAAAGCCAAGTAGCAAACCTCCCTCCTCCGCCAAGACAATGTGCTGATTGAATGGTGGGTTGGTCAAACGGGTTTGCCAAATCAGTAGTTTGTCGTCAATCGCTTCTTTCTCAAGATAGTTATCACTAAGAATGCCACGGTAATGACGCTTCCAGCTATCCGCATGAAGATGCGCAATGCGCTCGTAGTCCTTATATTCCGCTAATCGTAAATCCATTACGTATTCCTATTTTCTTACATTTTTGCTTCTTTATAGAGTCTCGGTATATTCCACCTTTATAACACTTGTTTCTTGGCAGATTTTATACACCTTAAGCCAGAGCTCATTTTTTAATACTACTCATTATTCAATTAAAAGCAAAATATCCCATCAAGTTCCTTAATCTACACCCAAAGGAATCATCACATTTGTCTAACTTTAATTTGACTTACATGTGTACGCTGATATTCTGGCGAACAGTTGTTAGCTCAAAGTTAGGGATACACCTGTGACTCAAAACAAACCACCTGTTATCTGGTTGAATACATTAATATTTTCTGCCAGTTTTGTTCTAACTTTTATTGTAATGCCTTGGTATGCATATCATTTTGGACTGGGTTGGGAACATCTAATTTGGGGAGTGATTGCATTTAGTTTTACTAACCTTTCTATTACAGCAGGCTATCATCGTCTCTGGAGCCACAAAACATACGAAGCTCATCCTATTTTGCGCGCCATTTTTGCGATTGGAGGAGCATTTTCTTTGCAAAATAGTGCATTACATTGGTCTTCTGATCATCGTGTGCATCACAAACATGTCGACAATAACGATAAAGATCCGTACTCAGCCAAGCGGGGTTTTTGGTATTCTCACATTGGGTGGATGTTACGTGATTACAATAAATCAAAGGAAAACGAATATACAAACTGCCGTGATCTAAAGCGCGACAAAATCGTCATGTGGCAGCATAAGTATTATGTTCCACTTGCCCTACTGACTAATATTGGTTTCCCAGTCATGCTCGGACTGATCTACGGTGATATCTGGGGGATGTTATTGGTCGTTGGTGCGGCTCGACTCTTTATGAGTCACCATACGACTTTTTTCATTAACTCCCTCGCACATATTTGGGGTAAGCAAACTTTCACAGACAAAAACACTGCTCGCGATAATGGTGTACTCGCCTTTTTCACATTTGGAGAGGGTTACCATAATTTCCATCATATTTTCGAGAATGACTATCGCAATGGCGTGTATTGGTGGCATTACGACCCAACGAAGTGGTTGATAAAGTCATGTTCTTGGCTAGGACTCACATCTAAGTTGCGCACAACGCCTACATTTAGAATTGAAAAAGCCCGTGCGAGTCAACTTTTGAAGAAAGCAAGAGAAAAGCTAGAATCGAAACCGAACACGCAAACAATCCTCGATCAGCTACAGCACGAGTTTGATACTTTAGTTCATCACATGCAGGAATACTACGAGATGCGCAAAGAAGTACTCGGTGCCAAAACTGCCAGTGTGGTAAAAAAATACGAATGTTCTGTAACAAAAATGAAGTACCAGCAAATTAAAGCAGAGTTCGAACGGCAGCAGCGTAGTTGGAACCTTATGGTTCGTCGATACGCATAGTTTATCCTCATTCTTACGATTACTTAGCTTCGCTTCGGCGAAGCTTTTTTGTTGTGAAGAGTGTTTTCCAATAATTGCTTACTGAGTAAAGTCTTTTTCCTATTGTGAATCAATTCACTCTTTATTCATTCACTTTCCTAGTCATATTTTCCTTCCTATAAATAGCTTCAAACCAGCACATAACACTTAGAAAACCAAATTCCAACAATACAATCTAACGAAATTATTTATTAAATTATTATTTGTCTCAGATCATGCAAGCCCCATATTTGTCTCGTGCCACAGCTAAGAATTCTGTAAATTCCTTGTCATAAACTGAAACAGTTTCTTTCTTTTTCACATAACATTCGGAGGTCCCTATGTTAGAGCTCTTAATTGGCTTAGTGGTTACCATTGCGGTGGGTTACTTTATTGTCAAAGGCTATAAAGCTGCGGGCGTGTTACTGACCGCTGGTATTGCTTTACTTCTTATGACTGGCGTTTTGGGGCACGACGTGCTGCCGTCAAAAATCACCTCAACTGGTAACATGGTGACAGATGCGCTTGAATACGTGAAATACATGCTTCAATACCGCGGTGGCGGTCTTGGTATGCAAATCATGCTGCTTTGTGGTTTTGCGTCATACATGACTCATATCGGCGCGAACAACGTGGTAGTGAAACAGTTCTCTAAACCGCTTTCTGTCATCAAGTCTCCTTACGTCCTTTTGGTAGCGGCTTACATTGTGGCGTGTTTAATGTCTCTTGCGGTAAGTTCTGCAACAGGCCTTGGCGTACTATTAATGGCGACATTATTCCCAATGATGGTCGCGATGGGCATTTCTCGTCCAGCAGCCGTTGCAGTGTGTGCCTCTCCAGCGGCAATCATCCTTTCTCCTACTTCTGGTGATGTTGTTATCGCAGCAGAAAAGTCTGGTTTAGAGCTTGATGTGTTTGCGGTACAAACTGTGTTGCCTGTTTCTATTTGCGCAATCATCGTCATGGCAGCGGCAGCGTTCTTCTGGAACAAATACTTAGATAAGAAAGAAAATACACCAATGGAAAAAATTGATGTATCAGAGATCAAAGCTGACGCACCAGCGTTTTATGCAGCTCTTCCTTTTCTACCTATCATCGGCGTTTTCCTATTCAACGGTCGTACCATTCCAGGACTTAGTCTAGACATCTACACTATTGTGGTTGGTTCGATTTTCCTTGGAGCTCTGATCCATTATGTTGTAAATAAGTTCGATGGTAAGAAATCACTAGAAGATTTAGATTCTTGTTACGCAGGCATGGCTGACGCGTTCAAAGGCGTTGTGATGCTTTTGGTTGCCGCTGGGGTTTTTGCACAAGGTCTGATGTCTATCGGAGCTATCGATAACCTACTTCATCTAGCAGATAATGCTGGTGCAGGCGGCGTTGCTTTAATGCTTATTCTAACTGCATTGACAGTTGCAGCAGCAATTGCAACGGGTTCGGGTAACGCGCCTTTCTATGCGTTCGTGGAGTTAGCACCATCTTTGGCTGCGAAAATGGGATTAAACCCTGCTTTCCTAATTATCCCGATGCTTCAAGCATCAAACCTAGGCCGTACTATCTCACCAGTATCTGGCGTAATCGTTGCGACATCAGGTATGGCAAACATCAGCCCGTTTGAGGTTGTAAAACGCACATCCGTTCCAGTTCTAGCAGGCCTTATCACGGTGATTATTGGTACTATGGTGCTTGTTCCAATGAGTGCCTAACGGTATTGCCACGATCAAACTAAAAGCAATATCCGAACAAAATTACGTTTAATTAAAAACGCCAGCAAATGTGCTGGCGTTTTTTTTATTCTAATGTGTTGATTTACGCTGACTTAAATCGGTCAGGAATCTTAGTGATGCTCTCTCTGTAGCTAAACCATAAGTAGGTAACGGCAAGCGAAAAGAATAAATATGAAAGTGCGAATACGATTGGAGACGTGATTAATTCCGCGGACATTCCCCACATCACACCGACTACGGTTATCGTCAACTTAGAAAGCATACCGCAAATGAGTAGGAATAAAGCAAGCTGTGGAAAGCGCGAGCTGCGAAATGCGAAGAAATAACAGCTACCTACCGCTAAAGAAGCAATAGATAAGCCCAACATAAATGAATGGATGTGGTCTGCTGATGCGATACCAGCGGATACCGAAGCCATGAGTAATAGGAACAGTTTCATAAGTCACCTCACAACAAATCTAAAAAGCATCCCTTCATAAATGAAAACTCATTTTTCACTATATTCTGCGCCTAAAATCAGCAATTACAAGTTACTTTTTTGCTCACTTAATGAACATAAAAGCTAATCAGCTTCAATTATTACAAAAGGTTAACAATTAAAAATTAAGAAACCCTTTGCATCTGATACTTACGACAGTTAGATGATAAATTCGCCATTTTTGTTACAGATGGTTAACATGGAAACATTTTGAAATTTTTTATTTGAAATGTGAACTGTGCACTCAACAGCGTAAAACCTCTCTGTCTTGACTCATCATTCGTTATTAGCGAACAAAAAATATCACTTTTTTACAACGTTCTTACTACATACAAAACCATGAATTCACATCCACTTTTAATGTTGCAAATTATTTTATCAGTAACCGTAAAAAGAGATTCCAATCACATATTTATTGGTTATAATCCGCGCTCATTGCGTTAAACGTTGAAAAACGCAAACTAATTTTGAGAAAAAACATCTTTAAACCAACCTTCTTTGCGGCATTGCCAATAAGAGGAAAAACTGAGAATAAAAATGAGCAAGATTGATAAAGCTATGCGCATCCTGTTAGCAGGGTTCTGTATCAACCTTTGTCTTGGCATCCTGTATGCTTGGAGTGTATTCAACAAGGCACTGGTAACTGAATCAGGCTGGAGTGCTGCAGAAGCTTCTGCACCTTACGCAACTGCAACCATCACTTTCTCTATCTGTCTTCTTATTGCAGGTATTCTTCAAGACCGCATGGGCCCTCGAATGATCCTTATCCTAGGTACTGTTCTTACAGGTCTGGGCATGATCGCGTCTGGCTTTGTTGACACTCCACTCATGCTGAACATTACCTTCGGTGTGATCACAGGTGCAGGTATCGGTTTTGGTTACGCATGCCTATCACCTTCTGCGATGAAGTGGTTCCACGCTTCGAAGAAAGGTATGGTTAACGGCATTATTGCGGCAGGTTTTGGTCTAGCGGCTATTTACCTTGCGCCAGTAACTTCTGCGCTAATAGACAGCATGGGCATTCAAACTAGCTTTATGGTTCTTGGTGTTGGTATCCTAGCGATTGCGGTTCCTCTTGCAGCAACCATCAACAACCCACCAGCAGACTACACACCTGCGGAGCCTAAAGTAAAAGAAGGCCAAGCACCTAAAGCGGTGAAAAAGTCAGATGACTTAACTTGGAAAGCAATGTTGAAAACGCCACAGTTCTACTCTCTATGGATCATGTACGCGTTTGCAGCTTCTGTTGGTCTAATGATCATTGGTAACATCACGACAATCGCAAGCGTTCAAGCAAACTTGCCAAACGCGGTTTACCTAGCGTCTATTCTTGCTGTATTTAACTCTGGCGGTCGTGTTGCCGCGGGTATGCTTGCAGATAAAATCGGCGGTGTTCGTACGCTTCTACTCGCGTTCGTTCTACAAGGCGTAAACATGGTGCTGTTCGCGACGTTCGACTCTGAGTTTACACTGATCATCGGTACAGCAATCGCAGCGGTAGGTTACGGCACACTTCTAGCGGTATTCCCTACTCTAACGGCTGAGTTCTACGGTCTGAAAAACTACGGCACTAACTACGGCGTGCTTTACACAGCATGGGGTATCGGTGGTGCAATCGGCGCAGCGGTTGTTGGTTTCTCGATGACAAATGGCGACGGCTACACCTTGGCTTACACAATTTCTTCAGCAATGATGGCAGTATGTATCGTACTAGCGTTCATCACTAAGCCATTGTCTGATGCGAAAGTAGCACAGCTAAAAAACGCATAATTGCGAATTGATTTGATAGCAAAAAGGCTTAACCTATGGGTTAAGCCTTTTTTGTTATCGGTCGTTTATGGAAAGCCCTATCGAACTTGCACCAGACTACTATCTAGAGAACTTCATTAAGCTGACTCATCACGCAGTAACTTGGTACAGCGATTTACTGACCAAGGAAGAACACGCATGGCTTTGCTCGTTTGATTCTTTGAGCAAACACGCCCAGTGCCTTTTGGTACGTTTATACAGCCGAAAGGGATGTTGGTTTCGAAGTGATAAACTGAATTATCAAGAAATACCTTCTATCAATGAAGCGCTGGCGGAATTGAGTCAACATGAGTTTGTAGCCCTTTCCCCACCCCTTTCTCATCAAGAGTTAGCGGCCAATTTACTGACCAAACCAGAAATCTCTGCGCTTTATCCCGAACTGCCGAAATCACTCAAGAAAGACGCCCTTGTCGAACGTTTGAGTAATGCGGAATTTGATCGTATAGAGAAGCTTGAGTTTACGATCGTCAAACTCAATTCAGCTCATATGATCGACGTGTTGCTCACTCTGTTTTTTGCCAACACCCATCAAGACTTAAGTCAGTTTGTGCTTGATGACTTAGGTTTGCATCAGTTCGAGCAATATCAATTGAGTAAAGTGCGCCGTTTCTTTGATTCACGTGAGCAAATAGACCGTTTAATTGAACTGAGCCAGTTGGCCAACCTGTACTGGCAATTTGACCGAAAAGACAAAGCCAATCTCGACTTATTAATTGAGGCAATGCCTCAGCCCGTTAAACACCGTTACGTAGATCGTAAACGCGAGCACATGTTGAATGATATAGCACGTGATTACGAACGGCTTAATGATCTAGAGACCGCCCTATCTCTATTTGGCCAAACTCAACTCACACCGAGCCGAGAACGACGCGCACGTATCTATGACAAATTAAACCATGATGATTTATTTGGTGACATTGTCACAGATATGCTTAACTCACCGATCGATGTGTCTGAGCTCGAAGTTGCACAAAAACTTGAGCAACGGTTAAAACGAAAACAAGGCGAGAAAGTGCCAAGAGTGACGAAGCCAACCTGTACGGAATACCGCCTTGAACTGGATTTATCTCAACAGAGAGTCGAACTCGCCAGCAAAGCGTATTTTGAGTCTTTAGGCTGGACCGTATTCTACGCCGAAAATGCACTGCTTAATGCATTACTTGGTCTCACTTTTTGGGATGCGATTTTCGCTCCCATCGAAGGCGCATTCATCAATGCCTATCAACATCGTCCTCTGGATTTGTACTATTCTGATTTTGTTACCAAGCGCCAAGCTTTGATAGGTGCGGCATTTGACGAATTGGAAACGGGTAGCACTCATACGTTATTGACAAAGTACGATGAGAAGTTTGGTGTCAGCAATCCATTTGTGCATTGGAGCTTAATAAGTAAAGAACTACTCGAAACAGCACTCGATACAATCCCAACTAACATGTTGATGGCGCTATTTAAAATACAATTGAGTGACCTAAAGCTTTACCGTAATGGGATGCCGGATCTCATTGCTTTTAAAGAAAACGAGTTCGAGTGGATTGAAGTAAAAGGGCCTGGCGATAAACTCCAGGATAACCAATGGCGTTGGATTAAAGAGTTTACTCGCCTTAATGTGCCATTTGCGGTGTGTTACGTCGCCGCAAGTTAACTCTCTTTATATAAAGAGCTTGGCGCATATTCATTAAAACAATTTCTTTTTTACCGCACCTTGCTCTTTTTCTGAAATATTTTTGTTTCTTCACGATCACTTCACGCTTCATCACACACAATGCGCTTCTACTCATTAAGTTGATTTGAAGAGGCAAAATAAAATGAACAAAACCATTCTTGCGTTACTCGTTACCTGCTCAGTTTCGGTATCTGCGGCTCCTTATGTAGGTCTGGAATATGGACTAGGCACCACTGACCATGACTTGGAACCTCACTTTTCAGCTGAAAATGTAACACTTAACCCAGAACTTGAGGATGGTATTTTCTCAGGTTTTATCGGTTACTCGTTTAATGACAATTGGGCAATTGAGTTAGGTTACAGCCAGTTTGACCTTGATGACGGCCGTTCTAAGAACCTTGGTATCAAGACAATTGATGGCAAAGATTACCATCATGAAATAGATTGGGATTCCTCTATCACAGCCAAACAAGTCTCGCTAGCACCAGTGTTTAGCTATGCATTAAGTGATAAATGGACAACAAAATTCAAAGCGGGTTTAACTTACACGCAATACGACGCCAAGGTTGCTCAACATCAAGAATATGAGCTTGTCGTGAATGACGATGTGGAAATAAGCAACACGCTTTTCCATAGCTCAGAGAAAAACAACGAGTTAGGCGCAATGTTCTCTGTGGGCGCGGAATACCAAGTGTTGCCAAAGCTCACCATTGGCGCAAACGCTAAATACCAACTAGACAACTACGCAAACACTGCATCCTTTAACGTAGGCACAACTTATTACTTCTAATATAAGGAGATGATAATGAAAAGAGTATTGTTAACATCCATGCTTGCCCTACTTTCAAGCTCGGCTTTCGCAGCGTTTAATGGTCCAGAAGTCAGTGCAATCAATACGGTGAAAGAGGCGCGCAACGCAACCGACGACAGCGCTGTAGTGCTAACCGGGCATATTGTTCAATCATTTGGTAACGAGACTTACTTGTTCAGAGACAACACTGGTGAGATCGAAGTAGAGATCGACAACGAAGATTGGATGGGTCAAGAAGTGACACCAAAAGATACCGTAATGATTCGAGGAGAGGTTGACGCAGATTGGACAACTACGCAAATAGACGTTGAGACCATTCAAAAACGTTAAGAAGTTGACTAATACCTCAACACAAACAACACAGCCACATTTTAGTGGCTGTGTTACGCAATAATCATGGAAAACGCTCGTTTAGCTAGTCAAGCAAGGGCAATCTTGCGGTACGACTAATCGTATACTCTTAGGCTGAACATCAAATCTAATGGTTCTCGAATGATAAGGTTCTCCATCTAAATTAAGAGGCAATGGATTCGGAAAATCTATCTCCAACCAGCTTGCTTTAGTGTACTTCACAAACTCTCCTTTCTCACTCGGGTTATTGATCTCGTCGATTACTTTAGGCAGCTCATGAGGTAAAAATGGGCGCACCAATGTTAGATCCATCAGCCCATCATTAATCATCGCTTTAGGAGCTAACTCTTGCCCACCTCCAGCAAGGCGCCCATTACAAAACGCACCGAGCAACATTTCTCCCTGATACGCACCACCTTCAATCGTTATTGTTCCGTCATATGGTTTAAAGCCAAGTGCTTTTACAACACCAGTTAGCGTGTAAGCTCCGCCGCCAAGAAAGTTTTTGAGTTCAACAGGCGTTTCTGCTGTAACTTCTGCGCCAAACCCTGCTGTTGCCACGTTAATAAAGCAGCGATCGTTCGCTTTGACGCAATCGACCAAAGCGGACTGCCCCTCAACAGCAAGAGATAAAGACGCCTTAATGGAATTAGGTACTTGAATAGCGGTAGCAAAGTCATTGGCGGTACCAAGGGGAATAATGGCTAACTCAGGGCGTTTTTCTTTGTCAATTTGAATAATCGCAGAAGCCGCCTCATTGACGGTCCCATCGCCACCAGCGACAACAATACGTTCAATGCCTTCAGCAACCGCTTCTTTTACTAGCCGTGGCATGTCTTGAGATTCCCACGTCACACGCACCTGTACGTCGATGCCTTTGTCTCTCATTTTCATGATTGCATCTCTTAACTCTGTATTCCCAGCTTTTTTTCCGTTAAGGATGGCACGTATTGTCTTTTTCATTGCACTTCCTATTGGTTGATGACTTTTCCTGCTTGCTTAATCTGTGAACGCAACCACTGATGGGCGCTGTCGTTTGTGCGACTAGGATGCCAGATTGTACAAAGCTCATACATTTGTTCATCAAATGGCATTGATAAAGATTTAACATGATAGGTGTTATTGAACAAGTTGATCATCGACTCTGGCATTAAACCAATGTATTCACTACCACAAATAATTGGGAGCATTTCTAGTACGCCTGAGGCTCGATACTTAATCTTTCTCTTATCCAAGTCGACAATGTCATCGGCGTTTAACAAGCTCTTACGACTCTGCCACTGCGAAACCACTACGTGTTCTTCTTCAAAAAATTGTTCAGCCGTAATCTCGTCATTCAGGCGTGGATGCGCTTCGCTACATACCACCACCAAACGCTCCGTAAGTACAGTTTCCAGTTTTAGCACCGTTCTTGCTCTTGGTGTGATATCAATGATCAAATCGTATCGTTGTAACCTCAGATCACTTTCAAAATCTTCCGTAAAAAGCGGATGTACTTCTAATGCAACATTTGGTGCCGACACACGGATTTGTTTCATGACTTGAGGTAGCAACTCAAAGCTTGCAACGGACACACAGGCAATAGAAAACACTCTATTCGACACTTTAGGGTCAAACTCACTAGAGGCCGATAATGTCGAAGTGAAATTTTGTACTGAAGCTAGAAGAGCAGGATAAATATCCATCGCAAACGAGGTAGGCTCGACACCTTTAACGCAACGATGAAACAATGGGTCATCGTAGATATCACGTAGCCTTGCAAGCGCTTTACTCACCGCAGGCTGGGTGATGTTTAAACGCGACGCCGCCCGAGACAAGTTACGCTCTTCATAGATGGCAGTGAAAATGGGAATAAGATTAAGGTCGGTCGGTTTCATGCTATTAAATTTTTCAAAAGTCACTTTCTCTATTTTAATCTAACAGCATGATCCTTCACGTAGCCAAGTGCAATAAATGGGCGGTATCGCTTGTTTTAATGAGTTTTAACTCAATTTTGACGCACTTCATTCACCACATAAACTGGCACCATAGTGCAACGTAAAGCTTGACTTAGGCTTTGCCTAGGTAAGGGGTAAGAAACTCGCTGACTTCCTCGCCGCACAAACCCGTTTCTACCTCTATACCTGCTTGTTTTAGAATCTCGATACCTCGACCACTGTTGCGCGGGTCGGGGTCCAATATGGCTACGACGACTTTGCTTATGCCGGATTTGACTAATGTCACCGCGCAAGCTGGCGTGCGACCAACAAACGAACACGGTTCCAGCGTAACGTATGCCGTCACCGATTCTAACGAGCCTTGATACGCATTTAGCGCTTCCACTTCCGCGTGATTGCCACCAATCGCTTGAGTATGACCTTCAGAAACGATTTGATTGTCTTTCACTAACACGCAGCCAACCGGCGGGTTGGGTTGACATTCAGGAAGCGCATTTTTGGACACTTCCAATGCGCGGCGCATAAACTCTTGGCTCATTTGAACTCTATTCTCTAATAAAAACGAGGCGCTATATTAGCGCCCCGTTTTATTCATTGCCATCTCTTCCAATGACTTTGTCCAGTTCTGGTAACGCTCGCGGAATACGGAATTTAAAGCGTTTTTGTTTGGTCTGGACTTTGCGCCACATCGACTTCAGTAAATGAGCGCTATTTTCACCATTTTGCATTCGCGACGCACTTTTTTGCCACGATTCACTCGTATCGGCTTTGGTCATTTCTAGCTCGGCCGTATTTAAACGCAATTGTTTGTACAATATGGTCCTTGCTTCAGACCAACGTTTAGCCTTTAACAAACGGTGGAACGTCAGCCATGCTGGTGTCGGTCTGTTGCGGTAGTAACGTTTAATGGCTACCAATGAAATAATCACAAAACCCAGAAATACAAGCGTGGATACAATCCATGCAAAGTACGTTTTGATGAAGGATTTCAACGTGTGCTTCGCAGCAAATGTTTTGCCCTCTAACACCACCGTTTCCACTTGTTGAGTCTTACTGTTCCACCAACGGAACTCATAATCTGGCAGGGTTAATTCACCACCTTGTTGAATCACGTACACACTCTCTTCTGTGCGTGTTGACTGGTAGTCACCACGTGTTTGCGTATCTGTAAGACGGTGCGGTTGAGGATACGCTTGGTAACGGGTTGTTGATTCTCCTTTCAACAAGTCTGGTAGCAACACAGATAGCGAATCATGAGCCAAAATGGTGATTTTACGCGTGATTGCATCCCCAACTTTGAGTGACTCAGTGGAGGTTTCCCACTCTTGTTTTACGTCTACGTGCGTTGCAGAAAACCAAGGCGTATCACCGCTCAACAATCCCGATGGCAAGACAGTTTTGAACTTAATCGGCTGCGTATAAAGTGTGCCTGACACCTTCTCGCCATCCGGCGCCGACACCTGAACGCCCACAGCGACAGGTGGAATCACAAAATCACCAGATGCTTGTGGATACAAAGTCACTTCCCAGCGTTGACGCGACCAAGTTTGTCCCTCTTTTTGCTCAGTAAAGTTGGTTGCTAGTTGATTACGCTGTTTGGCGATAACATTGGGTATTTCAATATTGCCAATTCTCGTACCACCCGTAAACCAACGCGGCGTTGCCACTTCGATGGTTAAAATAACTTGCTCATTGACGCTAAAACTTGGTGTTTTACGCTTCTCTCCAGCCGTTGGTTGTTTACCAACCCACGCTTGTAACTCAACACCATGCTCTCGTTGAACGTCACGAATATCTTGAGCCAACACACTACTGCTCAGGAGGAAACCGAAACAGATAACTAACCACAAGGGTAAAGCAAAGGGCGTAAAACGGTGGCTTTTCATCATTGCACCGCCTCCTCTGTATTTTCGTTCGCAGTAGAGGTTGATTCTCCGGTTTCTATTGAACGCAATTGAATCTGAAACTTCGCATTTAAGAAGTATTTAGGATCCGCTTCGACTCGCTTTAACCATTTGTCGGCTAATTCTTGGCTACCTAAGATGTCGTCTGCACTTAACGTCTCTTTAATCATCAACTCCGCTGACGTTTTTTCATCCGCCCCTTCTGCGGTTTGAGGGTTATCGCCTAGCTCGGTTGATGCTTCTTGCTCCGTTCCTGCCTGACTCTCACTCATCCGGTTGATGTCCTCTACAATACCACCAATCACTTTCAAGTTATGCTCAACATCCGGTCTTAGCCTCTCGCTTAATGTTGGCTTGTTGGCTAGGGATTTTAACAAGTCACGTGCAGCCAAATATTCACGCTGACGCGCCAATGCACTCGCCGCATTATAAAGACCGTAATCTCGAACCTCTTCGGACGGGTCGTTTTGCATTTCCAAAAACGCACTGTGGGCGAGTTCAAACTCGCTAGCGTAGTAGTACGCCGTCCCTTTGCGTAATGGATCGACAAAGTGTTTCGCGGCTTCTAAATACGCTTGTTGGTTGAACAAACGCTGTCCTTGTTGATCTGGCGTTAGCCACAAATCCCACCACCATTGCGTCACCTTGTCGAAAGCCGTCACTTTTTGCACAACTTGTGGCTGCTCGGCTTTAACTGAAATGTTCTCGGCCAATGCACTTGTTGGCATCAATAACGTGCCGCTCACCATTACAATCACGCACCACTGCACTAACCACCCTTTTCTAAACCACAGCATCATGATCAGCGCGATTGGGAACAGAAGTTGATACCCCATGTCTTTCCAAGGCATTGAAGATTCGCCATTAAGCTGCATATTGCGCTCAACGTATCGATTCAGTTGCTCGATATCACTATTATCGACGGTCACTTCCACCAATCGACCGTTAGTCTGACTAGCCAGTTTTTGTAGAGAATCCAAATCCATTGGGTTGTTACTCACAATGTCAGCATTCCCTGCCGCAAGAATTAACAGTTGATAAGGTTTGCCCGAGAAATACGCTTGGTATTGCTCAATCGTGGCTGGATTAACGCCATCACTCACCAACAGAACAGTGGAGCCTGGTTGACCTTGCAATTGTTGGTCAATTAACGGCAATGCTTTTTCGGCAAGCTTACCTTGCACGGGCATAATTTCTGGCGTGATGGCCGCCAAAAACGGGTCAAATACTTTGCTGTCTTGAGTTATAGGCATCGCGACATGAGCACTGCCCGCGAACACGACTAAACCCGTTTTTCCGCCTTTTCGCGCGGCTAGCAAATCGCGTATTTTCTGTTTGGAACGCTCAAGGCGGCTTGGTGGGAGATCTTTTTGCAGCATCGAGTCACTGTTATCAAGCACCACAAGCATAGAGGCTTTATCTTCGCCAAAGGGGGAAGATTCACGTTGCCACGTTGGGCCTGCACAAATCACAATGGCGATGAACACAATCAGCATCAAGAGCTTAAGCGGCAGTTGCTTACGCCAGCCTCGCTCACCTATCGTCAAAGCATTGCGTAAATGTTCGGGCAGAATATCCTTCCAGCTTGGCTTGCTTTCTTCTCGCCAGCGTAACCACACCAAGAAAAACATGGGGACCAAAGCCAGTAACCACAGTGGTCGAATAAAATGAAACTGCGTAAAGAATTGCGTCCAACTAAGAGAATCAAACATCGCTCTCTCCTAATGATGATCGTGTAACAGCCCTTCTTTTGAGTGTTGCGACGCTGAACGCGAGCAAATGCATGATGACCACTAACGCCATCAAGTAATGATGAAGGCTTTGTTTTGGGCGGTATGTAGTACTTTCGTAAAGTTGAGGTTCCAGTTTGCCAATTTCGTCGTAGGCAGCCGATAGTTCATCACGGTTGAGTGCTTCAAACGCTTCACCGCCGGATTCTTTCGCAATGCGATGAATTGTGTCCATATCCAACGCGGTTTCACCTATCGTTTCCGGATCACCCATCGCAATCACGTGCACTCTCACGCCTTTGGCTTTCGCAACTTTCGCCGCATCAATCGGTTCAACAAAACTGCCCGTGTCGTTACCATCGGTTAATACAATCGCGACTTTTTCACGGTTTTGGTCTTGTTCTAAAGCACCACGCGACTTATCGCTTTGCTCAAAAACTTTAATCGCTAAGCCAATCGCATCACCAAGATGGGTACTCTGCCCTGCCATTGCCACATCGGTTTGGTTAAGCAGTTCGAGCCACACTTTTTGGTCTGCGGTAAATGGCGTTTGCACGAAAGCAGCATCACCAAAAAGCACCAAGCCTAATCGGTCACCTTTACGAGACTGAACAAACTCCGACAGCACTTCTTTTGCCGCATCAAGACGAGAAATTTTTTCGCCTGTACGTGAGGTAAAATCTGGCTCGGCCATGGAGCCCGAAAGATCCACCACCACCATCACATCGCGACCTAAACTCTCGCGAACTTGAGGCTCGCCTAACACGGTGGGTTTTGCCATCGCACACACCACCAAAAGCCATGAGAGAATTAACGTTGCTCGTTGCCACCAACTCGGGGTCAACTGGCTTGCACCTTCTGATGGCGTCTCGCCAATCGCTTCCACCAGCTGACTAAAAAACGGCACTTTGATCGCCATTTGCTTAGTGCGATATGCAGGCACCAAGTAGTACACCACCAACGGCAAGGGCAAAACCAGAAACCACATTGGGTGAGCAAATTCAAAACCAGACAAACCAGTTATCGATGCAAGAAGATCATTCATGTTGACCTCCCTGATGTGATTTGCGTTTCAATCGTGGTGATTTCTTTGCCGCGCTTTTTTGAGCATCACCACGGTGTTCACTCACCCAGTTTTTCGCACGAGCAATTAGCGTTACACGATCTTCGTTGGTTAGCATAACGCTTGGGTCGACAATACTTTGTAGCCAGCGCTTTGAAAGCTCATCGTTAAAGACCACAAGCGAGTTTGCTTGAGAATCTTCGGTTTGCGGATACAGCGCATCGAGCTTGCGCAGAAAGGCGGTATCAAACAATTTCGCGTTGCGGCTATCAATATGAATCAGCACTACTTTAAGCACAGAGAACAATACTTTTGGCATGTCTTTGTCGCTCGATTTGATTTGCGAAATCGCCAGTAGAGCTTCTTTTCGGTAACGATTATGCCACCATTGCCGAGCCAATCGATATACGACATACACCAATGCAATGAGCACAACCGCCGCTAAAATTTTCCAGCCAATAGTTTGCGGGTACCAACTCACGCTGGGTGGTACAGCCACATCATGCAGCTCTCTGAGTATGTAGGTACTCGGAGGCGTAGGAAGATCACTCATTTAACGCCCTCCTACCAGTTTTTGGAATTGTTTAATGTGCTCACCTGTCGTATCGAGTTCGATGTGCGGAAGGTGTTTCATCGCCATAAGTTGAGAGAGTGATTGACGCTGTAAGCTAGTTCGAGCCTCAAGCTTTGCGCTCGCAGCTTCTACCTTTGCTTTGCTGTCTAAATTGAGTTGATACTGCCCATCACCAACCACCCATTTCGATTTTGCCAAATCGTCTGGTAGCGCTTGTTCTAATGGGTCACTGACCATCACTGCAAGAACATCGTTGTGCTGTTGTAGCTGTTTAAGGTGATCAAGATGGTGCTCCTCGCAGTCGCTCCAGTCGCTGATAAAAATCAAAGTGGATTGCTTGAGCTTCATGCGTTTAATGAGCTCAATCCATTGACTGAACGTTACTTTTTCGGAGTTGCGGGAGTCCACATTGAGCGATTGATTGGCTTTAGCGAGACGTTTAAGTTGCGCCAGAAGATCGTTTTGCGAACGCTGTGCCTTGCTGTGAAACAACGCCTGCGGGGATGCGATGACAAAACCGACTCGGTCGCCATCTTTTAATACTCGCCACCCACACATCGCTGCGATCTCTGCCGCGACAACCGATTTCATTACTTGCGTCGAAGCAAAAAACATTGTGCTTCTCTGGTCGACACACACGATTACGTTGCGATCTTTTTCTTCTGTATAGCTGCGCACGTGCGGCTTACCTGTACGCATCGTAACTTTCCAATCAAGGTTACGAATATCGTCACCCAATTGGTAATGGCGCAGCTCTTCGAAGTTCAATCCACGACCGCGAAACAACGAATTGTGTCGGCCAGAGAGTACGCTACCCGCTTTTAGATGAGGAAGTAAACTGAACGATTCTGCTTGTGCTTGCAGACATACTAAACGAGCATAATCGCAGTACAAACGGGGATCCATCCCCTGTGATGTTGGCGCAAGAGTTGGCTTAGCCATAATGCCTCCCACTTACCCAATTTCTACACAATCTAGCAGCTCTTGTACGACTCGTTGATGATCGACCCCATCTGCCAGTGCATCGTAGGTCAAAGAAAAACGGTGGCCCAATACAGACGGAACCATGGCACGCACATCGTCAGGAGTAACGTGGTCACGTCCTTGCATCCACGCATACGCACGAGCGCATTTGTCGAGTGCGATGGAAGCACGAGGACTAGAGCCAATCTCAATCCATTTTGCTAAGTTTGAATCGGCATAACGCTCTGGCTTACGAGTCGCCATCACTAACGCAACGATGTAGTTTTCCACTAGGTCTGATACCACGATGTTTGGTAACTGACGACGCGCTTCTAGCACCACGTCTGGCTCGATGTGTTTTGGCGTAATAATTTCGCTGCTGGTTTCCGCCCCCAATTCTTCACTGCGCACCAAACGAATGATGTCACGTTCGGCGTCATCTTCTGGATAATCGACGGTAACCTTCATGATAAAGCGGTCCATTTGCGCTTCTGGCAGCGGGTACGTGCCCTCTTGCTCTACAGGGTTTTGCGTTGCAAGCACCATAAATAAGTCTGGCAATACGTGAGTTTTATCGCCTACCGTGATTGTGCCTTCGGCCATGGCTTCAAGCAGTGCCGCTTGTACTTTGGCTGGTGCACGGTTGACCTCATCAGCAAGTACAATGCTGTTAAAAATTGGCCCTGGCTGAAAGTGTAGTTGCGGCTTGCCATCCAGCTCTTGATAAACCTCAGTGCCCGTCACATCAGATGGTAAAAGATCCGGCGTAAACTGGATTCGACCAAAACTGGTGTTTAACAAGTTCGCCAACGATTTTACGGAACGTGTTTTTGCCGTTCCCGGTAAACCTTCTAGCAGAATATGCCCATTTGTTAATAACCCGATGACTAAAGCTCGAACCACGTGGCTTTGTCCAATGACGCTTTTTTCTGTTTGTTCGATGAGTTCTTTTATCGCTTGTTGTGCGTGGTTCATAGGATACCTTTTCAATGGTTTAAGCCGTCTTTTCGATAGTTAAGTATAAGAACAAATGAAATAACTTAAGGTTATATTCACTATGTTATCTTTGCGGTTCTTGAGATTGGAGAAGTTGTGCAAGACCAACCAACATCGGTAACGCATAATCAAAGAACATTTTGACTCCCGAACACAAATAGTTTAGACCACTCTCACCATTCGGCGTTTTGATCAAACGGTTTTTTGGGCACTCACCCCAACAATAAGGCAAGTAAGGGCATTGCTTACAATACGTCGGCAATGAATCGCGTTTTGCCATGCCAAAAGTATATTGTCTTGTAGAGAAGGCCATTTCATTCAGTGAGTGTTCATGAATGTTGGCGAGTTTGTATTCTGGATACACATAGTGGTCGCAACTGAACACGTCGCCATTGTGCTCAATCGCCAACCCTTTGCCACAAAACTCCGCCGTCACGCAAAGCTGAGACGGTTTCCCCATTACTTGCGCCACCGCGGTTTCAAACAGATTAACCAGCACACGGCCAAGATCGTTATTCACCCACTCTTCAAAGGTCGCCATTAAAAAGCGTCCCCAGTCTTCAGGATCGACTGACCAATCCGTTACAATCGACATTGGATGCCCCGGTTTAGCCAGATCACTGCCTTTGGTTGGGATCATCTGTTCGTTCCAAAACTGCGGCGCGGTTGTTTGGAAGTTGTTGGCTTCTACCACCGGCGCAAACTGAATATAAGTCACACCCAATTCTTGGGTTAAAAATCGATATACTTCGAGCGGGTATTTCGCATTGTGACGATTCACCGTGACCAACGCGTTGAATTTCACGCCATGCGCTTTGAGCTTATCTACCGCTTTCATCACGAGATCAAACGTTGGCTTACCGCTGCGGGTTTTGCGATATTTGTCGTGCAGCTCTCGTGGTCCATCAATCGACAAGCCAACTAGGAAGTTGTGCTCTTTTAAAAACGCACACCACTCATCGTTTAGCAAAATGCCGTTGGTCTGAAGGTCGTTTTCAATGCGAACGCCTTTCGGCTGATATTTCTTTTGCAAAGCTACGACATTGCGGAAATAGTCCAACCCAAGCAGCGTCGGCTCCCCGCCCTGCCATGAGAATACAATTTCTTCGCCATCCTGACTTTCGATATAGCTTTTCACGAACGCTTCCAGTGTTGCGTCGTCCATTTTTGGCTGCTTTTCTTGGTGCAGTAGATTTTCTTTATGCAGATAAAAGCAGTACTGACAATCGATGTTGCACTTTGCTCCACCTGGCTTTGCCATCACATGGAATCGACGGTCATACGCGCCCAGAACAGGCGCTTTAGACGCCGTTTTAAGAGGAACAATAGGCATAGTAGTAGAATGGCGAGGGGAAATCTTACTCATACGTTTCTCACTATTACATATACCCAAATAACCTCGTGAGCGCTGTACAGCAAAAGTGAAGCTATTTGGGTATATAGCGCTCCAAAAAGCGCTATATAATCTTAATTTACTTAGAAGACTTAGGTACGAACGAACCTGCTTCCATACGAGGCGGGAATTCTTTGAATGTACCCATCACCTCTTTCACTGTATCCATTGCTGGCATCATTAAGAATGAACGCTCGTACATCCAACGAGAATAACCCATGCCTTGATCGCCTCGTTCAAATGGATCAATGCTCAAGTCAAAGATCAGTGGCACACGAAGTTTAGTGAACGGCTTACGCCATACATCCATACCCGTTTCATTCTCTTGAATCATAAAGTGGAACTTGTACTTTCCTTGGCGCAATGCCACAAGATCGCCGTCGTCGCTCCAGTAAACGAACTCATTTCGTGCGGATTTGTCTGACTTACCCGTTAAATATGGCAGTTGGTTGTAACCGTCTAGGTGAACTTTGTAGTCCATATCGCCAACTTTTTTGCCTTTTAGCAGTTCGTCTTTAACTTTGGTATCACCTGCCGCAGCAACTAGTGTCGGGAAAAAGTCCTCTAATGACATCATGCCGTTGAATGTTTTACCTGCCTCAATTTTTCCAGGCCATTTAATCAACATTGGCACACGGAAACTCCCTTCCCAGCCAGTGTTTTTCTCTGAGCGGAACGGTGTCATCCCTGCATCCGGCCACAAATCAACCATAGGGCCGTTGTCAGTGGTGTAAACAATGATTGTATTGTCATCCACACCTAACTCTTTGATCTTGTTAAGTAGCTGACCGATTTGGTCATCGTGCTGCTTAACACCATCCGCGTAGAAACCGGCACCTGTTTTACCTTGGTATTCTTCAGGAACATGTGTGAAGTTGTGCATGCGAGTGGTGTTAAACCAAGTAAAGAACGGCTTGTCCGCTTTTACTTGCTTTTCTATGAAGCTCTCTGCGGCATCAAGAAACTCACCATCAACATTTTCCATACGCTTACGCGTTAGTGGACCGGTATCTTCGATTTTGCCGTCAGCGTAAGAATGGATAACGCCACGAGGGCCAAATTTCTTCTTGAACTCCGGATCTTTAGGGTAATCCACGTTCTCTGGCTCTTCTTCTGCGTTCAAGTGGTATAGGTTGCCGAAGAATTCATCAAAACCGTGGTTGGTAGGAAGATGCTCGTCTCGGTCACCTAAATGGTTCTTACCAAATTGTCCGGTTGCGTAACCCATTTGTTTAAGCACGGTTGCAATCGTCGGATCTTTTTCCGAGATACCTTCCGGAGCGCCTGGTAAGCCCACTTTTGATAGACCTGTACGTTTTGGCATTTGACCAGTGATGAATGCAGAACGGCCTGCTGTCGAGCTTTGCTGTGCGTAGAAGTTAGTGAACTTCGCACCTTCTTTAGCAATGCTATCGATGTTTGGCGTGTTGTACGCCATCATGCCTTGGTTATAGGTACTAAGGTTCCAGTAACCAACATCATCACCAAAGATGACAAGAATGTTGGGTTTGTCCGCTGCATGTGCAACTGCAGATGCAGCGCCCAAAGCTAACGTACATGCGTTAAGTACGAGTTTTTTACTGCTCGTTTTGGTCGCATTTTTCATATTATCTCCAAGAGTTCGCTAGTGCGTAAAAAACGGTATTCGCTTTTCAATACCATTGTTGATATAAGATAAAGCACTAATTTCAGGCGATAAATGCAGTCAAAATTAGTTAACCTATAAATTAAATTTATGAGTGACGTTATGGACTTGAATTTGATCCAAACTTTTCTTGTTGTTGCGGAGTTTCAATCTTATACAAAAGCCGCGGAACAATTAGGGCTTACACAACCTGCTGTGAGCGCTGCAATAAAGCGTTTAGAGCAAGTCGTAGATAAGCAATTATTCGTTAAAAAAGGACGAGGTATCGCACTAACCTCCACCGCTTATCAATTACTGCCGCAATTCCAGCAAGCGGTTAGTATTATTGACAATGCGATATCTGATAGAAATCATTTTGAAGTGTGTTGTTCGGAAATTTTGTTGCACATTATGGACCCGATAAAGAACACTATTTTTTATGAATCACCACCCGAAAAATTCCTATTATTTGAGCTGTTAAGACAACAAAAAGTCGATCTAGTAATCGATACGGTGATCACGAAAGATGCAGCGTTTATTATTGAAGATGCCTATGAGGAAGAAGCCGTGGTTATCTGTCGTGAGAACCATCCCCGTGTACACGGCACGCTCACAAAAGAGCAATTTTATGAGGAAACTCACTGTTTATTTTCAGGAAAATGGAACAACATGTCGGGGTTCGAGCAACTAGCAAAGGAAACAATTCAAGAAAGAAAAGTCGACTTGATCACATCTTCGCTAGCGGGCATGGCGCTGTATGTCGCCCAAAGAGACAGTTTAGGGATCGTGTCTCAATCTTTTGCAAACAAGTGGAGCAAAGCGCTCAAACTTCAAATTTTGCCCTGCCCCATTTCGATACGCTCTATCCCTTACAAGTTCGTTTACCATAAGCGAGAGGTAAACAACCCAGCCCACATCGCTCTACGTGAAAAAATCAAAGCCAACTTAACGGCAGCCCACTACGAACCAATTTGTTTATAAATCTTGTCAATTGAAGCGTTAGGCGTTTTCGTCATCAAGCTTTCTACAAACCTTAATAGATAGAATTTTACAGATAAAAAAAGAGGCTCACGTTAATGAGCCTCTTTCTAGATGTGGAACTTCACTTAGCTTTTCTTACTTATTTGGGTTCTCTTTTAGTTTCTCCATCACTTGATCGAGCGAGAAGCTTGCTGCTTTTTGCCTTGGTGGGAACTCTTTAAACGTTTCAAGGAATCTGCCAACGTAAGCTTGCGCAGGAACAAGCATGTAAGCACGGTCTAGCATCCAATCATAGTAAGTGTTAGAAGTGATATCAGCCACTTCGTAAGGATCCATACGCAAGTTGAAGATCTTAGGAACACGAAGTGTGGTGAATGGTTCAGCCCAAATACGCAACGTGCCTTTTGCTCGTTGCTCCATAAAGACCAGCTTCCATTTGTTATAACGAAGTGCAGTTAAGTCTCCATCATCTGAGAAGTAAAAAATTTCTTCACGTGGGGCCTTATCCTCTTTACCAGTCAAATATGGTAGGAAGTTATAGCCGTCTAGGTGAACTTTGAATTTCTTACCATTCGCACTATAACCTTTGAGCAATTTCTCTTTGATATTGTCATCACCCGCGGCAGCAACGAACGTTGGCATCCAGTCCATGTGATGCATGATATCATTCGAAACAGAGCCAGCTTTAATTTTACCCGGCCAACGTACCATCGCAGGAACTCGGTACGCACCTTCCCAGTTGGTATTTTTCTCTCCACGGAATGGCGTTGTGCCTGCATCTGGCCACGAGTTCATGTGTGGGCCATTATCGGTGGAGTAAAAGACGATTGTGTTGTCTTTAATACCCAAATCATCCACTTTTTTCAGCAGCTGACCTACATGATTATCATGCTCGACCATACCATCTGCATACTCGCTGATGCCTGTTTTTCCAGAGTTCTCTTCTTTCACATGAGTACGGAAGTGCATACGAGTTGCGTTCCACCAGACAAAGAAAGGTTTTTCAGCCTTGACTGCACGATCCATAAAGTCGAGTGCCGCATCTAACGTCTCTTCATCCACGGTTTCCATGCGCTTGCGGGTTAGAGGTCCTGTATCCTCAATTTTGCCATCAGCGTACGAACGGATAACGCCGCGCGGACCGAACTTTTTACGAAACTCAGGATCTTTAGGATAATCGACGTTTTCTGGCTCCTCCTCGGCGTTCAAGTGATAAAGGTTGCCAAAAAATTCATCGAAGCCGTGATTAGTAGGAAGGTGCTCATCTTTATCACCTAAGTGGTTTTTACCAAATTGCCCTGTCATATAGCCCATCGGCTTCAGCATTTCGGCAATGGTTGCGTCCTCTTCCTTCAAGCCAAGATCAGCACCTGGAAGCCCCACTTTACTCAAACCTGTTCTAAGAACGGTTTGGCCCGTAATGAAAGTAGAACGGCCCGCTGTACAAGATTGCTCACCGTAATAGTCAGTGAACATCATGCCTTCTTTGGCGATACTGTCTATATTTGGTGTTTTGTACCCCATCAAGCCAAACGTGTAAGCACTGAGATTGGACTGGCCAATATCATCACCCCAAATGACGAGAATATTTGGTTTCTCTGCTGCGATACTGCTACTTGTCGCACCGATTAAAGCGGCGGCAAGAATCGCTAATCGGCGTTTAACGCCATATTTCGCTGTCATATAAACCTCTGTGTGTATTAGAAAAGTGCTTCCTGCAACAGAATGTATAGTTCACAAATAGCGGATAAGCGAATTTACTAAATGAGAATTCTTTCTATCTTCGCCTAACATTACACCGTTATTTGTAGCTAATACGCACTCCAATAGCACTTTAGTTCAGAGCGCCATCGCACCATTCATCACTACTGTTAATCTCAAATATTAAGATTGTCTACGCATATCACAGTGCCCATAAAGTACCTGATTGCTTTTATATAAATATTAATGATAATACGTTTTACTACTATTAATAATTAAGGTACCCGTGTGCTTGACTCCAAGGTTTCAAATGGAAAAACTTACCAATGCCAACACAACGGCGTTCACCATAATGATGAGGAGCTATTACTAGATAAGCGCACTCACTCTGTGGTACTCAATTACTTGCCAAACAAGAAATCTGTTCAGTTAACAAGCATTCAATTTAAGCTGCTGCAAACTCTCACTCACCATCAAGATCAAGTACTAAGTAAGCATTTTCTTTACGAAACAGTACTAAAACGTGAATTTACTGAACATGATCGAGCACTCGATATGCACATGAGCAGAATGAGAAAGCGTCTAGTTCACGAAGGCGTTCCAACAGACAGAATTCAGACAGTCCACCGCCAGGGTTACATTTTCAAGCGCTCAGACAATCAACAGAAAAATTAACGCTAATTGGCCCAACTTTTGGTAATTGACCGCTTATTTTGCTTTAATTAATGCAAATTCGAATCACGTAAAATAACTCAATGAATTTGCGCTTAATTTTTACACTTTGCATTGCTACTTTGTTTGCCGGCTGTGCAACCTATGCTGGTCTTAACTATGACCAACTGTTTGGTCCACAGCTCGTGCGTGAACGCACAGTTGACGTGGAAACCCCTCAAGCAAACTTCTTCCAAAGCGAAGTTAAACCCATTATGGATAACCGCTGTGTCGTCTGCCACGCGTGCTACGATGCACCATGTCAACTTAAGCTCTCTTCTGTTGAGGGCATTGACCGTGGTGCGAGTAAAGCACTGGTATATGAAGGAACAAGACTCACAGCCGCAGCACCAACACGCTTATTCGAAGATGCAGAAACAACCCAAGAGTGGCGCGATGCGGGTTTTCATCCGGTTCTCAACGAACGTGATCAAAGCATGGCAGCCAACATTGATGCAGGCCTTATCGCACGTTTGCTACAACAAAAAGAGCGCCACCCATTGCCTGACCAAGTCCAGTTAGAAGGCTTTGACTTTTCGATAGACCGAGAGCAAACCTGTCCAACGATTGAAGAATACGAGCAATACGAAAAGGATAACCCGACCTGGGGAATGCCTTTTGGTATGCCAAACCTATCAAACAGTGAATACCACACACTCATGACTTGGTTGGAAAACGGCGCAATAATGAACGTTCACCGACCTGTTAGTGAGAAAGAGCAAGCGCAAATAGATAAGTACGAAGCATTACTTAACCACTCTGATTTGAAAAATCAGCTGATGGCTAGGTATATATATGAGCATTTGTTTTTATCTCATCTCTACTTTTCGGAACTCGATGAAGATCCCCGATTCTTCACGCTCGTCCGCTCTGCTACACCACCAGGACAGCCCGTCAAACGTATTTCAACGCGTCGCCCGTACGATGATCCAGGGGTTGAACGTGTGTTTTATCGAATTATTCCAGAGCAAGGGACCATCGTAGATAAAACTCACATGCCATTCGCGTTAAACAAGCAACGCATAGAGAACTGGAAAACTTGGTTTATTGATGCTGATTACATGGTTAGTCAGCTACCGAGTTATGAACCAGAAGTTGCTGCAAACCCGATGACATCATTCATCGACCTTCCAGTGAAATCGCGCTTTAAGTTCATGCTAGATAATGCACAAAATACAATAATGGCATACATCAAAGGCCCAGTTTGTCGTGGCCAACTGGCATTGAATGTTATCAATGATCGCTTTTGGGTGTTTTTCCTTGATCCAGATAAAGCAGACATCCCAGAAGTAAATGAGTTTTACCGATCTCAGGCTGATAACCTAAAACTACCGGCAGAACAAGAAAGTAACACGCTACCTGTTACCAACTGGGTCAAGTACGCGCGCCAGCAAGCTCGCTACCTAGAGGCTAAATCTGAGTTCACTAATAACTGGTTTAAAGAAGGTGAAAACCTATCCACCGATGTAATTTGGGACGGTAATGGCACCAACCATAATGCGGCATTAACGATATTCCGCCATTTTGATAGTGCTTCTGTTGTTCAAGGGTTAGTTGGTGAGCAGCCTAAAACAGTGTGGATTCTTGACTACGCGCTACTAGAGCGTATCCACTATTTGCTTGTTGCTGGGTTTGACGTTTACGGTAACTTCGGCCATCAGCTCATGACACGAATGTTTATGGACTTCTTGCGTCTAGAAGGCGAAAGTAACTTTATCTCGTTGTTACCCGCCGATATGCGCCATGAACTGCAATCTAGCTGGTATAAAGATCAAAGCCCGCAGTTGAGTGACTTTTTACAACGAAATGTGAAGCCGTTTAACCAACCAACCAGCGTTCAGTATAAGAGTGACGATCCAAAAACGGAGTTGGTGGAGTTGTTGAGAGAACATGTCTCAGATGTGCTTCTGCCTCGCTACGAAATTCAAGACACGGCTCTTTCTGCGAGTAGTGAAAAGCAACTAAAACGTATTGACCACGTTCGTGGTGAAGGCCTGAAAACCGTTCCGCAAATCACTATGCTTATGGTGAGAAGTAAATCAGGGGAAGATGAACTGTTCACCTTACTTCACAACAATGCACACACAAACATCTCTAGCTTGTTTGATGAAGAAAGTAACCGTGACTTTGCTAACGATGACATGACCATTGTACGCGGCGTTGTGGGAAGCTACCCTGCGGCATTTTTCTCGATCAACGAAAACCAAGTAAAAGATTTTGTCGATCAATTTAGTGCCATCCAAAACGAGTCCGATTACGTTAAGTTATTGGATAATTTTGCGATTCGTAGAAGCTCAGAAAAATTCTGGTCATTTAGCGATCGTTTACATAATTGGTACCGTACAAAACAACCGATCGAATTTGGATTACTTGACTATAATCGTTTTGAGAATCGATGATGATTTAAAGGGGGTTCTCATGGGTATCCGAGATAACATTGCCGCTCTTGAACAACAGATTTACGTTGCTTGTTCTGAGGGAGACTACGAAACGGTCAATATGCTTGAGCATCAACTCGAATACTTGCGTGGCAAAGTGGAACATCCTTTTGATGATGACCCTTATGCCCTAGACACTCGATTCGAGTGGGAAGATGACATGACCGAATAGAAAAAACCTCCGGAAAGCCGGAGGTTTTTTTATTTTCAATGCTCGATGGATTACTTCGCCATTAACTCATCCAGAGCTTGAATTGATGCAGACACTTGAGAAACTAAATCATCTTTAGTCGCATTATAGGTATCTAGAGGTTGAGGCGCGGCTTCAATTGCTTGGCAAGCGTTCATTAGCGCAGTTAGTCCTAAACTTCCTGCACTGCCCTTTAATTTATGGGCAAGGTTCTTTACTTCTTTACTATCATTGTCCTCAGCAGACGCTTGCAGCTTGCTTAATACATCGGTGCTGGTGGCTCTAAACAGATTAATAATGTGCAACATCTTATCTCTGCCCAAGATTTTCATATCGGACTCAATCACGCTCGGATTAATGATAACCACATCGGGTTCCTTTGTTTTAGGTGCTTGAACGACCTTTGATTGTAGCTCTTGTTCTTGAGGCGAAATTTGATCAAACGGGGTACAGTCGGCATTTTGTGGCAACAACAACGGCTTTCCGTCTAGCGCATCCTGAATCAATGCCGCGAGTGCCTCTTTTGCCAATGGCTTAGGCAAGTATCCGTCAAAACCAGCGGCTAGATAGCGCTCAACTTCTTCCGCAAAAACGTGCGCAGACACTGCAATCATTGGCGTGACGGCAAGCGCTTTATTGGCCGGCTTATCACACTCAATCCGCTTTAAGCGTTGGATCAACTCAGTTCCATCACAATCAGGGAGGTTGATGTCGACCAAAGCGATATCAAAATCTTGTGTGCTGATCAGTTGCTCTGCTTGTGAGCCGTTTTCTGCCATCACGACTTGGTGCCCCATGCTTTCTAGAAAGCCTTCCGCGACCACTCGGTTGACTTCATTATCTTCTACTAGCAAGACCTTTGCTTTCACTTTGCAACGTGCGGTTGCCACGGTTCCTGTTTCAATAGGTTCGCTTTCCTCTAACGGAATAGAGAACCAGAATCGGCTACCATTTCCCTCTTCGGAATCGACTTCTAAAACACCGCCCATCGCTTCAATGATTCGCTTACTGATGGCAAGTCCAAGCCCCGTGCCTCCAGTTTGGCTCATCCCACCTTCAGCTTGCGTGAAGGCATCAAACAACGTTCTCTGGTATTTTTTGGCAATTCCTATTCCAGTGTCTGATACTTCAAACAGGACTTGCGACTCGTCCTCAGGGTTCAGGCTAACGTAGATATCAATTTCTCCTTCGTCAGTGAACTTAATCGCGTTACCAACGAGATTGTTCAGCACCTGACTGATTCTGGTGACATCCCCTTTCCAGTAGCGACTAACATCACTTTCAATATGGTAGGAGAACAGCAGCTTCTTCTCTTGTGCTCGACTGTTCATTAACTGGAAAGTGTCCTCCACCATTTGGTGTAAATCAAAGCCCATGTGACGAATTTCTAAATGCCCCGCTTCAATCTTGGAGTAATCCAGTACATCATTAAGGATCGCGAGCAACGTTTTACCACTACGATTAATGATTTCCGCATAACGCTTTTGAATTGGGTTGAGGCCTGAGTCAATCAACAAGCGTGCTGTCCCCAACACTCCGTTCATTGGCGTTCTTATCTCATGGCTCATCGTCGCCAAGAATGCCGATTTTGCTCGGCTCGCTTGCTCTGCTTGCTTGCGAGCTTTAGCGTGATTCAAAACCTCTTCATTCAAACGGCGGTTTGCTTGTTTTAACTGCGAAGTGCGCTGCTCAACGAGCTCTTCTAAATGCTCTTTATGCTCCTCAAGCTCTCGCTTGGCTTGAGCTTCACCCTCTGCTACCACTTTTAGTGCTTGCGCGGTATTACGAGCCGTGATGATGGCCTGCCCCATATGCGCCAACTCATCTTTGCCTTTCACTTCCAACTCAACCGCTAAGTTACCCTGCGCCACAGACAGCAACGCAGCGGAATATTCAGCTAACCGCTTCACAACAGAAAGGTACACCACACGCCATAAAATCAGCACCAATACAATCAAACCAACAATTGAAATAACGGTTAAAGACCACTGAGCGAATTTCAGTGTGCTGGTCAATTGGTCTACAGCGACGGTAGTGGTTTTGTTTGAATCATCAACCAATTTGTTGACCGTGCCATTAAGCTCTGAGAACAACTCTAATGTCTTTTGCATCAGCTGTTGTGACTGTTCGTTATTCTCGTATTGCTGCATCAGTATAGAAAATACGACCTGACGCTTACCAAGCTCTATGAGCAGTTGGCTCATTTGCTTAGAGCGCGTAGGATCTTCCACAGCGAGTACACGGCGTTGCATGATTTTGAGGTTGCTATCGAAATCACTTTGAACCTGTTGAATTCGCTCAATATTCGTTAATGTCCGAGCCTCTTCAATCTGATTCAACATTTTAAAGGCCAACAAGTGCAGTTCATGCAATCGCTCAGTCAGATCAAGATCGACCTCCACCAGTGCATCTAGCGCCTGATAAACTTGCGATTTTTTATTCGATTCTAATAAGTCATAAATATGCGTGACGTTAGCAACAGCAATGGTGCTTGTATTCTGAACTTGCGTACGAGTTAGTTGTTCTAGCTCTTCACTGAGCAGACGCATTTCTTCAACACGAGTATCTATCTCTTTTGCAAGCCACAGCTTTTTTTCAACCGAAACACCGAGTTCTGCCAAATTGTCGATAACGTTCTGGACGTTATTCTCTAAAGCTTCTAACAATTGAGAATCGAACGACTCACTCCCGAGCTCCTTGATGTGAGTGAGTAAAGACTCGAGCTGTTCGAACAGCACTCGCCCTGACTCCTTTCTTTCCTGCTCGTTTCTTGCGTTCGACAACATTTGTACAGACGAAATAATACGAGTACTCAACTCAGAGACTTGTCTCGCCTCAATCATGGCGGGAATCGCAGAATCCACGACATTTCTTTCGGTTTTGGCAACCAAAGAAAATCCAGACACACCAATAAGTGCCGATAACATGACCAGTATTGCCATCGCAATGAAAGACAACAAAAGTTTACGACCGATGCTTGCAGTTGCTAGCAGCATATTTTCATGACCTTAATGTTCGTGTTCAGCGACATATTACGTTATATTTTGCAGTGTTTACTTAATCTATGCCAACGAACTTCATTTCATGGTTAAAAATCAACACGCATTTCGCACATTTTTCAAACATTCTGCAGCCATTTTAACCCTAGTTGCTTCTTTACCAGCGGTTGCCGCAGAGAAAATATGTGCAATATACCCTCACCTAAAGGATTCATACTGGTTGTCAGTAAACTATGGAATGGTGTCCGAAGCGAAAAGAGAAGGTGTCGAGCTACGAGTCCTTGAAGCGGGCGGCTACCCAAACAAAACCCGTCAAGAACAACAACTCGCACTGTGTAACCAATGGGGAGCAGATGCGGTTATCCTTGGGACCGTGGACCCACAGGCTTACGAGCATTCACTTAAAAATTGGGTGGGGAATACTCCCGTTTTTGCTACTGTGAACCAACTCGACTTGGATGAAGAACAAAGTGAGTTGCTAAAAGGGACTGTTGGTGTTGACTGGCATTGGATGGGATACGAAGCGGGACAATATTTGGCAGCTCGCCATCCAAAGGGGTCAGGAAAAACCAACATTGCCTTACTTTTGGGGCCGCGAACTCGTGGTGGTACGAAACCCGTTACTGCCGGATTTTATGAAGCGATACAAGGAAGTGATATCAACATTGTTGACTCATTTTGGGCAGACAACGACAAGGAGTTACAACGTAACCTAGCTCAACGTGTGATCGATATGGGAAATATAGATTACATTGTTGGCAGTGCAGTGGCGATTGAAGCGGCCATCAGTGAGCTGCGCAGTGCCGGCAAAGCTGAGGAGATCGGTTTAGTTTCTGTGTACTTAAGTCATGGTGTATATCGAGGCCTGTTACGTAACAAAGTACTCTTCGCACCAACAGATAAAATGGTGCAGCAAGGTCGGCTTTCCGTGATGCAAGCAACGCATTACTTAAGAGGTGAAGCTTATGACAAACATGCCTCACCAACCATCAAACCACTGACTCCGAAGACGCTTCATGACGACACGATCGAAGAATCGTTATCTCCGTCAGAATATAGGCCGACATTCCGTGTTAAGGCTGTTGATTGAAAGACCAAAAACGTGTTCTATTGAGTCACAACAATTTTAAAATCATACAAACGGAAACATCTTGATGCAAAAAACCATTCGTACCATGCCAACCCATAAACATGTGGCTTTGGTTGCTCACGACAACTGCAAACCTGAGCTACTTCGCTGGGTAAAAGAAAACAAAGAAAAGCTACAGAGTCACTTCCTTTACGCAACTGGCACGACAGGACACATGCTGAGTAAAGAAACTGGACTTGCGATCAAGAGCATGATCAGTGGTCCGATGGGCGGTGATCAACAACTAGGCGCTCTCATTTCAGAAGGCAAAATCGACGTTCTCGTTTTCTTTTGGGATCCACTGAATGCCGTACCTCACGACCCAGATGTTAAAGCGCTTCTTCGTATTGCTAGTGTTTGGAATATTCCTGTAGCAACGAACCGAGCCACCGCTAAGTTCCTGTTTAACTCCCCTCTTCTTGAGCAAGAAGTAGACATCGAAGTACCAGATTACGAAGCCTATCTTGCTGAGCGCATGTAAGCTTTGATGCCAACCAAATAAAGCAAGGGCGATACCAAGTATCGCCCTTGCTGTTTTTAACATTCTAAACGTTGCATTTAACGGGAAGTCACGATGGGATAGTCACCATTAACGAGCTCTTGAACGAATGCAGATCCCGCGCCAGTATGCGTGATCCAAACCTTCTCTTTCGCACGTGTAATCGCCACGTAAAATAGCCTGCGCTCTTCTGCGTAAGGGAATTTGTCTTTGGACTCCGTCAACGCACCATCAATGTGAATTTGCTTCTTCTTAGCGGGGAATTGCCCCTCATCCACAGAAAGAATAATCACAAAGTCAGCTTCGCGTCCTTTACTCGCATGGCAAGTCATAAAGCGAATATCGAGATTAGGGAAACGTCGCAACCAATCGTCGAACAAATCGGGCTTATGATAATGGTTACGTCCTAGCAATAAAACTGACTTGGTTTGCTTGGCTTGTTGATTCAAGTGATCCAAGATCTTTTCCACTTGATTGCTCGGCGCGGTATGTACGCTCTTCTGCTTGCGTTGTTTGTGGCTGTTTAGTGTTTTCGGCAACTGCGATGGGTTTTGCTGCACGAATGTATTCGCTACATCACCAATCTGATTGTTGAAACGATAAGTTGTATCTAAGTGATGAACGGTAGAGTGAGCAAAGCGTTCTTTAAAGCCAGTGATAAGATCGACATCCGCTCCTGCAAACTGATAGATCGCTTGCCAATCGTCGCCAACAGCAAATAACGTGGCACCTGCTTGTTTCTGAGTGGATTCACACAGTGCTTCAATCAATGCCAGACGATCTGGAGAGATATCTTGATACTCATCGACCATAATAAAGCGCCATGGCGAGACAAACTTCCCTTTATTCACATAATCTGTCGCACGACTGATCATGGTTGGGAAATCCACTTGGTTGCTTTCTTTAAGCATTTTCTGCCACGCTGTAAAACATGGCCAGCATAAGGCGAGTTCACTATTTAAACGCGTATAGTCTTGGTGGTTTACGAGCTTTTCTTGTACTTGCTTTTTGGTCAACCCTACCGACGCTAAATGAGACAGCTGCGAATCTAGCCAAGCGATCAGTTTTGGATTTTCTGAATGGCTTCCTAACTCATCATCCCCTTTTAGGTACGCAATCGGCCATTTGTCTAAATGTTTTTGCCAACGTTTAAAGTTGGTGGGTGTCATCCAATGTTTTTTCAACCAGTCTACACACCATGCTGTTCGTTGATTTTCGTCCAACGCTAAAGGACTAATTTCGACAGGTTGCTCTTCGACTTGTTTAAGAATATACAAACCCAACTGATGGAATGTGTTTACGCGCACACCGTCTGCCGCCATGCCCACTTTATCTACTAAGCGTTCTTTCATTTCAGTCGCCGCATCACGACCGAACGCTAACATGAGAAGCTCTTCTGCTTGAGCTTGATGGCTTTGCAACAAATAGGCAACTCGTGCGGTTAAAACGCTGGTTTTGCCCGAGCCGGCACCAGCAAGAACTAAGTTGTGGTCGTCGTTGAGTAATACCGCATATTGCTGGGATAAATTCAAAGGAGAGGATTCAATTTGATTAAACAGCACTTCCCAATTTGGACGTTCTGCTTCTAGCCAATCGCGATTACGCTCACCAAGCGCCTCAGAGGTATCAATGAGCCAAGGCTCTATTTGCGACATACGATTCGGCATTCGCATTTTGGCTTCTTCTAGGGTGGTTTTCATCTCGCTTAACTCTTGGTTAAGACTTTCAACCCAGGAGACCACTTGAGAATGCGATAAGTAAGCAGGCAAGTGCTTTAGTTTGTAAAGCTCTTCTTCCCACTTAGGTAGATACTCAGCCAGTTTTCGGCACTGAGTGTTGTGCCACTCTTGATATTGACGAACGGCCTCAAGCGCGAACTTTCGGCATTGTGGCCACGGTAAACCTTGGACTAGCCAGCTTTGTTGTTTGCCTTCGTGTTCATGAGCAAAAAACTGTAAAGAGCTCCATAATAACCCACGCTTTACGCTAACTTTGCCATTCCAGATCGTAAAAGGAATATGTTCTTCACTGCCTATCGAGCTTAATAAAACACTGTTCTCTTTTATTTCGACGTGATGGTACTCATTTTGAATAAAAAACTGTGCTTTGTTAGTGGCAGTAAGCTGCATGAAACGTGCGCCTTTTAGTTTAGAAGTTGTCGATTTATATCATTTTAAGGCGCTAAATTGTAGCAACGGCGAGCACCTAAGTAAGCTTCTTCTTCTATTCTTTAATAAAATTCACATTACTGTCGATTTAATAACCTAAAGCTGAGGTTATTTGAAGCTGGCTTTACAATCCTCAATACATGACCTGGCAGTTTTAATATAAGTCAATGACATCCCTGCTGATTTTATCAGCAACCACGAATTTTTCTTAAAGTAAATCATAAACGCGCTATAGTGGGTCTGGTAGTATTCCCCCTGTTCTTCATCGGAAACATAAGGCGCATTGTGCAAGCAACTTCTAAATTTCGGCTATATTGGGCAAACAAGACGATAAATTACAGCGTTCTTATCCTTATTACCTTACTGGGTGTGGTTATCCCAACTTGGTACTTCGAGCAAAACACGCTGATAACGCCATTAATATTAGGCGTTATTGCTGCTGCTTTGGCTGAAAGTGATGACAGTTTCACTGGACGCATCAAGGCTCTGATTCTCACCTTTCTCTGTTTTGCGCTTGCTGCTTTTTCAATTGAAATCTTGTTCGATACCCCTTGGGCTTTTGCGTTGGGATTATTTGTCTCAACCTTCGGCTTCATCATTCTTGGGGCGATAGGTCCTAAGTACGCGAGTATTGCTTTTGGTTCGTTGCTAATCGCTATTTATACTATGCTTGGCGCACATGAAAGCACCAACATTTGGTTTCAGCCACTACTGCTGTTAACCGGTGCCGCCTGGTATTACTTCATGTCCATGATTTGGCAGATATTTTGGCCCCTTCAACCGGTGCAACAAAGCCTAGCCAATGTGTTCTTCCAAATGGCGAATTATCTTGATGCGAAAGCCAAGCTTTTTCATCCTGTGACCAACTTGACGCCACAACCGCTACGGATTGAAGCTGCAAAATGCAATGCTGCCACGGTTACGGCACTAAACGCTTGTAAAACCACATTACTTAACCGATCGAAACGGGGTCACATTGATGGGCCTAGTGACCGATTTTTAAATATTTATTTCATCGCTCAAGACATTCACGAACGAGTCAGTTCTAGCCATTATCGCTATCAGGATTTAGCGACCGAATTTGAACGTTCTGATGTGCTGTTTCGTTTTAAATATCTTTTGGAGTCTCAAGCCCAAGCGTGTCGTGATATTGCACTAGCCATTCAGCTAGGAAATGAATACTCCCATACCGATCAATCGATTCTGGCATTAGCTGAAGTACAGAACTCTCTTGCTTATCTAGAAGAACAAAAGCAAGGGCACTGGAAACGTCTGCTGATGCAGTTAACATATTTATTCAACAACTTAGCGACGGTAGAAAAACAACTTAATAACATTAACAACCCAGATGTTGAAGGCCTCGAAGAAGATACCCTCGCCGATACCAACCCACACACGCTAAAGGCGATGTGGCAGCGTATATCAGCAAATTTACACAAAGATTCGATGCTGTTTCGGCATGCATTACGTATGTCAATTGCCTTAACGATTGGCTATGGAATCATTCAAATATTCAACATCGACCGAGGTTACTGGATACTCTTAACCACTTTATTCGTATGCCAACCGAACTACAGTGCCACTCGCCAAAAATTGACGGCAAGAGTAATAGGTACATTAGCTGGTTTGTTGATTGGTGTACCATTGCTGACTTTTTTCCCTTCTCAAGAAAGCCAGTTAGTATTTATCGTTATCTCTGGTGTGATGTTTTTCGCCTTCCGGATGAACAACTATGGGTACGCGACTGGTTTTATTACACTGCTCGTCCTCTTCTTATTTAATCAACTAGGTGAAGGTTACGCAGTTGTCCTTCCTCGACTAGCAGATACCCTCATCGGGTGTGTGCTTGCAGTAGGAGCAGTATTAGTTATTTTGCCCGACTGGCAGTCGAGAAGGCTTCACAAAGTTATGTCGGATGCGATAGAGGCGAACAAGCAGTATCTCGATCAGATCATTGGTCAGTATAGAATCGGCAAGAAAGACAATTTGAGTTACCGTATCGCTCGCCGCCAGGCCCACAATAATGATGCCTCACTATCTTCTGCGATTAGTACGATGCTGGCGGAGCCTGGCAAATATCGCGCAGCTGTTGATGAAAGTTTTCGCTTCCTAACGTTAAATCACGCAATGTTGAACTATATTTCTGCATTAGGCGCGCACAGAACTCGCATCGAAGATGAGTCAATTCATAAACTCGTTTTAGATGCTCACCGTTGTATTCATCAGCATCTGGATGTACTTCATAAACAGCTTCACCAGCATTGTGAGGAGTGTGACCTATCTAATATTGATGATGCTGGACTCGAGCAACGCTTAAACGAATGGCGCGATGAAGACGACAGCTCTGCCCGCATGGTATTGCAGCAACTTCATCTTATCTATCGCATGCTCCCAGAGCTTCATTCACTTGCTAGTAAGTTTGCCGTCAGGGTAAGTTAGTAACATTCAAACCATATGTAAGAGGGAAGCGCTATATCGCTTCCCTTTTTCTTTTTACGTTTCCATCTACCCCAAAGTGGGTAATTATGTACCTTCTTAGGAAAAATCTGACGTATCACTTAACACACCTTGACAATATTCGGACAAAAAGCAATCGATCAAATTCTAATCTATTTTGGTTGAATAAATATGTTGTATCCAAAGGATGAAGAATTTCGGGCAACGACGGATAAACCGAATCATGACGAAGGTATTGAGATGAACGCACAACAATTTAATGAACTTAAGCAAAAGCTCAGTGATTTAACGGCAAGTCAGTTAAAGTCATTACAAGGTGAGATCAGCGTGAAACTAAATAAAGCGCAAAAACCGGTTCTATCTGGTGAAGAAAGAGAAATGCTTGCCAAACTGTTTGCCTAATCAAGTCATTGATATAAAACACTTGAACGTTTTATAAACTCCACCTATGCTCTCACTATCATAATGTTGGGAGTAGTGATATGCCTGTATCGGGAATTCAATCTGGACACCACATCGTTCAGATGTCACAACAAATGGCCGAGAAAGCTGCACATGGCATTAGCAATAATGTAAGTAAGGTAAAAGAAGAGCTTTCTGATCACAACATCGATTTAGCTGCGGTTGCGGATATCGCAATAACAGCCTCAACACCTAGCCTTCCCTCTCAAAAAGTTGAATCTCTCATCAACCTCGCACAAGCCGCTGGTTATAACCGAGTTGGCGCGTCTGTCATAGAGAAAAACAATGAAATCATTGGCAGCTTGCTAGACATCCACGTTTAGGCGATTTAACGTCAAATTATCGCTATTTTAATTTCCAACTATCACTATAACGTAGTAACAAGATAACCCCTTTGCTTCGCTCTTTATTTCTATTTCGATTCAAATATCTCCTGTTTAAAATCAAGCTTTCCCGAAAAAAATGGGCGGCTTATCAGAGCCGCCCATTTTTGTGTTGTATACAGGTTTATCCGTTATCAATAACACCGTTGTTGAGCAATGACTCTACAATTTCGTTGGAGCTGAGACCGTTGAAGTCGATTGAAGTACCTAAGTTTTCCACGACAATAGTCTGTTGAACATTTGCATCCGTCGTAATGTTCAGAGAAACACTTTCCGTCGATGCATCGTAGTCTGCCGAAATGTGACCAAGCAGATCATCCATGTCGATCATTGAGTTATTGAGATCAGAGATAACTTCACGTAAATCGATACTGTCTTCGTTAACAGTGAAGTCAGTAATGGTATCCACTGCCCCTTCATCAACGGAATCTACCGTCCACTTGAAGATATCGCTGCCGTCTCCACCCGTTAAGATATCTGAGCCTAAGCCACCGATAAGCACGTCATCACCATCACCACCCAGAATAACGTCGTCACCGTCTCCACCAATCAAGTTGGTACCTGTGTCTCCGCCGACTAAATAGCTGTCGTCCACTGCGGTTGACTGGTCAATATCGTCGCTATCACTACTCACATCCAAACTAATTTGGACAGGTGAAGACTGCGCTTCATCGCCATTAGATTCCGTTGATATCGCCGTAAGCGAAATATCGTAAGAACCGACATCAATACCACTGTTAGTATCTGTTGCGACAATTTCTAGCGTATCAATTTCATCGCTTGGTACTGTCCAAGTGGTACCATCGAAGCTAATGCCTGATGGAGAAACGCCACTTGTTACCTCAGCACTAGCTGGTACGCCCGTTAGCTCCAAAGACAGCACCTCGTCAATATCAGTAAGCGCCGCCATGATTCCGACAATCGCTAAACCTTGACTGCTCGCGGTTTGGCTAGCCGTAATTTGACGAATGTAATTAAACTGAGGATTGATATTCAATGTAGGTGCATCAGCTACAGGTGTCACATTGATAGTGAAGTCTTGATTCGCCTCCAATGCGGAACCCGATGCATTTTCGAAGTACACACCGTTGTCTTCGACTTTCACCGATAAAGTGATTGAAGCTGCGTTGACATCTCCTGCATCCACAAATACACCCTCAGAAGCGTCTGTTGCTCCAAGAACGGAGTTAATATTATCTGGTGTGCCCATTAGGGTTATTTCACCAGCCATCCCCGCCCCAACAGTCACACCACTACCTGCTGGCGGCTCGACACGAAGGTCGCCCTCGGTAACTGTAAGAGTCACCGTCATGATTTCATTCGCCTGCGCACCAGTGAAGTCGATGTCACTTACACTAATACCCGTTATTTTCTGGCCATCGGCTTCGTTGATCGTATCCGTTACCGACGTTGCAGTGATTTCAGGTGCGTCATTGGTCGCTTCAACATTCAACACTGCTGTGCCCGCGATTGTAATTGGGTCTGGATCGCCGTTAGTTGTTCCGTCATCTGTGATTTCATAAGTGAAATTAACGTCACCAAAGAAATCTGCTGCGGGTTCAAACGTCCACTCTGTCGCACTCACTTGAGTCAACGTGCCGGAAGTTGGGTCCACTAACGCAACATTATCGACGGTCAAGTTGTCTGACTCAGGATCACTTGCGTTGCTCAGCAACTCAGTAGCCGTAATAGTTACCGAACCACCATCTTCTTCGGTACTACTCAACGTTACCTCTGATGTTACCGGTGCATCGTTCACCTCAGTGACTTCGAAGGTCGCCGTTCCTGACACCGTTTGAGGATCTGAAACACCGTTCGTTGTACCGTTGTCGGTAATGTCGTAGGTCAGATCGACCTTGCCGTTGTAGCCAGGCGCAGGAGTAAATGACCATGTACCTGTTACGTTGTCGAAATCCAATGTGCCGCTGCTTGGATCAACCAACTGGACATTGCTCACCATCAAGGTGTCGTTTTCAATATCAGACGCATTCGCCAACAAATCAGCTTGGGTAATATCAACCGCCGTACTGTCTTCTGCGATATCAGAAAGTGTCACTTCAGACGTCGTTGGAGCATCATTGACTTCCGTTACGTTGAACGATGCGCTGCCGTTAACCGATTTAGGATCGGATGCACCATTTGTCGTGCCATCATCTGTAATGGTGTACGTGATTTCAACTGGACCGTTGTAATCTGGTGCAGGGGTAAATTCCCACTCTCCCGTGCCACTGTTGAAAATAATGCTGCCCGAATTCGGATCCGTTAACTGAACATTGCTAACCGTGAGATTATCGTTCTCTACGTCTGTCGCATTCGCAATAAGATCCGCTTCAGAGATGGAGAACACACCACTATCTTCTTCAATATCCGGTAGCGTCACTGGCGTAGTTTCTGGGGTATCATTCACCGCTGTCACTTCAATATTGAAGCTGCTGCTGTTGGTATTTAGGGTGTCATCTACCCCACCAATTACGATACCTTCATTACCTTGGTCATCGACTGTCACGTCCACCTGAACGTCACCAAAGAAGTTCAGGTCTGGATTAAACTCAATCAGACCGTCTGCAATGGCATTGTTTAGATCGGCCACTGTACCTTTCAGTTCAACGGAGTCCGTACCATCACCGCTCACGGTTAGGTTGTAAGTAGCGATGAGCGTTGGATTAAGCTCCAAGATACCGCTGTCGACGTTCACATTGAGTACATATTCAGCATTCGGATCATCGAGTACGGCATCAATATCGGTAATGCTGAAACCATCAAGCAGCATTGGCGTATCTTCTGGTGTTTCCACATCCACGGTATTGACGAACTCTGGACGATCGTTCACTGCTTCAACATCAACAGTGACATCAAACTCCTCTGCGGAGCCCAAGCTTTGACTGCCATCGAGCCCAGTATCAACGGCTTGCACTTTGAAATGCAGCGAACCATCCCATGAGTTATCGTTGCGATCCCCAGAATTAAACACCACTTGATCCAAGTCTTGAGCATTGATTTCTAAGACAAAAATGCCGCCGCCTTGGTCAGTAAACACTGTCCCATCAGGTAATGAAACACTCGCCCCATCAGGGACATTGGAGACCTCAACTCTCAGCGTCTCTGGATCATTTTCCTGGTAGTTTGCACCATCTCCGATGGACTCTTTGTTATCAACCACTAACGCATTTACATTAATAACAATGTCTTCGCCCTCATTACCTGCAGCCGAAGTGTCGGGGTTCACATCAACATCATCACCAATAGGATTGACAATAAGCGTAAAGTTGTTGTTTCGTTCCGTTGGAACTTGTAGCAACTCCTCTTGAATGAAGACCGTAATACCTATCTCAGCCTCGCCACTAAAGTGTTTTGGCGGTTTAATTTGGATGTCACTCAGGTCAATGGACGTCTGAGTGAGATCTTTTAGTTGAATACTCCATTCGCCCCCACCGTTGTTCTTAACAACATAATCAGAGGAATTGGATTTAACGATAAAGTCATCAGGAAGCCCCGTTAACTTGAGTGAAACGAAACTCTCAGAACCGTCATTATCGTTCAGGCTGATCGAAACACCAGAGCCCGATTGATTCAGCGAAATTAAAGTATCTTCGTCACCAATCACCGTGATTGGCTGCGTCGGATCGGCACCTGTAATGGTAATGTCATCAACGACTGGCGTAACTTCAAATGTGACATCGTCAGTGAAGGTTCTCACATCTATATTATCGCCAGAGTTATTCAAGATAGACTGATCAAACACAGCTTCATCAGTAATTTCTCCCTCGATATTAATCTTGACGGTATTTTGGCCACCACCTACGGGGTAATTTTCTTTTGGCTTAAACAGAACATTGTCAAGCGCACCAGCTAAAATCTCAGCTTCATTAAACTCAATACTGGTTCCTAAGCTGTTACCATTGGCATCAACAAACTCACCTAATGTTGTGTCATCAAGCTCTAACTTGATGTTCGTTAGTGTTTCTCGACCACCTTGAGTGTTGTTAAATTGATCGGCAAAATCAACACTCAAGTTAAGTTGGATTAAGCCATCTTCGTAACCAACACCATCCGCCGTGGGAACGTCGTTATTTAGATCAGTCACAGGTTGTTTGTTTGCATCCAAGCCGAAAGTACCGACGATATCTACTCTTACATTTGGTGTGACATCGCTATCCAACGGCTGATCCCCGGCTGAACTCGGAACGTCTGCAACCGGTAAAACCTGAACTGGAAACTGGACATTATTTTCTTTTTCATCACCGGACTCAGTGTCTTTAGTGACAAACCGAATTGGTAATTCGAAATCACCTGCGTAATCTTCTGCCAAGTGCATCGTCAAGCCATCAAGGCCAGTAATATTTCCACTCGCATCGATATGGGCTTGGAACACGTATTTACCATTGACAAAATCAACATCCGTCCCCGTGATCACCAAACCAGGAGGAATGCCAGGAGCTGTCGGGTCGACGATAATAGTTAAGACATCTTCCACACCATCTGCATTAATCGCATCGACTTTCGACGTCAACTGAGCACCAAGGTTAATAGAATTGTCTTCCAACGCTTGAATTTGGACATCATCAGCCACCTGAATCTCTGCCGCTACACTCATTTTCGGTGTGAGGACGGTTGGAAACTCTAGTGTCACATCCGTTTGACGCACGACCGTCGCATCTTTTTCGTTGCCCAAATCCTCGCCCAAATCATTTACTTCTGCGTAAATGGTTAAGCCAATTTGAGAGAGACCGCCGTTATCGCCATCGTCACTGTCATCGTTTGGTGTTAAATCAAGTCCAGACGGCGCTTTAATTGAGAAGTTGTCTTCATTGGTTACTGTCCAACGACCTCCACCTTCATTTAGTGCACCGACGATAACCAATTGGTTGAGGATCTCAGGGTCCACATTGTGAAATTGAACAACAAGTTGAGTCACCACTTCATCTGAAGACGCATCAAACTCTTGATATTTAATGATATGAGCACCAGATTCGCCCCCCATAGAAGTGTTGATCGTAAAGTCAATGTTACCTTGATCGTCTGACTTCACGATATCGGTAGCACCACCACCACTTTCAGTGACAAGCAGACGGGTTTGGTCATCTATTGCCCCCGTTTTATCCTCTGGCTCAACGATTGGATTAACTTGGACATTCACCGTACCATTGATGGTTTTCTCAGCGATACCTTCACCGGGATTCGAAGCGTCAACATATTCATGGTCAATCTCTTTCACAGTGACGGTTGTGGTCAAGTCAAAGTCAGTACTTGAATCCTGCTCCAACTGGACTTGAACATAGCCACTTGGAGAGATTCTAGCGGAAAAATCTTGCTCTGATTCACCGGCTTGCGGTGAAAGCGTTAGTGTTCCAGAAACAAGCGTTTGTGCCACACCATCTACATAGACCGTGCTGCCTGGAGGAAATCCAGAGATGGTTACATCACTAAAGAATTCATCGGTATCAGGGCTTTGTACGAGCGTCGGTTTCCAATCGATGTCAAAGCGCGTATCTTCATCTCCCTCCGAGCGGACAACGTAGTTATCTTGAGCGTCAATAACGGGTTCGACCTTGATCCTTACCTCTCTTTCAATCACACGACTATGACCATCATTCTCGGTAACAATGATCGTCCCTGTAATCGCAATGTTTTCAGTTGAAGAGGCTTCCGGAATAATTTGAATACCGGAATTAAAATTCAGCCCAGTGATGTTTGCTTCGTAAATCGGTTGACCGTTACCATCATAGCCAACAAAGGTGAGGTCAACGCTTGAACCGTCTGAATCTACGACACGAACACCGTCGGGGATGTTGGACAGGATAACAGTAATGGCTTCTGAATCATCCTGTGGTCTATCGGCAACTTCACCTGATACAACCGAGAAGTTGAGGTTTACAACACCATTCTCTTCAATAGTCGTCTCTATCCCGGCCACATCTCCGTCTACGAATCGGTTCCAAACGTTCCCCGCGTCAATTAATACCGTGTCTGGTATGTCAGCAACACCTTTTACACCAACGATGACGGTCTTACTGCCCAGTGACAACACATCTTCTGTCGTACCGGTAGACAATGATGCTGTGTCTTTCACAATTCCTTCGACATTGAAAGTAAAGTCATCATTGCCGTGCAAAGGAGGAAGAACTTCGACGTTCGCTAATTCAGACTCTGGCACTTCGTAATAAAGTACATTGCCGCCTGAATCGGTCACTTCTACTATCTGACTTGGGTTTGCTGAGTCCAGCCACACCAAAGTAACCCCATCAATTGAGAAGTTAGAAATGCGCACAAATAACGCTTCAGAACCATCTAAGTCCGCTGATGGTTTCATGGTGATCACTTCACTTAATTGGAGTGGGTCGTGATCAGTGACAGGGTCTACCGTATTTTGAGTTCGAGCATTATCCTCAAACACATTAATTCGGTTTACAGTAAAACTACCTTTATCCGCAACTGGGTTTACATCAATAATAATGGTTTCGGTTTCTGAGCGAGCGGTATCTTTCCCAAGCAGTGGATTGTTGTTTTCCGTCGTAATAGCGGTGACATCAATTCTGATTTCGCCCGAGAAGTTATCTATCGGATCAACTTGAACTTCATCAATTCGGCTTGCATCCACCAGATAAACACCACCGGATTTTGGTATCGCACTACCATCTGAATAGACTAACTCTGCGTTACCTTCTCCTTGTGTAAAGACAAGCTCGTACACAATGCCTTCAGGGTTACTAGTGTCTTGGGTTTCAGCCGTGATGTTAAGTGCGACATTGTTTCCATCTTCATCAACCGAATAGTTAAATTCGCTGCTTGCCGTCCACGTTGCAATATCTGCGACGGCAGCAACTTCAATGTCTAAACGACCATTAATCGTATGATCTGGCGTACCATTGTTAAGAATTTCCACGCGGATACGAGGATCGATACCAGAAGCATCGGTTGATGTATGACGATCTGGTACGAAGTACAAGTTATCTAACGAGACAAGCTCACCATTGAATGACTGCTCAACATTTGATGCGTCGAGAACAACCGTATTGCCCACAGATGTTAACTCAATGTAGTTGCCACTGCCGTCTCTGTAGTAGAACGTACCGTTGTGAGTATCAGCATCTCGAATAGTGATGTCACCTAAGCTCTCGTTACGGTCGATATCATGTAAATTGATAACCAAGTCGACTTTCGCAGGGCTAACATCCAGCGTCGACAAGTTGTCCTGAGTATTTGCAGAGTCAACGCCCACAACGACACCATCACGCCCTTGGTCTTCGAACGCAGTAACGGTAGACGTGTCAATTTGCGCATTGCGGTCTCTTATCGAGATATCCACATCGGCATCTGCGATATCGCCATCACCATCGGTTGCAACAACGTTGATGGTGAAATCAATCGAGTCGGTTTCGGTATGGTCAAGATCGTCATTCGGACGGAATGACACACTGCCATCGGTTCGAACAACCAAACGACCGATTTCAGTATCCACTCCGTCAAGAACCTTGTGAACAAATACGACTTGGTCGCTGCCGTTCAAATCGACAGAATCAGAATCAACACCGTTTTGCTTAAAGTAAATGCCTGAATCATCAGCCGAGAATGAAGTCACTTGTGCGCCGTCAGCACCAAGGTCATCATCCCCCTCTACAGGGTCTCGGAATAAACGAACCGTGCGGCTGCCTTGTCCCTCAACACGCGAAATAGATGCATCGTGCAAGGTTGGAACATCATCGGTAATCGTCACTGGTAAGTTAATACCTGCCGTATCGCCATCGACATCGGTCGCAAAGACTGGGAGATCAAGTATGAGTGTATCTTCGCCTTGAGTTGAGTGATCTAGCGCACCCTCAAGCGTAAACTTGTAAGAGCCGTCAGCGTTCAAAACTAGCGTGAACACTGAGTTACCATCAGGTGTTTGACCTTGATAAGTAAAGTTGTTGTTGCTTACCGCGGTTTGAACTAACGTCACCGCAAGACCACCTGAAGTTACTCCTGGTATCGGGTTAGAAGTAAGATCCAGCTGATAAGAGACAACGGTATCTGCCCCTTCCACCGTATCGAAATTGCCCGTTGCTTCTAGGCTGTCTTTGTTGGTTGCCTGGGAGCCGTTGGCAAGGTCATCCTCATCAACAGCCAAAGCATCTGCTGATTTAATTTCGGGAATGTCATCAACTACGGTAATTGGAAGATTCAGTGGTGATGACGTGTCACCATCAAAGTCTGTTACTGTAATTGGAATATCAATGACAAGGTTGTTTTCACCTTGAACAGCGTCGTGGTCGATTGGTCCCAACAGCTCAAATTGGTAGCTGTCATTATTCGCATCAAGAGACAGCGTGAAGATCTTAGTTGATGTGCCAGTAATAACCGCTTCGTAACTGGTTACTCCACCATTCGTGCCTACTAGATTCAACTCGATGCTGCTGCCGTTCGACGTTAAACCAGACACGACTGCATCGAGGTCTGAAACTTGGTAGCTGACAATCTTGTCTGCACCAGCAACGACCTCAAATCCGCCGTTCAATACCGTAGAATCATTACTTGTCGTGTCAGAGCCACCGGCAAGATCATCTTCATCAACGGTTTGTTGGCTAGAGTCTGTCACGTTCACAATAGCTGGAACATCGTCCACCACGGTGATCGGCAAGGTGATGTTATTGGACACATCGCCATCAAAATCAGTCGCGTTGACTGGGAAGTTAATGACCAACGAGTTTTCATCGTTACCCGCAGGATGATCAAGTGCACCTAATAGTTCAAACTCATAACTGTCAGCTGAGCCATTTAGCGTCAGTTTAAAGACGGTATCCGTCGTACCTTGTACGTAAGCTCGGTACTCAATCACACCATTTGAATTTGAAAATTCAACCAATTCAAGCGGCTGACCACCTGAGGTAAGTCCAGAAACAGGCGACGTTAAGCTATCCAACTGGAAGCTAACGATAGAGTCGGCACCATCAGTAACGTCAAAGTTGCCACCAATGATATTGGATTCTGGCGTGTCGTCCGAACCTTGGCTCGGAATATCATCCTCATCCACAGACAAGGTACTACCAGAGCTAATAGCATCAATGGTTGGTTTGTCATCTACGATCGTAACTGGCAAGGTCGCAGTGATGGTATCGTTGTCGCCATCCGTGATCTTCACAGGTAGATTCAACAAAATCTCATCAGAGTTAACCGCGTGATCTAACTGACCAGATAACTCAAAGTCGTATTTACCATCTTGATGAAGTGTCAACGTGAAGACCGTCACTCCACCCGGAGTTTGTCCCACGTAAACAAGCGCGTCAGCAGTTGAAGCACCAACGTCTTGAGAAAGTGTTACCTCTTCTCCACCCGATTTCAGGTTCGGAATAGGATTTGAGCTCAGATCCAATTCGAAAGCATCAATACCATCTGCGCTAGTGACTTCGAATTCACCTGATACCGTTAACGGCTCTTTAGTGCCATCAGAACCAAGAGGTAAGTCATCTTCGTCGACACGTAGACTTTCAATATTGGTAACAACTGGAACATCGTCCACAACGGTAATTGGCAATGTGAAGGCTGGTGAAGTATCACCATCATTATCTGTCGCCGTCACAGGGAGGTTAATAACAATCTCGTTTTGCTGATTACCATCTGGATGATCAAGCGGCTTCTGTAAATCGAACTCGTAGGTGTTGTTCGTTGCATCCAACGTCAGTTCGAAAACCACTTCAGCAGGATTGCCAGCGACACCTTGGTATACGTTCACGCCGTTTGCGCTAGAAGACAGAACTAAGGTGATAGCGTCACCATCTGAAGTCAGTGACGCAACTGGCGTGGTCAGGTCACTCAGCTGAATAGAAGCAACTTGGTCAGCACCTTCGGTGATATCAAAAGTACCTGAAATAACAGTATCTTCTGCACTTGCAGCATCCGTACCTGCTGGTAGGTCATCTTCATCAACGGTTTGTTCGCTGCCTGCTAGCAAACCATCAATGGTCGGAACATCATCCACAACCGTAATTGGTAAGGTGATGTTGTTCGACACGTCTCCATCAAAGTCAGTCGCGTTTATCGGTAAATTTATGATCAGTTCATTCTGGCCATCAGCATTTGGATGATCGAGACGAGCGAGCAAATCGAACGTGTAGCTGTCATCAGAGGCATCGAGGGTTACACGGAATACTGGTGTCGTCGTGCCATCAATACGAGCTTCGTAAACTGAAACGCCACCTGCGTTTGATACTTCAACCATAACCAGAGATTGACCACCAGAGGTCAGGCCTTGTACTGGCGTCGTTAGGTCAGAAACGCTGTACTCGACAATGCCATCAGAACCATCAGTCGCGATGAAGTTACCGGCAATGCTGTTCGACTGTGTACCATCAGATCCGATTGTTGGGATATCGTCCTCATCAACCGTTTGCACACTTGTTGCTTCGATTCCACCAAGTGTCGGCTTGTCATCAACGATCTTGACAGGAATTGTCTCAGCAGAGGTATCGCCATCAAAGTCTGTTGCGATGATTGGGAAGTTGAGCGTTAACTCATCACTATCAACAGCATGATCGATTGGGCCTTCAAGCGTGAAGTTATAAGAGCCATCAGTGTTCACTGTCAGTGTAAAGACCGACTCGGTGCCTGCTGTTGCTTGATAGGTAAAGCTGCCGTCGCCATTTGCGGTTTCAGCCAATGTGACTGCCACGCCTTGTGATGTGAGTCCAGCCACTGGTGTTGCTGAAGCATCAAGCTGATAGCTCACTACTCGGTCAGAGCCTTGTGTGGTGGTGAAGTTGCCATCGATTGAAATCGGGCCAGTCTGATCCGAACCAATCGTGCCTAAGTCATCTTCGTCAACGGTAATTGCATCGACATCGGTAATGGTTGGCTTATCATCCACGATGGTGACTGGGATCGTTTCTGTGGTGGTATCACCATCAAAGTCCGTCGCGATGATTGGGAAGTTCAGTGTCAGCTCATCACTACCCGTCGCATGGTCGATTGGACCTTGCAGCGTGAAGTTGTATGAACCATCCGTATTCACGGTCAGCGTAAATACGGCTTCAGTTCCTGCTGTCGCTTCATAAGTGTAGCTACCGTCGCCGTTTGCAGTTTCCGTCAGCGTGACGGCCACACCTTGTGATGTCAGACCATCAACTGGTGTTGCAGCAGTATCTAATTGGTAGCTCACTACCCCATCAGAGCCTTGCGTTGTAGTGAAGTTGCCATCGATTGAAATTGGATCTGAGCCATCAGAGCCAATCGTCGCTAGGTCATCTTCATCCACACGGATTGCGTCTACATCAGTGATGGTTGGTTTATCATCAACGATGGTGACAGGTAGTGTTTCCGTCGACGTGTCGCCATCAAAATCTGTTGCGATAATCGGGAAGTCGATTTGTAGACTGTCACTATTCACCGCATGGTCTAGTGGACCTTGCAGAGTAAAGGTGTAGCTGCCATCTGGCTTCACAACCAATTCAAATACGGCATTGCCATCTGCTGTGGCAGTGTAAGTAAAGCTGCCATCACCATTTGTTGTCTCAGTAAGCACGACAGGCTCACCATGAGAGGTCAACCCTGCTACTGGATCTGCTGTTGCATCAAGCTGGTATTTAACAACACTGTCCGAGCCTTCAGTTGTGGTGAAAGAGCCCGACATAAACGCATCATCGTTTTGGTCTGAGCCAATTGAGGCAAGGTCATCTTCGTCTACTGTTAGTGGGACAACGTTATCGATGGTTGGAACGTCATCAGTAATCGTGACTGGAATAGTCGCGGTTGTCGTATCGCCATCAAAGTCTGTTGCAATGATTGGGAAGTTCAGAACCAATTCATCGCTGTTTAACGCGTGATCCACCGGCCCTTCAAGACGGAAATTGTATGTGCCATCAGCATTAACATTCATGGTGAAGACCGGATTGCCATCCGCGGTAGCCACGTAAGTGAAGCTGCCATCAGCATTCGCATTCTCTACCAAAGTAACAGGCTCACCGTGAGAAGTTAAACCTGCGACAGGATCAGCCGTTGAATCAAGTTGGTAGCTCACTACACGGTCTGAACCTTGGGTAGTGGTGAACGCGCCTTCAACAAACACAGCGTCACTTTGGTCTGAGCCAATACCTGATAAATCATCTTCGTCTACAGCCAGAGGCACAACATTATCGATGATTGGCGCATCATCCGTAATGGTGACTGGAATGGTTGCCGTGGTCGTATCACCATCAAAATCGGTGGCAATAATTGGGAAATCAATCGTCAGGCTGTCGCTGTTAGCGGCATGGTCAATCGGGCCTTGCAGCGTAAAGTCGTACGTACCATCTGTTGCGACATTCAACGTGAAGACAGGATTACCGTCAGCGGTCGCCACATAGGTAAAGCTGCCGTCGCCATTCGCGGTTTCCACCAAGGTAATCGCCTCACCTTGAGATGTCAGACCCGCAACAGGATCAGCGGTTGAATCCAGTTGATAGCTCACCACTCGGTCAGAGCCTTGTGTGGTAGTAAACGCGCCTTCAACGAACACAGCGTCAGTTTGGTCTGAGCCCACGCCGCTAAGGTCATCTTCATCGACACTCAACGCATCCACCGCTGTGATGGTCGGTACATCATCAACAATCGTGACTGGAATGGTTTCAGTAACGGTGTCGCCATCGAAGTCGGTTGCGATAATTGGGAAGTTGAGTGTCAGCTCATCACTATCCACCGCGTGATCAATTGGCCCTTCTAGCGTGAAGTTGTAAGAGCCATCAGTATCTACTGTCAGAGTAAATACTGGGTTGCCACCCGCAGTCGCTTCATAAGTGAAACTACCATCACCATTTGCGGTTTCAGTCAGCATTACCGCTACACCTTGCGATGTTAAACCGTCCACCGGTGTTGCTGAAGCATCGAGTTGGTAGCTCACTACTCGGTCAGAGCCTTGTGTGGTAGTGAAGTTACCATCAATAGAAATCGGGTTGCTTTGGTCTGAGCCAATTGACGCTAGATCATCTTCATCAACCGTGATTGCGTCGACGTCAGTAATAACTGGCTTATCGTCCACGATCGTCACAGGGATCGTGGCGTTTGTGGTGTCGCCATCAAAGTCGGTCGCAATAATTGGGAAGTTGAGCGTTAACTCATCATTATCAACAGCATGATCGATTGGGCCTTCAAGCGTGAAGTTATAAGAGCCATCAGTGTTCACTGTCAGCGTAAAGACCGCTTCAGTACCCGCTGTCGCCTTGTAAGTAAAGCTGCCATCACTATTTGCGCTTTCAGTCAGCGTGACAGCCACGCCTTGTGATGTAAGGCCGTCAACTGGTGTTGCAGAAGCGTCAAGCTGATAACTCACTACTCGGTCAGAGCCTTGTGTGGTGGTGAAGTTGCCATCGATTGAAATTGGGTCAGTCTGGTCTGAGCCAATCGTGCCTAAGTCATCTTCATCAACGGTAATCGCATCGACATCGGTAATGGTCGGCTTATCATCCACGATGGTGACTGGGATCGTTTCTGTGGTGGTATCACCATCAAAATCCGTCGCGATGATTGGGAAGTTCAGTGTCAGCTCATCACTGTCTGTCGCATGGTCGATAGGACCTTGCAGCGTGAAGTTGTATGAACCATCCGTATTAACGGTCAGCGTAAATACGGCTTCAGTTCCTGCTGTCGCTTCATAAGTGTAGCTACCGTCGCCGTTTGCGGTTTCAGTCAGCGTCACTGCCACACCTTGCGATGTTAGACCATCAACTGGCGTTGCAGCAGTATCTAATTGGTAGCTTACTACCCCATCAGAGCCTTGCGTTGTAGTGAAGTTGCCGTCGATTGAAATTGGATCTGCGCCGTCAGAGCCAATCGTCGCTAAGTCATCTTCATCCACATGGATTGCGTCTACGTCAGTGATGGTTGGTTTATCATCAACGATGGTGACAGGTAGTGTTTCTGTCGACGTATCGCCATCAAAGTCTGTTGCGATAATCGGGAAGTCGATTTGCAGACCGTCGCTATTCACCGCATGGTCTAGTGGGCCCTGCAGAGTAAAGGTGTAGCTGCCATCTGGCTTCACCACCAATTCAAATACGGCATTGCCATCTGCTGTGGCAGTGTAAGTAAAGCTGCCATCACCATTTGTTGTCTCAGCAAGTACGACAGGCTCACCATGAGAGGTCAACCCTGCTACTGGATCTGCAGTTGCATCAAGCTGGTATTTAACAACGCTGTCTGAGCCTTCAGTTGTGCTGAAAGAGCCCGACATAAACGCATCATCGTTTTGGTCTGAGCCAATTGTTGCGAGATCATCTTCGTCTACTGTCAGTGGAACAACGTTATTAATGGTTGGAACGTCATCAGTAATCGTGACTGGAATGGTCGCGGTCGTCGTATCGCCATCAAAGTCTGTTGCAATGATTGGGAAGTTCAGTACTAGCTCATCGCTGTTTAACGCATGATCGATTGGACCTTCTAGACGGAAGCTGTATGTACCGTCTGCATTCACGTTCATGGTGAAAACCGGATTGCCATCCGCGGTAGCCACGTAAGTAAAGCTGCCATCGGCATTCGCAGTCTCTACCAAAGTAACAGGCTCACCTTGAGAAGTTAAACCTGCGACAGGATCAGAAGTTGAATCAAGTTGGTAGCTCACCACACGGTCTGAACCTTGGGTAGTGGTGAACGCGCCTTCAACAAACACAGCGTCAGTTTGGTCTGAGCCAATACCTGATAAATCATCTTCGTCTACAGCCAGAGGCAAAACATTATCGATGATTGGTGCATCATCCGTAATCGTGACTGGAATGGTTGCCGAAGTCGTATCACCATCAAAATCGGTGGCAATAATTGGGAAATCAATCGTCAGGCTGTCACTGTTAGCTGCATGGTCAATCGGGCCTTGCAGCGTAAAATCGTAAGTGCCATCTGTTGCTACGTTTAACGTGAATACCGGATTGCCGTCTGCGGTCGCCACATAAGTAAAGCTGCCATCACCGTTGGCGGTTTCCACCAAGGTAATCGCCTCACCTTGAGACGTTAGCCCCGCAACAGGATCAGCCGTTGAATCCAGTTGATAGCTCACCACTCGGTCAGAGCCTTGAATAGTGGTAAACGCGCCTTCAACGAACACAGCGTCAGTTTGGTCTGAGCCCACGCCGCTAAGGTCATCTTCATCGACACTCAACGCATCCACCGCTGTGATGGTCGGTACATCATCAACAATCGTGACTGGAATGGTTTCAGTAACGGTGTCGCCATCGAAGTCGGTTGCGATAATTGGGAAGTTGAGTGTCAGCTCATCACTATCCACCGCGTGATCAATTGGCCCTTCTAGCGTGAAGTTGTAAGAGCCATCAGTATCTACTGTCAGAGTAAATACTGGGTTGCCACCCGCAGTCGCTTCATAAGTGAAACTACCATCACCATTTGCGGTTTCTATCAGTGTGACAGCCACGCCTTGCGATGTTAAACCGTCCACTGGTGTTGCTGAAGCATCGAGTTGGTAGCTCACCACTCGGTCAGAGCCTTGTGTGGTAGTAAAGTTGCCATCAATAGAAATTGGATTGCTTTGGTCTGAGCCAATTGACGCTAGATCATCTTCATCAACCGTAATGGTGTCGACGTCGGTAATAACAGGCTTATCGTCCACGATTGTCACAGGGATAGTGGCATTTGTGGTATCGCCATCAAAGTCTGTCGCGATGACTGGGAAGTTCAGTATCAACTCATCACTATCTACTGCGTGGTCGATTGGACCTTCAAGCGTGAAGTTATAGCTACCATCAGTATTCACTGTCAGCGTAAAGACCGACTCAGTGCCTGCTGTTGCTTGGTAGGTAAAGCTGCCATCAGCGTTTGCGGTTTCAGTTAGCGTGACTGCCACGCCTTGTGATGTGAGTCCAGCCACTGGTGTTGCTGAAGCATCAAGCTGATAGCTCACTACTCGGTCAGAGCCTTGTGTGGTGGTGAAGTTACCATCGATTGAAATCGGGTCAGTCTGATCCGAACCAATCGTGCCCAAATCATCTTCATCAACGGTAATCGCATCGACATCGGTAATGGTCGGCTTATCATCCACAATGGTAACAGGCAATACGATTTGACTTGTGTCACCATCAAAGTCTGTAGCAATAACGCTAAAATCAAGGGTTAAGCTGTCGCTATTTGCCGCATGGTCAATTGGACCTTGCAGCTCAAAACTGTACGAGCCGTCGGTATTCAAAATTAATGTGAAAACTGCACTGCCATTTGCCGTTGCGCTGTAGGTGTAACTGCCATCTGCATTTTGCGTTTCGGCAATGGAAACGGTTTGACCTTGAGATTGCAGGCCATTTAAAGAATCAGCGTTTACATCCAACTGATACTGTACGACGCCATCAGAACCTTGAGTCGTCGTGAACTGACCTTCAACCAATGTTGGCTGTGATTGGTCTGAGCCTACCGAACTTAAGTCATCTTCATCGACGTTAAGAGCGACAACGTCATTAATAGTTGGCACATCATCAGTAATGGTAACCGGTAGAACAAGTGAGCTGGTGTCACCGTCAAAGTCCGTTGCGACAATAGTGAAGTCTAGAGTTAAGCTATCGCTACCCACAGCATGATCGATTGGACCTTCAAGGGTAAACGAATAAGTACCGTCAGGGTTAACTTGTAAGGTGAAAATAGCGTCCCCTTCTGCCGTTGCAGAATAGGTAAAGCTGCCATCTGAATTGGTTGTTTCCGTCAGAGAGATAGATCGCCCCTGCGATTCCAACCCATTGAGTGGATCAGTGCCGCTCTCTAATTGATAACTTACAACACGGTCTGAGCCCTGAGTCGTCGTGAAGCTACCTTGCGCGAACACAGAGTCGCTTTGATCGGAGCCAATGCTTGATAAATCGTCTTCATCGACGGCTAGCGCATCAACGCCATCAATCGAAGGAACGTCATCTTGAACTTGAATGACAATTTGCGCAGCTTCTGGTGTGTTCGAACCTTCGGTAATAGAGGAGCGGTCACCATCCGCATCTACCGCGTAAACTGGCAGTGAGAAAGTGAGCGAGTCATCGTTAGCACCCGTATGGTCAAGTTGTTCATACAAGTTGAATTGGTATTCGCCCAATGCAGGTGCATCAATCGCCACATCAAATACGGTAATACGCACACCATCCAGCTCGATGAAGCCTTCGTAAGTACGTACGCCGTTACTCTCGGACGCTAGTTCTAGTTGAACAACCTGCCCTTGAGATTGGAGTTCTCCACCAACATTGAACTCTGTAGGTTCCAACTCATAGTGATCAATGATGTCACTTCCGACCGCTGTCGTGATCGACCCAGTACCACTTGTTACTGCCGCGCCTTCCTGTGAACCTTGGTCAACCCCCGCCTCATCTAAAGACAAGCCCGTCACGTTCTCAATCACTGGGTTATCGCCATCGAGGATGGTCATCGTAAAGGTGTTGCTTGCCGTATCTTGGTCGAAATCGACGATTGTGGTTGGCAAAGAGAGCTCAATCGTATCTTCACCGTTTGTTTGTTCTAACGGCTTAAATTGCTCAAATTGGTAGGTACCATCAGTATTCAAACTGATGGTTAAGACGGTTTCATTCGAGCCCGCAATGGACAAGGTGATAGTACTGCCGTCTTCAGAGAGTACCGCTTCTGTCGCCTGATTATCACTCAGTAGGCCATCGAACTGACTAAGTCCTTCTTGATTAAACGTGACCGTTGCCAATTGATCACTACCAATATCAACAAAAGTGCCAGTAATTGGTGTAGAAGAAGATTCAACGTTTTCAAAAGTAACGTTCTGCGGCGCAGGATCATCGCCATCAATAACGGTTGTCGTAAAATCGATAGGCGCTTGAATGCTGTTCCCACCAATATCTGCGCCAGTAATATCAAAAGCAATATTGATTTGATCACCGACGATCGATACTTGGCCATCAGCAACAGACGCAACATGGTCAATACCCTGGCTAATCGTGGTAACGACCTCTAACTCTAAATCACGGCCTAAAGATGTCGCTTCGATCTCGATACGAAGCACTTCGTTACCACCTTGAGTGCCGATAATAGCATTTTGCGCTTCGTCGTAAACGAACGCCACTGGCTGACCACCAGAGGTAATGTCACTATTTAACTCGATTAACAAAGACTCTAATGAGGACGTTTCAGGTACAAATGAAGCAGTATCAAGTGCGAGATCCCCTGCTTCAACCAGCACACTAGAAGAAATGGTTTGCGGGTAGCTAGATAGAGAAGTTGAGCCTTCTGTTACGCTAGATTGCAGTGACTGCCCACCATCAGCAAAAATCGTGACATTCAAACCGTCATCTTCGTCGCGATCATCTTCTCCGCTGCGAGTCGCAGACGTTTCAAAAAAAGTAGACGCGAGTACTTCCGGGTTATTATATTCAACCGTCACGTAGCCAGCATTAGCCGAGCCTTCAGCACCTGCGCCAGCAGCTGTTGCTTCTAAGATAGCGGTAGGGTCAGCTCCGTCTAAAATAGCTTGCTGGATAGCGGCAATATCGTTGGCGTCGAAGTCAGCACTTCCAATAGCCGTTGGGTCAAAAGTCACCAAGCCATTAACTGGAGATTGTACCAATACTGGTTCTAACGGTTCAGAAGAAGGCACAGGAAGACAAGCAACACAATTTGCATCGACCAGATAAAGCTCATTATTTATCTGTACGTCGAGAGAAGCATTATTTTCTGTGATAATAATCTCGCCAGGTCTTAACTCATCCCCCGCTTTTATGACCTTAACGTTTCCATCCAGGCCCAAAACCAAAACTTCACCTTTGACAGCATTTACAATCGCGCTCTGCGGTACCGTGTGCGTACTCATCTGACCTCCGCTAATGGCTTACGTTTCCCATTAACCTTTTTAGATAATTTCTTATTAATTTAGTGCGGCATACTGCACACCTTTATACGATTAAACTAAGTATTGAATCATTAAACAATCGATAAATACCCTACTACCAAGCAACATAAGTAAAACTTACTCGTAGTCACAGAAATGTGACACATGTGCTGACGCGTAGATATCGAATAATTATATGAAATTGATACCTTATTCTGATTAAGTGTAGTTGTTTTAAGAAAAGAAGAGAGATGAAATCATTCAGCTAAACGCCAGACTGCCGGTTGCGATCAATAATGGAAGAAAAGCAATGAGAATGTTGTATACACCGGAGCGTGATGACATCTTAATCAATATCGGTGACGAAAAAAACGTAACGATTAAATATTGAACAACATAAATTGCAGGACAAAATGCAACTATAAAAAAGTGGCTTACGATATGAATCCCCGCACACCACGAGTTCGGTTTTGTTCTGATATACAGCAAAAAAAACACGAGCAAGCTAATAATAAAATACATAAACACAGCACTTGAAAATAATTATCATTTTCAATCATATGTAAATATTCCCTTACTTTCAATGGTGTTTGAGCTATTAATGTCATCGTTATTATCAATCAACACAATAAGTAAAATTATCAGTAATTCCAGTCCTAAACGTTTGCGTAATCGCTAACCTTCTCTTAACCTTGATTTGAGGCTTTTATCACGGTTTTTCCATTGATATAGTGCGTCCATACAACACAAAAAGACCATTCGAGGCATGGAGCTTCCTCATTAATCTCAAGATGAGAAGAATTGGTACCGACAAAATTCGGCAGATTTTAAGAGGGTCAAAAAATGGACATGAATATGGTTGAGATTTTAGGTTATGCAGCTTCAATCATGGTCGCTATTTCGCTAACTATGAAAGATATTGTTAAGCTTCGTATCCTTAACTTTATTGGTTGTGCGCTATTTACTGCTTACGGACTAATGATTGATTCTTGGCCTGTAGTACTAACTAACGGTTTTATTGCTTGCGTTAACATCTACTTCCTAGCAAAAATGCAGCAGGAAAAAAAAAGCCTAGAGCCTGAGAAAGCGCAATAGCATTCAAACAATAAAAGCCCGCAAATCATAAGATTGCGGGCTTTTGCTTTTAATATTCCATTTCTATCACAGCATCCCTAAACGAGCGCTAACGAACCCAGCTAAGTGCTAATGTTTCTCGACGAGAAAACATGTCCACATGCGATGAAATGATCGCCTTAACCGTATTCAGTTTCTCTTCTGAATCCGCCTCACAGGTTATAGTTAAGCTAGATGCACAAAGGTTAAACTCAGCTTTTCCCGTCGGAAATGTCACCAAACCGCTATTTTCATTCCAAGTAGCAGGAACTTTTCGTCCAAAATGCCGACAAAGCGTCACTAAGTATTTGTCAGCGTGTTCGCTATCTATTCGGGTGCTTTCTTTAATCATGAACTTACTCGTTACTTTGAAACGTCCTATGAAGAACCTTGTTAGAATTGATAAGCTGCAGAGAGCTTGAAGTTGCGACCCGGCTCGTAGTCATCAAGCGTGAAGCCACGTGCAGTACCCGAACGAGACGCATGAGAGCTGTACAACTCGTCAAATACATTATCAATACCAAAGGTCACCGACAGTCCATCAATATCAGACGGCACCCATTGAGCGTATAGATTATGCACATCATAACTTGCTTTCTTTGGCTGACCATCAAAGACGTTGTCTTCCTCTAGAACAAACATTGAGTTCCACCCGAAGATCGTTTCTAAAGCGTCTGACTGGTAATCCAAAGTTAGAGCAATGCTATCACCCATATCAATGCTACGCCCATTGCCCGCAGCAACAGGACCACCAGTATTCTTGTTTTTGGTGTCCGACTTAGAGTAAGAAAGTTTGCTGTTAAACTTGTCGTAACCATAAGAAGCACTTGCCTCAAAGCCTTTAATCTCAACATCACCTAAGTTGTAAATCAGGTAAGTTTGAGTCGCGTTTTGGTACTGGTCTGCAATGTAATCATCAATTTCCGTTTGGAATACCGTAATATTCGCCCCAAAGAAATGCTTATCAAAGGTTTTATCAAAACGAACACCACCCTGCGTGTTCAATCCCGTTTCTGGCTTTAGCCCATCCTCTAAAAATGCAACGTCTTGGTAAGCAATAAAGGTTTCCATTAGCTCTGGACCTTTAAATAGAGAGCGTGCACTCGCAAACAACGTCCAATCTTGAGTCACCGCCCATTCTGCTGCTAGAGCCCAAGTCACATCATCATAATTACTGGTTCCTGTCTCAGCTTTGCGTTTGTAATCATCAAAGCGCATACCTGCGGTAATAAAGAAGGCATCAGAGAAGAAGAACTGATCTTCTACAAACAGTGCGGTTGAAATCGCCGATTCGTCCATAAACTTACGACTACCGTAGTAACTCGAAGACGTTTTATCCATGTAGTCGAAGCCATAAGTGACTCGATTATCAAACTCACCTAACATAACATCTGACTGGAATTTGCCATTCAAACCAAAGTTTTGGTTTTTGGCGGTGTTCTTTGATAAACGGTTCGAGGGCCAACGAGGGGCCATCACCGTTTCGTCACGTTTAATTTCTGTCTCGGTATTATAAAGAGTGACGTTTCCTTGGTGTTGTTCGCCTCGCAACTCGTAACTCAAAGTAACGGTATCGCGGTCATAATCCGTAGGGATAAGTAACTTGCTCGACAGGCTATTATTTGCACTACCAGACATATCAGGACGCGGACTGTAATCTCCACTGTCTCGGTACATGTCATAAGAGAGCTCAAAACGATGGATGTCATTTAGTTCATACCCCAGCTTAGCCAGAATGTTGTAAACATCACCTGCAGCACCATAGGTTTTATTGCCATCACCATCTTCAAAATCATCACGCGTAACGTAATGGCCATAGACCATCGCATCAATGTTTTCGGACAAAAGTCCGTACAGTGTCAACGAACCTTGTTGGTTGTCGTTGGATGCATAGCCGCCATAAACACGCGCCCCAAACTTTTCATCGTAACGAAGTAAGTCACGAGCGTCTTTCGTTTCAAAGTAGACCGAACCGCCTAACCCGTTTTGAGTCACAGAGTTATTACCTACCTGAATGTCCGCAGATTTGAGAATGTCAGGGTTCAACGTCAAGTTACCAATATGATGGAACATGCTCGCATGCTGAGAAGCACCGTCAAGACGAATGTCCAAATCGGTTTCGCTCAAACCACGAATCGTAATACGTTGATTCACAGAGTGTGTTCCACCAACATCTACACCGGGAATATCGCGCAGTAAATCAGACATATGATCCGCTTGCTTCAGTGACATGTCGTCCGCAAACATCGACTCAGTGTTGCTGGAAACTTTCGTTCCCCATACAACGACCTCTTCAAAATGTGACTCAGTATCTTGAGCTAAAACAGGGGTTGATAGCGCCATTCCCACTGCAAGGCAAAGGCTTGAAAGCTTGATAGGTGAACAAGCAGGGCTTTCCATAACTTCATTCCTAAATATTAATGATAATAATTCTCAGGTATAATAAGCATGAGTTTTATAAATACAAAGGCGATTTGGTTATGCGAAATCGCACAAGTGTTATGAGGAAGTGTCAAATGCAGGAAGTTACAACAAAACGAACTAAAATTGCCAAGATAGCTTTAACCCAAAGACTAAAGGCGACAGAGAAACAATGGATTGTCACGCAAGGCCAACCTTGTCAAACTCAACTGGCCGAAGGTAAGTTCCTATCATATCAGTACAATGATCAAATTTTTGTTCATGGCGGGCGTTGTCTAGAACTTATTGATTCGAATATTGTTTCTACTGCACACGCCTCACTGCTGGTCACTATTCTTTTAGAAGGTAGACTCTCGTTTGGCTACGACGATTTGCAATTTGATTTAGACGCGAGCGACGGCCCTAAGGGTGTAGTGGTGAACTTACTCAAACCTGCAAATTTTCGTCGTTCACTGCTCAAAGATAACCTCATTAATAAGATCAACATATTGGTTAAGCCCCAATGGCTAGAGGCCCGCCTTGAGCAAAATTGTAGCCATCGAGCCTTTTTTAACTCTCATCAGGCGTTTCAACAGTTGGAGCTTAACCAGACGCTATGCGAACTGGCTGAAACGTTAACAAATAGAGAAACACCGCAAGAGTTCCAAGAGAAGCTAGAAGTCGAAAGCTTGATCTATCAAATATTACATCAAGCCACCAAGCAAATTCCTAAGAATTTCAGTGCTAAAAACAGCAGTATTGAACGACACATTGATGGTCGGATTGAGGATATTGTCAGCTATATTGAAACTCACCTTGATCAAGAACTACGCTTGGAAAAGTTGGCGAGCCAATTCTCAATGAGTGTTTCAAACCTGCAGCGCCGATTTAAACAATCACTTAATATGACCATAAACGGCTACATTCGTTTTCGACGTCTTGAGATTGCTAGGCAACATTTGGAACGTGGCCTAGTAACGATAACAGAAGCCGCCTATGAAGCCGGATACCACCACCCTTCTAACTTCACTTATGCCTTCAAAAAGGCATTTGGTGTGCCACCACATGAAGTGATTAAAGAGTAAGGGGACTCTAGGTAACTGACTGTTATTTAGGAGTGTCTTATCCACAACATCGGTATATACTCGCCTTAAACGTTATGGAGGTTAAACATGAATATTGGTGCTGTCGCGAAGCTCACAGGGCTTTCATCTAAGTCGATTCGATTATATGAAGACAAAGGGATCATATCTCCACCAGCGCGTAGCGACTCTGGCTATCGCGAATATTCAGATAATCATATTCAAGAGCTTAACTTGGTATCACGCGCAAAAAGCGCAGGCTTTTCGTTGCAAGAATGCAAAGAGTTCGTACAACTTGCTCATAACCCCAACCGCAAAAGTAGCGAAGTAAAAGCAAGAACCATGGACAAACTGAGAGAGGTTGAAGAAAAAATTGCACACCTCATGGAGATCAAAACGCAACTTGAAGGTTGGGTTTCTTCTTGTCCTGGAGATGCAGAGAGCCGATGCCCAATCATAGACGAGCTCACCAAGTAAGCCCGCCTATCTATTGATCTCGTTAAAAACGAACTAGCTCGCTTAATGATAAGTACACATGCGCTTACCGTTTAACTCTATGATGTTAAATGGCGTTTCATAGATGTCCTCTAGCGTAGACGCTTGAATAACCTCTTCAACCGCACCACTCGCCACAACTTTACCTTTCTTAAGCGCCAATATGACATCTGAGTAACACGCCGCGAAATTAATATCATGAATTACGACCACCATGGCTTTATTCATGTCATGGGCTAACTGCTGCACAACTTTCATGATCTGAAGAGAGTGTTTGATATCTAAGTTATTAAGAGGTTCATCAAGAAAGACATAGTCTGTATCTTGTGCAATCACCATAGCAATAAATGCAAGCTGTCGCTGACCACCACTTAACTCATCCAAGTATTTGTCTTGAATATCTTGCAAATCTAAGTAGTCGATCGCTTGTTCTATGACCTCATGATCTTCTTTAGTCAGATTTCCTTTAGAGTATGGGAAACGACCAAAAGAGACTAACTCTTTTACGGTAAACCGCATTGTAATCGAGTTAGCTTGGCGAAGTACTGCCAGTTTTTTCGCTAGCTCTTTTGTGTCCCATTCCGCGATTTCCTTGCAATCAATGATAACACTACCGCCATCTCGCTCCGTTAAGCGTGAGGCCATAGATAACAGCGTGCTCTTTCCCGCGCCATTTGGACCGATAATCGATGTTACCTTGCCCTTTTCAAACTGAGTATTGGCCTCGTCTACGACTTTGTTTGAACCGAAAGCCTTCGTTAATTTGTCTATTACTATCATATTTATACAACTTTGTTTTTCAGCAGCAGGTATAAGAAATACGCACCGCCGATAAAGTTAATTACGACACTCAACGTCGTCTCAAAACTGAACACATTTTCGATTATCCATTGCCCAGCAAGTAGTGAACTGATGGATAGAAACGAACATCCGACCAATAGCGTTTTATGTTGGTAACTTCGGAACATTTCCCGGCTTAAGTTGGTCACTAGTAAACCAAAGAACATGATTGGCCCTACCAAAGCCGTAGAAATAGCAATCAAAACCGCCGAGATAATAAACACATTTCTCGTCACTTTAGGTACATCAACACCCAAACTTTTCGCATTGTCTTGGTCGAGCCAAAACACATCTAAAGTGCGATGCATCCTAAACAACAACCAACATGCAAACATCAAAGCCGGAGCACTAAAGTAAACCAAGTTCACTTTGACATTATTGAAACTGGCGTACAGTTTCGACTGAACAATTGCATATGTGTTTGGGTCCATCAGCAAAGAAAAGAATGACGCCGCATTGGAAAATAGCTGACCAAAGATCAAGCCGACCAATAGCAACGTAATCAAGTTCTTGCTGCCTTTTGAAAAGTAAAACCCAAACAGCAGTAGCGAAAACGACACCATTACAATTACTGCAATCGCGAAATTGACGTACAAGTTAAGAACTAAGGTACTCAACCCACCAAAAATCAACACGATCAAAATTTGGGTTAACACATACAGCGCATCAAAACCCATGATACTTGGCGTTAAAATTCGGTTGTGCGTAATGGTTTGAAATACAAGTGAAGACTGAGCAATGGCCACACCCGCTAGCACTATCGCCAATACTTTAGGAACTCTACGAGACAAAAAATATTGGTAGTTGTCAGCCGTTAGCCCAATACCAATAAACAGACACGCGAAAAGAATCGCAATGCCACCTAGCAGCAGGATTTTCGTTGAATCACGCATGTTGCTTACCTCGCAACAACATTGCGATGAATACCACGCCACCCAATATGCTAATCACGATAGAGATTGGCATTTCATGAGGGAAAATAATTAAACGACTCACCAAATCGCAACACAACACTAAAATGGCCCCATACATGGCCGTAAGCGGAATGTTCTTTTTGAGGTTATCGCCATAAAAGTGACTCACGAGATTCGGTACAATCAGCCCTAAGAATGGCAACTGGCCAACAATCATCACGACACTTGCTGACATGATGGACACCAATAGCACGCCAATCGTCACAACCTGCTGATAATTCAAACCCAAGTTAATCGCGAAATCTTTTCCGATACCTACGGCAGAGATCCTTGCGGCAAAAAGATAGCTGAGGATAACCATTGGTACCGCGATGTACAGCAGTTCAAAATCACCACGCAAGATGTTGGCGAAGTTTGCGACTGTCCAAGCATTCAGACTTTGAAGTGCATCATATTTGTAAGCGATAAACGTAGTCATGGATTGGATGACATTGCCGAAAATAATCCCGACAAGTGGCACAAAAACCACGCTCTTAAATTGAATGCGCTGAATAAAGAAAACAAACGCCAGCGTCCCAAATACCGAGATGCCGAACACGAGCCAAAGGTGATTATCATTACCAAAGAAAACCACGCTCAGTACATAGCCCAGCATGGCACATTCGATCGTACCAGTTGTAGAAGGTGCCGCAAATCGGTTCTGGCTGATTTGCTGCATGACAAGACCCGCAATACTCAAGCCAGCACCAGCAAGCAATATGGCAAATAAACGTGGTATACGGCTGGTAAAGAAAAGTTCTAATGCTTTCTCATCACCTGAAAAGAGTTGTTGGGGTGTCATGTTTGCCACCCCAACAAATAACGAAACCGTGCTTAAAACCACAAGGGTTAGCAATAACTTCTTCAAAGTTAACCTCTGCTATCTTGGATTACAGTTCAACGGTTTGCTTAATCTCACTGACCATTTTTTCTGTTGCTGTCACACCAGACATCGACAAGTACCAAGCGTCCACATCTAAATAGGTGATTTTATGATTTTTATATGCCGCAGTCGCTTTGACTAAGTCGTTATCCATGGATTTACGAATATCGTTATCCGGCGTACCTGTCAGAGAATTTCGGTCAACCACGAGGATATTTTTCGGGTTAGCTTCACGAATAAACTCATAAGAAATGACATCTCCGTGAGTGCCCGTTTTCACGTGCTCAACCGTTTCCAAGAAGCCAAAGTCGTTATAAATGACGCCAAATCGCGACTGGGCACCAAACGCGCTGATGTTGTCACCCATGCTTAAAATCGTTAATGCATCATTTTTGTTCGATTGGTTGTAGTCACGGATTACTTTGAATTGAGCATCTAGCGCTTCAATTTTCTGCTCTACTTTTTCTTCGATATTGAAGATCTTACCAATATTGCGCCATTGCGCTTGCGTGCCTTCCCAATAGCCTTGGTTCTCTTTCGCCGCAAAAACAACTGTAGGGGCAATTTCACTCAGCTCTTCATATTTCGCAGACGCTCGCGGACCAACCAAAATCAAATCCGGTTTTTGCATGTAGATGGTTTCAAAATCAGGTTCAAACAAACTACCCGCAGAGGTGTAGCTATCTTTGCTGTATTTTGAAAGGTAACTAGGAAGATTAGAAGAGTTAGATACTGCAACAGGATCGATACCAAAGTTGTCCAGCGCATCTAGCGGGCCAAAGCCAATCACAACCACACGCTCTGGGGATTGTTCTAGCTCTGTTTGACCCATGTAGTGGTCAATCACAACTTTAGCAGCAAAAGAAGGAGAAACAGTAAATAACGACAGCATAGCCGCACCGACGAATTTTTTCATTTTGTTAAGCCTTAATGAGATCTATTATCATACGCGTTCGCAATATAACGCTACTCTTTAATGCATTCAACAAAATTTAAGGTACTTTACATTAGTTACGTTTACTCAAGACTTAGATATATCAAAGACTTATAAAACCCATCAGTTTCAATACCTGGGCGTATCATTCATGCGCTTCAATAAACGCTTTGAGTGCCAGCTCATCAATAATCTCCAAACCGTTGTCCGTTTTTGTAATCAATCCCTTTTCAATCAAGTCCTTAACTACACGTCGATAGACTCGGCCTGAAGTGCCAAACCGCTCAGCCTCTTGGTTCACTTTATCAAAGCCACCAAGGAGCTTATCCGTCTGATTACGGACGAGAAGATCATAGGCAATGTTGTAAGTAATGGGATGCAACAAACGATTAGTGTAGATATCCATGGAGTCTTGATAATCCTCAGCCAATGCTGAAGCGAAGAACACCATCATTTGGGGATAATTTTGCAGCGCTTCGGTTAGTTTTTGGATACAGATAACATCAACCTGCATATGTTCATCTGCTATCACATTCCATTGACAAGGAGTCCGAGTGAAGAACTCCATTTCACCATAAATATGATAGTCGCAGTTAGCTTCCCCTAATTGAAAACGTCGTCCATTTGCGGCCAATATGTTCATCGAGACTCGACCTACTGGCACAACATACAAGTACTGAAGTTGCTCACCTTGGCGGAGAATTGCTTCCCCAGCATCAAAGAAACGCGAATTTATTTGGCATTGATAAATCAAATCGCGAAAGGTGGCACTCTTTTCTTCAAGGTATGTTTTGAAGCGACCAGTCGGATAAGGGCTGATTTTCATTTTCTGCTCTCTCAGAAAAAGTTACGGACAACTATTTAAGGTGGATTGTACCCCGTAACTCCAAATAAAAAAGCGACAGTGACCTGTCGCTTTACATCTATTCTGTTTATGTGACTTACTGAGATAGAGACTGGCTAACGCTGAGCAACCAAGGCTTCTAATGCCGTAATCGCGGCACTCTTCTCACCTTGCATCATTACTTTGGCTTCATCAACGTACTGACCAACACCTTCTTTCACATCTTGTTGATACAGCACCACGTTGTTTAATATCGAAGCCACATGAAGGCCTCGTAGTCGACCGACCGTAAACAGCGCAGAGGTTTCCATATCGGCACCTAAGATGCCTTTCTTGTTCCAATGTTGGCATATTGCATCTTCGTCATCGGTATAGAAACTGTCGTGAGAACGCACCACACCAAAATGATAATGCACTTTTTGCATCGACAAGTAACGCTCAACTTCCTTTAACAGTGAAAAGCTTGCGTAGGCTGGATAAGACGAATCGACATACGCTTTAGAGCCGCCCTCATCTCTTACCGCGCCTTCGGCAATGATCAACTCGCCAAGGTGAATGCCTGATTGCATTGCCCCCGCAGATCCAACACGTACCACATGAGTCACACCGCACTGTTTTAGCTCTTCCACTGCGATGATCATCGATGGCGCACCTATACCTGTACTACACACTGAAACAGGCTTGCCTTTGTAGTTGCCGGTAAACACACGGTACTCGCGGTTTTCCGACACCATTTCTGCATCATCAAATAATGCCGCGATACGATTCGCTCGATCTGGCTCGCCGCATACAATAACGAGAGGAGAGATTTGTGTTTCATCCACTCCGATATGAGGTTGTTTGGCCATTTTTCGTTCCTTACACAGCAGCGTGCGCTAAGGTTTTATCGCCATTGCGCTTAGCGCTACGAGCCCACTCACGCGTGCCATTGGCAGCGATGAACATAAGAATCGCGTACTGAACAGACATTGCGTAAACACCTTGCGTCGCGTAGATACCCACACTGATAATGTTAATCACAACCCATAGAATCCAGTTTTCGACGTATTTACGTGTCATCAGAATTTGTGCAACAACAGACAGTACTGTCATGGTTGCATCCCAGAACGGGAACGCGTCAGGTTCAAGCACCGGTTCAGCCAAGCCAGCACCAAAGAGATTCAAGCTATCAACAGCAATGTTTGCTAGCGCAAAGAAAAATGGGTCGATATAGATCGTTAATAATGCGATACATGCAACGCTAATAGAGGCAGTAGTAATAAGTTTCTGTTTATTTAACCAGCGAACTTCCAGCGTTTCACCTTGTGCGTTTGGACGGGTCCACGCATACCAGCCGTAAATGTTCGCACAGAAGAAAAACAATTGAAGAAGCAATAATCCGTATAACTGAATTTGAAAAAAGATAACGGCAAAAAGCGTGACATTCAGCAAACCGAATAAGTAGTTGATGGTTTTTTCTTGGCTGGCAAACCAAATGCAAAGCAGTCCAAAAACGGTACCGAAAGCTTCGATCCAACTCATTGCGTAGCCGTCGCCGATCGGAATGTTAAAGAGAGTATTATTAATATCGAGTAAGGCAAAGAGGTCCATAACATGTCCTTTATTATTTTGTTTGGAATACGCCTATATTAGAACGTGATATCCAACAAAAAGGAGGACATTTGTCCTCCTCTTGATGCACTCGATCATAAATCAGATTCATTACTTACTTGAAAGTACCTATTTATCTCAATTATTCATTCCAAATGAACTAGGACTCGTGTCCTAGGTAGCGCTTTTTGAACGTCGATGCTGACGCGAACAGTAAAGTCGAAGCAAATGTAAACACCACGCCAGCCAAGTATACATACTCTTCATTCGCAAGTAGTTCATAAACACTCACGACAAACACCGTTAATACTAGTGAAATATTGAAACGGTGAAACCACGGCCTCTTTACTGAATACTGTGCATATCTCTTAACTAACATAAAGATTTTCCATTCATCTCAATAATTTATAAATCTAATTATAGGCTTTATTAATAATAAGCTTTTTAAGCACTATCGACACGAAATCTTTCGAGTTACTCGCAAAAAATCACACTTTTCAAATGTTGAGTTAATAAATTCGAACATCTGTTTTGCATGCTTATTTATTTTTTAGCCCATTTTTTATAAATTATATGCACTAAATTTGTTAACCATGCGTTTGTTTTTAATTAAGAGAAATTCGTCACACTGTTGCGTACAACCAATGTTGGTTCCAGTTGAACGACTTGAGCGTCGTTAGATTTGTCGTCCAGTCTTCGTACAAGAGTCTCAACGGCAGCCTGCCCCAAACGGTACTTAGGCTGATGAATGGTAGTTAGCGATGGCGACATAAATTTCGCGATATGGATGTCATCGTAACCAATAATGGATAGGTCGTCCGGCACTTTAATACCGAGCTCATTTGCGGCGTTAATCACACCCATCGCCATCATATCGTTAGAGACGAAAATCGAGCTGGGTAATGCGCCACGTTGAGCCATTTTTTTGAACGCTTGATACCCACCCTCACATTCGAAGTCCGATTCAATGATCCAATTGGCATTAAATTCCAAGCCCGCTTCGTTCATTGCTCGCTTATAACCTTCGTATCGCATTTGCGCTTGGTGTTTAATCAAAGGGCCAGTGATGCACCCAATTTCGGTATGGCCGCAATCAATTAAGTATTTCGCCGCTAAGTAACCGCCACGAAGTGAGTTGTCTTGGATTTTATCGCTTGTAAATAGCATCGGCCCCCAGTCCATTACCACAACTGGGATATCTGGGTAACGCTCAAATACATCGATACGCTCTCCTTCTAGCGACGAGCACATCAAGATCAAACCATCGACACGCTTTTGCAATAGCGTATTAATGGATTGACGCATACGTTCGTTATCACCCTCGGTGTTACATAAAATGAGGCTGTAGCCTTTTTGGTAGCAGCTGCGTTCGACGCCTTTTACGACTTCGCCAAAGAATGGGTTGGTTGAGGTTGTCACGAGCATACCAATGGTTTTGGTACGATTGACTTTGAGGCTACGCGCCAACGCAGAGGGCGCGTAGTAGTTAAGCTCTTTTGCGGCATTGTTAACGCGTTCAGAGATCTCTTCGCTCACAAAACGCGTCTTGTTAATAACATGGCTCACTGTTGAAGTGGAAACCCCTGCCAGTTTTGCGATGTCTTTCATCGTCGCCATGTTACTACTCCTATTTTAATGAGGCGTTGTGCGCCTTATTGTTCAGCGAGAAACGTGTCCACCTCTTCGCGGGTTGGAATCGACGTTTGCGCGCCAAAGCGGGTCACAGAAATTGCAGCCGCCGCATGTGCAAACTTAATCGCTGATTCTAAAGGTAAACCTTCTAGGAGACCAGTGACGAATGCCCCATTAAATGTATCGCCCGCTGCGGTAGTATCCGTCGCTTCAACGCGGAAACCCGAGATGATTTCGCCTCGACCGTTTTGGCTTAGCCAAACGCCTTTTGCACCGAGTGTGATCATGACAATTTCTATACCTTTACCATGTAGCACATTCGCCGCTTCTTGCGCGCTTTCGTTGTCTGTTACAGTAATACCTGTCAGAACTTCAGCTTCCGTTTCATTTGGCGTAATCACGTCAATGTAAGACAGTAATTCATCTGACAATTCATGAGCTGGCGCTGGGTTCAGAATGACATTGGTTTTGGCATCTTTCGCTACACGCGCAGCTTTCTCAATGCCGCACATCGGCGTTTCCAATTGCATTAGCAAGTAATCTGCTTGGCGAATACGCTCTAAATCTGGCTCAATCGCTTCTGCTGTCAGTTTGGCGTTCGCTTCAGCTGAAATGCAAATGCTGTTCTCCCCACTGTCCGACACTTGAATCATCGCGATACCTGTCGGGCAATTTGGCTGCATCTTCACACCAGTGATATCGATGCCGTCCATTTTGAAGTTTTCGCGAATGTTAATGCCGAATGAGTCGTCGCCCACACAAGCGATAAAACCGATGTCTGCATTTAATCGCGCCGCCGCGACGGCTTGGTTGGCACCTTTGCCACCTGGGATAACTTGATAGTTGCGACCATGCAGCGTCTCGCCTGGGCGAGGGAAAGAAGGCACTTGAAGAACATGGTCAGCGTTTACACTACCTAACACCACTAACTTATTCATACGGTTATCCTCGGTTCTGAATGAACCCTTTTTAAAAACTGTTTAGGAAAATACATTAGATGACTTTAACTTCTCTTCCTGATAAAGGAGTCTCGACAAAAAGCCAAAGGCATCTATACCCCACACTTTGCAGTATTTTGGGTAAGTTTGCCCTCACCTCCTAAACGACAGATATAAACGGAGGAGAGAGCAAAAATTAGGATGATTTATTGGAACTAAAAACTTACTTAGTGACTACTTTTAGTGGTACCGGGATGTACTCTTCTACTTCTTCACCTTTCAAAACTTTGTCAGCCGTTTCAACACCTAAAGCACCGATAAGGTCTGGTTGCTGAGCAATAGTTGCCGCTAGTTTGCCACGGTTAACTGCTGCAATGCCGTCTTCCGTACCATCAAAACCAACGATAACGACATCTTTGCCAGAAGCTTGAACTGCGCGAAGTGCACCTAGCGCCATTTCATCATTCTGTGCAAATACCGCTTGTACATCCGGGTTAGCCGCTAGCAGGTTTTCCATTACGTTTAGACCTTTCGTGCGGTCAAAGTCAGCTGGTTGGCTAGCAAGAAGATCCATATCGCTGCCCTTCACGGCATTCATAAAGCCTTCACCGCGCTCACGCGCTGCCGATGTGCCCGCAATACCTTCAAGTTGAATGACTTTTGCTTTTTCGCCGACTTTTTCCATGATGTAGTGGCCTGCCATTTCACCACCAATTACGTTGTCCGACGCGATGTGACTCACAACTTCACCACGGCTTGCACCACGGTCTAATGTCAACACAGGGATCTTAGAACGGTTCGCCATACGAATTGCATTAGACACTGCATCAGAATCCGTTGGGTTGATAAGAATTGCTTTTACGCCGCGAATACTTAAATCCTCGATGTTCGACAGTTCTTTACTCGGGTCATTTTGCGAGTCCAGTACAATTAAGTCGTACCCCAATTCTTTCGCTTTTGCTTCCGCACCGTCTTTCATCGTTACGAAGAACGGGTTGTTTAGCGTCGAAACCACAATCGCCATGGTATCTTGAGCTTGCGCCGCTACCGATACGGTTGAAGAAAGAAGTGCAGCAGAGATAAGAGTTGCAAGTTTTTTCATCGTTCTAGTCCTTTGTGTAGGGTGAGCCAGTACACATCCCCTGACTCGGTTTGTATTCACTGTTTTATATATACAGATTGTTATGAATTACTTGTTTTTGTTGTCTACCAATACCGCCAGCAAGATAACCACTGCTTTTGCAATCATTTGGTAGTAAGAAGAAACATCAAGTAGGTTAAGTGCATTGTTCAAGAAACCGATGATCAGCGCACCAATCAAGGTACCCATGATACGGCCTTTACCGCCCATCAAGCTGGTACCGCCAAGAACAACCGCTGCGATAGCGTCTAGCTCGTAGCCCATACCCGCTGTAGGTTGCGCCGAAGAAAGACGAGACGTTACGATAATACCTGCAAGCGCTGCTAGCATACCGCAGATGGCGTAGACACCAATCTTCACTCGGTCTACATTGATACCTGATAGGCGAGTCGCAGACTCGTTGCCGCCTAGTGCGTAAACATAGCGACCAAAGCGCGTGTGGTTAAGTAAATACCAAGCCGCTGCGAACACAACCACCATTAACCAAACAGGAACCGGAATGCCTAGCGCGTAGCCAGTACCAAACCATGCGAACGCATCCGCGGTGTCAGTAAAGCCTGTCGAGATTGGTCGACCTTCGGTGTACACCATGGTCACACCGCGTAGTAACGTCATGGTAACCAGCGTAGCGATAAATGCCTGCACCTTACCCTTCGCAATAATGATACCGCTGATCGCACCTAACGCTGCACCTGCGACTAAAGCTGTTGGAACCGCCACCAGCACCGGAACCTCAAGCGCAATCATGCTTGCCGCAAAGGCACCACACAATGCCAATACCGAACCAACACTTAAGTCGATGCCTGCTGTTAAAATAACTAATGTCATACCCACTGCGATAATGGCATTCACGGAGGTTTGACGAAGAATGTTGAGAATGTTGTCGACCGTAAAAAAGTTCGGGTTCAAAAATGACACAACAACGATCAGAAAGATCAAAGCTATCAGTGATTTTTGCTCAATCAGCCACTCTTTTGTGAACAACTTCTTGTTGCCAGTTTCGGTTGGTTTGCTCATGGTATTCGTACTCATGCTGCTTCCTCATTGATCTCTTTGCCTACGGCACAGGCGAGTAATTTTTCTTGATCGGCGTCTTTCGCATCAAATTCGCCGGTGATACGACCTTCATGCATCACTAAAATACGGTCGCTCATGCCGAGCACTTCAGGCATCTCGGAAGAAACCAAGATGATGCTCATGCCTTCGGCCTTAAACTTGTTGATGAGCTGATAAATCTCTTTTTTTGCTCCGACATCAACACCACGTGTCGGCTCATCCAGAATCAGAACTTTAGGTTTCGTCATTAACCCTTTCGCTATCGCAACTTTTTGCTGGTTACCACCAGATAAGTTGCCGATGATTTGATCTCGCGTTGGGGTTTTAATGTTGAATAACTTAATAAAATCTTCCACTGCAATCACTTCGTCGCTGTGTTGAATCTGGAAGCCTTTGGTCAGCTGGTTTAGCGAACAAAGTGACATGTTATCCTTAACTGAAAGACCTAAAACCAAACCATCGCCTTTGCGATCTTCAGAGATGTAAGCGATACCATTTGCCAAGCCATCTTGCGGGCTAACCGGGTTAATAGTTTTGTTATCAAGATTGATAACACCATGCTCACTAGGTAATGCGCCGTAAATGACTTTCATGAGTTCAGTGCGGCCTGCGCCCATCAAGCCAGAAATTCCAAGAATCTCACCACGCTTGAGAGTAAAGCTCACATCCTGAACGCCAGACCCAGTCAAACCAATGACTTCAAGACAAGTTTCGCCATGTTGGACATCAATACGTGGATATTGCTCTTCTAATTTTCGGCCAACCATCATTTCAATTAGGCCATCTTCATCAGTGTCGGACACCTTGCACTCACCGATAAACTTACCATCACGAAGCACTGTAATATCATCACAGATTTCAAAGATTTCTTTAAGACGATGCGAAATGTATACGATGCCGCATCCTTGCTCGCGGAGCTCATTAATCACTTTAAACAGTGATTCCGTTTCGGTATCGGTCAGTGCGTCCGTTGGCTCATCCATAATGATGACTTTCGACTCAAACGAAAGTGCCTTTGCAATTTCCACCATTTGTTGTTCACCAAGGCTTAAATCGCCAAGCAATGTTTTTGATGAATGCTTTACATTGAGACGTTTTAAAAGCTTGTCAGCTTCGTCATACATTTTGCCCCACTGGATACGCCCTAAGGAGCCGGTGAACTCTCGTCCCAAGTAAATATTTTCGGCAATCGTCAGTTCAGGAATCAGGTTCAGCTCTTGGTGAATAATGCTAATACCAGCTTCCTGTGAATCGCGTGGACCTTTAAAGGCCGCCGGCTGACCTTGATATTGAATGCTCCCCGCATCCATGTGGTAAATGCCTGTCAACACCTTCATTAACGTTGACTTGCCTGCTCCATTTTCACCCATCAGCGCCATAACACGGCCTGGATAAACATTCAGGCTTGCTTTGTCGAGTGCTTTTACGCCCGGAAACGCCTTCTCAATTTCGCTTAGTTGTAGAATGGCTTGAGTCATAATCTGTCCTCAATATCTCTGGCTTAAAAAACCACGCCCGCTTGGAAAATAACGTTCGCATATGGCGAGCATTCGCCGGTTCTTACGATAGCGCGACTTTGGGCCGTGCGTGCTTTAAACGCTTCATGTGACACGTAGCTCACCTCAATAGATTTGCCCGTCTCTTCACTCTCTTTGCTCAGTTCGTTGAGCAACGCTTCATGCAAAACTGGGCTTGCATCAGAGAACTCTTCCGCAATGATGACCCCTTCGATTTGGGACTCAGATAGAATTACGCGAACAGTATCAAGAAAACTTGGTACCCCATGCGTTAGCGCCAAATCGATTCGCTGAACATGCTCTGGGATTGGTAGACCAGCATCACATATCGTGATCTCGTCGGTGTGGCCTAGCGTCGCCACCAAGTAAGAAATATCTGAGTTAATTAGGGTACTTTTTTTCATCTCATCGACCTTTCGGTTACACGTTCATACAACCATGAGCGCCTGTCTTAAAGTGTTTTCGTTATTAACAGAAAACTCATCGAAACGTTTCGATGAAATAATAATTCGTCATCGCAATTTGACCAGTGTGAGATCGATAAGGTGTGAGAATGATCTGTAATTCAATTGTCATTGAATAGGAAAAGTGCACTTGAGTCACACTTTACCATCGAAACGTTTCGATGATGGTATTTCCCTGTCATTACGGTTAGGTTTTATACAGGGAGGAAGGAAAAGAGACGTCCAACTACTGAGAAAACCTCTAGTTAATAAGCTCGAAACCTTTCACGTCATCACAATTCTTAGATAGCTGCCTGATTTTGGAGAACGCTCACCTTACAATCTGGTTACAATTTGCCAAAACACATCATCCGTTCAGTACCTTACCTGGTACGCGACGTTTGTAGGGACACAAACGGAAACTAAGAACCATAATGAAGTTAAGCAATAGAGTCATTTTGCTTGTCGCGCCAGTGATCTTATTAAGCGCGTTAGTATCTAGCTATATTATTTATAGCATTCAAAAAGTGACGCTCATCAAGCGGGAAGACAGCTATATTCAGTTGCAGATGGAAAAGCTGGCCGGGCAGTTTCGACAAGCGAATATTTTTCTTAATAGCTATGCCTATACGCTCAGTAAAAGTGATGTATTACAAGACTATTTGGTTAATCATAACAACCCCTATCGTGAGCGAGTCTTGTTTAATCGATTAGACGAGACCGCTGAAGTATTAAGCCATGGTTACAAAGGCGATGCGAGCATGGCGATCCTCGACGGCAAACAAAACCTTCTCTACTACACAGAAAACAAATATTACGAATCATCGGGCGTGGTCGACCCAAAGGTATTAGAGTACATATCACGAAGTTTCAATGACAGAGAGGCTTTCAGTCACACTGGCTTTATTTATAACTCCAGTGGACAAAGCATTCTTCTTCAATATGAGGTCGTCGACAAAAGAACGGGGACTCACCCTTTGAGCTTTGACTCGAAAAATGTGTTTTTTGTGGTAGTTTCCGTATCACTTGAAGCCTTTAACGAGATTAAGCATGACATCGAGTTTGACACACACAGCGTGATTACTTTCGCCGACAAACCCATTTATCTTGATATTCCTCTCGCTCAAACCATTGAGCTGCTGCCGCACTTTTATGCCGTGCTTTCTCCTGCCGAATATTTAATGTGGAATAAAGTCGATAAAGTGTGGCTAGAACTTGCTTTCTCCTTTGGCGTAGCGGCGTTTTTCACCATCACATTAATCATTTTGGTGTTGTACCGCTATGTGTTGCGCCCTGTTTCTCGCCTTGATAAGCAGCTGAACGAACTTGAATCTAATCAACGTGACAATATTGAAAAGCTAGAAACAAACGATGAAATAGGACGCCTCTCTGCACGCTTTTTTGATATGTATGAGGAACTTAATGTCATCTATAAAAAGACAAAACGCCTAGCTGAAACGGATCACCTGACGCAACTCGCCAATCGCCATCGTTTTCATGAGCTTGCCACTCGTGAACTTATCTCCCCTTCGCAGTTTCTGTGGGTTGTTTACGTCGATCTTGATAACTTTAAATACGTGAATGATAAATACGGGCATGAATTGGGAGATAACTTGTTAAAAGTGTTCTCATCACACATCAAGAATGCTTGTCAAAAGTTCTCGCACGATTACAACAGCCCCTGCTTTGCCGCCAGGTTATCTGGTGACGAATTTGCAATTTTGCTGAGCTCAAATCAAGAGGTAAAACGCTTGCCTGATTTGCTTGCATCAGAGTTACTAAAACCGATTAGTAATCTCAGTTCATCTTGGAGTAATTCATTTCCCGTTACGGCAAGCGTAGGTATTGCACAATATCCTCAAGACGGTACTGACATCGCGAAGTTACTCTCCAGTGCCGATGCGGCTATGTATCAAGCAAAACGGGCAGGGAAAAATCAATACGCCTATTATTCAGCCGCTCTCAATATTGAGTCTCAAAGACGAAGTCAGCTTGAACGTGCGCTCCGAAAAAGCAATGTAGAGGAAGAATTCCACCTTGTTTTTCAACCCTATATGAACAATCGAAGCAACGAAATTGAGGGGTTAGAAGTCTTGTTGCGCTGGGAAGCCGAAGGTATCGGCCCTATCCCCCCAAAGGAGTTTATTCCAATTGCAGAGCAAGCCGGATTATTTGATAAAATTGACCGCTGGGTTTTCGCCAATGCAACGGCGGAATACCATCAATTAAGGAATATTTTCGGTAAGGATATTGTTCTTTCGGTCAATCTTTCATCAGCAGAGCTAAACTCGATAGAAATGGCAAACTACATCCATGAACAAGCGACACTGCACAGTGTTAAACCAGAATGTATTGAGATAGAAATAACCGAAACCTTTGCCGCAGAACAACAAGGCACGGCCCTACTTGATGAGCTATCAAAACGTGGCTACCGTCTTGCAATTGATGACTTTGGTTCTGGTTACACATCGTTAACTCAGCTCGTTCAGTATCCGGTTCAAAAAATCAAATTTGATCGAGAGTTCCTCGTTACATTGATGAACACCAACAACGGACATGTGATCAAACCTATTATTGAGCTATGCCATGCCCAAAATAAAACGGTTACAGCAGAAGGTATTGAACACAATATGATGCATGAATGGTTATCGGCATACCGCTGCGACTATATGCAAGGCTATTTATTTGGCAAACCAATGACTAAAGAACAATTGAGCTTGTGGTGGCAATCGGCAAATGACGACAGTCGATTTGATGCGTCCATGGTCAGCTCAATTAGGGTTTCAAGAACATAAGTTAAGGGGAGAAGTACAGCAGTCACAGCTGTGGCGGCTGTATTTAGCTGTATATGAGCTTCATTGATAGATGCTCAGCTTTTGTTCCCCCATACCTATATCTATGACTTTAGTTGAGTAAATCACTATTTATTCGTTTTTAAACCAGCACTTCCTTGAAATCCAAACCGGTCAAATTCAGCGCTTTGACGCTATCGTACAAGCCACCTTTTTTGTCCGTGCAAAACGTTCTGAGCCCAGCACCTTTTACTCTGAACAAATCAGATTCATTAACGGCTTCTCTATTCAAAACGAGTTTCTTAAACGGTCTAACACGACTTAGCTTACCATGACGAAGATTATACTCGGTAGCAGAGGTATCAATGGCATCAATTTGAGTGACAATGTTTAATGCTCGCCAAGGCTTTCCTTGTAGATTTAATGGTAAAAATTCGACATTCTCGCTTAACACATTGAGCTTATCCGCAATAGAAGCGGATACAGCAAGAGTAAAAGATCCCCATGCTGCAATATCAGGCCTGGGTAATGGCTTTTCACCCTTAACGTCTAACCATTCAATATCAATACTTTTCCAACTGGCTTTAACAGGCTCTCCATAGAGTTGGATAGGTTTGCTTGCCGTTACTTGAAGAGACATTTCCAATGACGACTCTTGCAACATTGCAAAATCATTAACATTGGGAGAGACAATAAACACTTTATTAAATGCTGTCATAACCGTCCTTAAATAAATTTGAGCGCTTTTCTTAATGAGATGAGCACTCTCCCACCAAACCAAACATAATAGATAGAGTTTACTTTCATGTTCAAAAATTTAATGAATTCAGATCTGGCGTTCTTCTCTTTTAATTTCGAAGTTTTATTATTCATATATTTAATCCACACGATAGAATTATTTTTTCAATTTTTACTATGTACCCTTCCTTATGTAATCGAATAAATTAGAGAATAAACAATAGCACGCATCACTTCACTTTTGTCGAGCTCATCACTCTCACTTAAACGATACATTCACAAGTTCAATTTTTGTACGACTTAGACTTAGCTTTGTCAATCGTGAATTAAAAACAACCGATTCACCGCTGTTTTACTGCCTTTTCTTACCACCCTGTTGTTTATTCATACATTATAAATGCACTTATACACATAACGATTCGGCGTTACGATTTGTTACGAGTTAAATCACAAACTTTTGAGGTATTGGATAAAGCGTAGAAAAAGAAAACACATTGAAATAAAAAGAGTTTCTAAAGTACGAAAAATAAAACGCCGTTTTTATAAATTAGCAACTTCACAAATATCCTTAAACACAGTTTTATTAATTACATATATCAGATATTATTTACGCCGAAGTTTATAGAAACCATCGTTAAACTTCATATTTTATATAAGTTTCAATTAGTTAGTTTTTAACTCGAAAACTTATCGTCAACCCAATATTAAGCACCTAAGCGTGCAATAAGAAACATTGGGAATAGAATTATATTGATGTGCATGTTGTTTTAACGAATGCATGAAGCAATCGGTAAATTTGTAACACCATAGAGTTTTATTTAGCCAAGATGAAAAAGTTAATTTTATTATTTACATGTGCGCTGTTGTCTGTCTCACCTTTTGCTTTTGCAAAACAATCAGATAACGAACCCAGGGATCATTTACGACCAAAGCAAGTTGAACATGTGTTTAAACAAGCCAAGCTAGATGGCATAGTAGACTTTAAGTTGTTCAGTGACGCTTACATCGCTTATCAGAAGACACCCGATAGAAAGAAGTCGGTACTAACGATCATCGACTATAGTAAACCATCAACTGAAAAGCGTTTTTATGTGGTTGATTTAGATAAAAAGAAGCTAATCTACAATACGTATGTTTCTCACGGCGTGAACAGCGGAAAGAAAACAGCGACACAGTTTTCAAATGTCGTGAACTCGCGAAAAACATCATTGGGCACTTTTTTGACTGATACCACTTACTACGGCTCAAATGGCTATTCACTTCGATTAGATGGGCTAAGCTCTGGATTAAACGACAAAGCTCGCGAGCGTTACATTGTCGTGCACGGTGCCGATTACGCAAACCCTTCCTTCATCAAGAAGAATGGATACCTCGGACGCAGTTGGGGTTGCCCTGCTTTGCCAGAGAAGTTGTCTCGCGAGATCATTGACACCATAAAAGGCGGCAGCGTTATTTACGCAAGCGCATAATATCGATGCGAAACATATGGGGAAGAAAAAGAAGATTCTATTTCTTCCCCAGTAATAATCCTGTTAGCTTAATTGTCCTTGTGCAACGACTCTCTTTCCATTTTCGCTTACTCGAAAGCGAAAATTACTGTGTTATTCGCTCATATACCTAAGTGCGATCAGAAAACTCTGTTCATCCCCCTTCCATCTCGTTAGTATACGCTGAGTTCATCAGACACTGGCTTTCATCGTTATCATAGTTCCACTAAGATTCCTTAATCATGGTGGATAACTGTGGCTTTATATGTTTAGGGTTACTTCTTGCGTTATCTACACCATATATTATTGATGCTTTCTTTGTCCCTGCTCTCAGGGCTCATCACAGCTTCATATGCGCATGAGTGGCACCACACCAAACATTACACTTCCGAGCGATTACTTAAACTCTCTCAACAAGACGATTTTGAGCTAGCACACACTGATTTTCATACCTCAGCTTCTCTGAGCTCTTGGGGTTCAGAAAGTTACTACCTACATATAAAGCGCGAGTTGTTCGGGCTTGTCTCCTGTCGCCGAACATCAGCTACTGATGGCGTTTTATCATCAGATTTTACTCCTGATTATTTTTTACTTATTGCTTTCTCTTCTCCACCACTACTGGAGTTGGCAAAACAAGCATCTCGCTTACCTCTAGACAGTTATGGCGGACTCATGAGTCAACGCTCTCTTTATCGCCTCTCAGGAAGAAAGGAAGCGAACTTAATGTACGTCTTTACTCATGGTCGCAACGCCTTCTCTGTTGTTTAACTTTTTATGACATACAGAGAACACGAAAATGTAACGATAAGAGCCAATATGCTCATTGTTACTAGAACCAATTTGAGGTCCATATAATGACAAGAATCGCTACAACCATCGCACTAGCATTACTACTTTCAGCGGGCTCAACCTTAGCAAACACAGAAACTAAGCCAGAAGAAATGAGTAACGACACTCTGTTAGAGTGTGCCAACGTTTCTAACGCACGTATTGCAGTTCCGGAACACAGAGCGATGTTCAGACACTACTTAATGTCTGAGAGAGACTACAGCTTTGACCAGCTATCGTCTGCCGAACTTGAATTTAAAGCAGCAGATAAGAATGAGTCTGAAGTAGAGAGCATCTACAAGTCTCAGTGCAAAGAAGTTGGCGAATACCTATATAGCATTGGCTATTAAATTCGAAACCCTAACGACACTCAAAAAGAAAGGCGCAATGTATGCGCCTTTCTTTTTACTGACAAAAACCTGTCGATTAGATGTCTAATCTGCATACAAGCTTAAAAGTGCAAATCAAAGTAAACTTACTGGGAAAACTCAGACACATCCTTGGGTTTACAGAACGCTCGACGTGCTTTAACAAACAAGAAACTAAGCACTCCAATCACAAGAGTAATTATTGGTGCCGCCATTAATAGCATTGTGATCGCTTTGCTCATATTTTCTGGTAACAAAGGAAGTAATGAACCAAAACCGCATAATACCAGCGTCCATAAAATCGCACTCAACCACGCAAAGTAATGGAATTTACTAATACGTTTCACTCGCAACCCCATCATTAATGGCAATAGGGAGCGAACAACCGGAATAAACCGCGCACAAAAAAGCGCAATCAATCCATGTTTACTGAGTAATACGTCGACTTGTTCCAGGCGCTTTTGAGGAACCGCACTCACCCAGCCTTGGACCTTAGGTAAGCGATTTAGCCACTTGCCTTGTAAATAAGCCGCCCAACTTCCCAATCCCGCACTAACAGCTATCACCAACATGATCATAATTGGGTCAAGGACGCCAACCGCCGCCAGCGTACCGGATAATACGACGACACTGTCGCATGGGAAAGGTGCAGCAGGAATAAAACCACTTTCCAAAAAAATAATCACAGCAACAACAAAATAAACTAAACCTGCACTGCCTGGCGCCATTAACGCCGTGAAATCTTGATGCCAAAAGGCACTCAAGACCTGAATTATCGAATCAAACATAAACCGCTCCTAAGCATAATTAACCAAAAGTTGCAAAAACATGGAATGTGTTAGCGAGCATGTATAAAGCGGTATATAAAATTCGATTCTTTTCTCACGCCGATTCTGTATTTAAAGTGAGTAAAAATACTTTCAATACAACAACCTAAAGCCTCATTGCCGATGCGTTTTAGCCGCTTCATCGAGTAAATTGCCGAACGATGCGCCCACCATGCTACATCAAGCATTTCAAACCATTCGGGTTCTACATCGTCGTTCGAGCTCATTTCCTTAGCATGGCTAACCCTCAATACATTCCGGCTGTTTAAACTCGGATAGTCTTGTTGTATTGGAGAGATAGGATATTCTGAAAAGTGCTTCGACTTAGCGTCAACAGCAATATTCTGGTTATGAAAGGAAAGGAAATTTGGGTGTGAGTGCGCCAGGCTCATGCTCGGAGCCAACAAGCAGAAAAGTAGTCCGAGTAAAGCAATCAGAATCGTACGCACAAAGGTAACCAAAACCAAAATAATAAGTTCTTTTAACCCTGTGCGTAACTATTGGCAATTAGTATTCTTAATCGTTAAGAATACTAATTATTTTTCACCGTAAGGGTAGCTTTCAAACATCTTCGCGATTTCTTCTTGGATGAGAGATTCTCTTTTCTCAGAGCTCATTGACTCAGACAGTTTACGACTTGAAACGCCTTTCCAAACGACTTGATTAGCCTTTGCATCAACCAGTTCAACCACCAACTTCCCATACTTACGTTCTTTATATCTTTCTGGGCTTGAAGTGATCACACCAAAGCTATTCCAGCCATAGCCAAAGCTCACCGACGATCCTGAAGAAACAAGCTCGGATTCTTCTACGATATCATGATGTACGTAAAGGTCACCGCCACTATTTACCTTAATTAAACCCTTACCCTCAAGCTGTTCAGCAAGCCCTTGCTCAATACGTCGACCATCAATACTGGTAGGAGCTTCCGCCTGAGCACCGAAGTCAAACGTTCTGTAAGCTGAAAAGTCGGCTTGTTTATCTACATCAGTTGTAACGGTAGTACAAGCAGATACCAGCATCACCACCAACCCTAATATCAAACCTCTCATCATGTTAAATCTCCTTTGGTTAAGCTGACTGTTTCAGCAGAATTACCCTGTGTTATACATACGCATCAACAGTAAAAAGTAATCATTTCAATATCTAGTCTTGACCATGAAACGTGACTGTTCAATAAACGAGATTAACCTTTACACAGAAAATCTTGAATATCATCAACATCTAAACACCTAAACACCTAAGAATTCGGTGTTTACGACCTAATTGGAAGCCCCTAGGCTTAGTAGCGGAATCGCGAGTGCCACAAAAAACCAGAGACAATGAACACTTTAACATCAGTCCGCTACTTTTTTAGGCAACTGACAAACATTTGATGAGAAAAGACTTTTCTTTTTCGTCCAGTGTGGCATATTAACTGAGTCCTATCGATGCGCGGGCATCGTATAATGGCTATTACCTCAGCCTTCCAAGCTGATGATGCGGGTTCGATTCCCGCTGCCCGCTCCAATCTCTTTATCTCAATTTACTCATAAAAATCCGATGGCGGAGCGAACAAACGGCGGCAGCGTTGTTTCCATGATAAGTTTGGTCGAGTTACGTCATAAAACATGTCTTTCCATTCTGCAAACGTCACGCGGATGGGATTAAAGCTGTTTACAGGTTTAGAAACCCCATACCGAACCGTTTCCACCTCTGGTTCAAACGTTCCGAACATTCGATCCCAAATAATTAATACACCCGCATAATTTTTGTCGATGTACTGACGGTTCACACCATGATGAACGCGATGATGAGACGGCGTGTTAAATACCCACTCTAGTGGCCCGAGCGAACGAATTGATTGGGTGTGAACAAAAAACTGTAAGCCCAGATTAAACAACACAACGAAGACAACCCATTTTGGCTCAAAACCAATAATCACCAAGGGCAACCAAAAAATCCACATCCCCGCTAGCGGATACATTAAACTTTGACGAAAGGCGGTACTGAAGTTCATTCTTTCCGAACTGTGATGAACAACGTGCGCGGCCCACATCCAACGAATACGATGGCTAGCCCGATGAAACCAGTAATAGAAAAAATCTTGCAGGACAACAAGTAAAAGAAAAGCTGAGACGCTCATTTCGATATCAAACAAACGCCAATCAAACCACCACAAATACAACTGAGCAATCAGTAAACCCGTGAGTATGTCTGTCGCTTGGTGTAAGCCCGCAAGAACAAAATTACACGCTACTTCAGGGAAGTAATACGTCGCGCTTTCAGGCAAGCGTCCCCTTCTTTGTCCGAACCAATATTCGGCAAGCATGCAGAAAAAGAAAACTGGAGCCAGAATCATCAGAAGTAATTCTGGGCGGTCCATCAACTGCGTCCAATCCATTATGTTTCTACCATTTTGCATAGTGATCTTCAGTAAGACCCATAACTTCTTCTAACTGATGTTTGATGCCATTTCCATCGATAAGATAGCCAGAGAAATAACCGATGTACTGACGAAAGTTACTTTTGAGAAGCCAAAAATTTTTCTTCTCTGAGCGTCGATTCAAAGGCGTGAACTGTAAGTTAACTCGTTTATCTTCAGACGTAATATGCCACTTTTGCCCTTCATCACTTCGTGAAAACTGAAACTGCACAGGTTGCAAAAAGTGACGCTGACCATTAATCCACAATACATTTTCGCAATAGCCAGTTTCATTAACGCCAGCTGCCAAATTCAACCCCAGACGCCTGTCATCCTCAAAGCAATTGATACTCGCCCAGCGCCAACTTGTTTCTCGCCGCATGTACCCAGCGGAAAAATCGTAACCAGCAGCCACCTCTGAAAGATCTTGCTCTTTTCCTAATATGAACAAGTTACCGTCTACTGCTAACGCATTGTGCTTCTGAGTATATGTCCAACCCGCATAACCTGTTGGCGTACACAACATTAATGGCAAACTCATATTTTCTGGACGTAAATAGAGATCCGCATTGACTGACTCTGTCACAAAGTGGACGTGCCAAATACCATCCTTAATAGAAAACTGAACTCTTTTGTTAGCAAGATGGGCAAGACTGCACCAACTGGAAGGCTGAGTTTGATAACCTATATTAAAAGGTTTCAACCATTGTTGCTCAATCAACTTATTCTTTTTAATATCAAACAGGTAGAAAAAGCCGGATGCTAAATACCGTATATCAGCAATCGCTACTCCAATGACGTAATCAGGTGTGACCAAATTGACGAACTGAAACTGCTTATAATCGCGGTAACGGCGCCACTTAGACACTGGCTTATCCATCTCATCAAGGTAGGTAAATTTATCTAGCTGTAACGATGTTGGAATTCCATCAAGGTGGCCAAACGCTGGTAGACCATTCTGCTGAATAAACGAGTTCAGAACCTTAAGCTCATCCATATAGTTGTCTTTTCACAAGTTATCACACACACAAACTTTAACATGACGTTAACATAAACAATTTGCGTAACTGCACAACAACATCGACTAAAGTGATTTCTGCTTGTTATATGTGAAACTGATCACTCAACCACCCGCTTACTTAGCTCGCCCTACCTATCTCAACCAACACTGCCCGGGTTAGAAGCTGCACATTCTCATCCGCAGGAAATACCACTACAACCATTGAATCTTGGTTAAAATCACTATTTAATGGAAATACATTCATATAAACTGATTGCTTATTCACATCAAGGAAGAAACCTATGTCATACATACACGATACTATTGTTGCGTTGCAACACAGTAGCCCTGCGCAAAAAGAATTTTACCAAGCGGTAGAAGAAGTATTAACTTCTCTCGCGCCGGTAATAGAAGGCAATAATAAATATAAGGAACAAGCGATTATCCAGAGGATCGTCGAGCCAGAACGTCAAATCATGTTTCGAGTTCCTTGGGTTGATGATGCTGGAAATGTACAAGTAAACAAAGGTTATCGAGTTGAATTCAACTCTGCTTTGGGGCCGTACAAAGGAGGATTGAGATTCCATCACTCAGTCAATGCGAGCATCATAAAATTTCTCGGCTTTGAGCAAATCTTTAAAAACGCACTGACTGGCCTTCCTATCGGTGGCGGCAAAGGCGGTTCAAACTTCGATCCTAAAGGAAAATCCGACGGCGAGATCATGCGATTTTGCCAATCATTTATGAACGAGTTGTACCGTCATATCGGTCCTGCCACCGATGTACCCGCAGGCGATATCGGCGTCGGGGCGCGCGAAATTGGCTATATGTTTGGTCAATACAAACGATTGACGGGACGCTACGAAGGTGTGCTCACAGGCAAGAGTCTTCTTTGGGGTGGCTCACTCGCCAGAAAAGAAGCGACAGGATATGGCGCCGTCTATTTTGCAGAATGCATGCTCAACGACCGCAACGATTCATTGAAAGGGAAAACTTGTCTCGTTTCTGGTGCTGGCAACGTGGCTATCTACGCCATTGAAAAACTGTACCATATGGGGGCAACGCCAGTTACATGCAGCGACTCTCGAGGTACGATCTATCATGAGCACGGTATTGATCTTAAGCTCCTAAAACAACTGAAAGAAGTGAAAAGAGCAAGCTTAGAAGAATATTTAGAAACTTACCCTGAAGCAGAATACACACCAGAGGGCGACTATCCTAATGAAGGACATGCTGTTTGGCGATATCAGGCTGATGCTGCCTTCCCTTGTGCGACTCAAAATGAACTAACGTCAGACGACGCACTGGCTCTTATCGAAAACGGATGTATTTTGATTAGTGAAGGGGCGAACATGCCAACCACCCGTGATGCTGCCAATATTATCGTGGACTCAGACATAGCTTATGGGCCTGCCAAAGCAGCCAATGCAGGCGGCGTTGCAACCAGTCAACTTGAAATGGCGCAAAACGCCAGCATGCAAAACTGGACGTTTGAACAAGTGGATAGTCAGTTGCAAACCATCATGAAAAATATTTTCATCAATGCAAACGAAACCAGTAAAGAGTTTGGCCAACCTGGAAATTTAGTTTTAGGCGCCAACATTGCAGGCTTTAGAAAAGTCGCTGATGCAATGATTGAGCAAGGTGTCGTCTAGATGAACGAGCCAGCAGGATGACTGCTGGCTTAATATAACTCCGCAATAGGCCGCGCTTTTTGATAAAGAGCTCCACTTAATTCGCAATAAGCGTTGTCACTTCTGTTTTAACGGAGTTGGCGATAAAGCAATTCTCATGGGCCATGTGGTGCAGTTTTTCTAATTGAGATGGTGTCGGTTGTTTTTCACCTGAAAATGTTATCTTAGGGTTTAACGTTACCTTTGATACCCACTCTTTTCCGTTTTCGCCTTTTTCAAGCTCCCCTACCGCTTCATCGAAGTAACTGTCCACAACGTAACGCCGCTTTGCTGCAATAGACAGGAAAACGAGCATATGACAACTAGAAAGTGCCGCGACAAACGCTTCTTCTGGATCAACGTTTTCTTCTACGGATAGTGGTAATGGTACTACGTGGGGAGATGGAGATGCTGGGACTTGCAACCCTCCATCAAATTGCCAAATGTGTGCCCTACTATACTTATTATCACTAAACTCTTCCCCAGCTTTACGATGCCATTTGATTAAAGCGGAATGCTTACTCATTCTAACTCCCTGATTTTCCGACGACGAATCAACACTATCCGTCCTTGCCACAGTAAACCACAACAAAATGAGTTAAGGAAAGCATCGCACTCACAGGGACTATAAAATCTGTTGAGGATCGGCATTGTTCTTCTGTATATCATCCAAAAGTCTATGAGACTGATGGATGTTGACCTGTAACCGATTGATCAGCATCTGCAACTGCTCAACCTCGGGACTTTGGTTGGCTTTAAGTTGAGTTTCCAGGGCCTCCGTTTGGCTCGCCAAAATAGGTAAACTTAGGTTCAGTGCCATCCCTTTCGTTTTGTGCAACGTCAGCGCTAATGAAGCAAAGTCTTCAGCCATAAAGTATTCAATAAGCTCATCAACAGATGTCTCAAAATCGACAATAATGCTTTTTAGCAGCTCGTCAAGCGCTTCTGGCTCATCTCGTAAAGAAGTAAACATGCCTGAACGGGAGAGTTCTTCCTCTGTTAACCTTAAGTTCTCGATTGGCTTACGTTGCAACTGAAGCACATTGCTGTCATTCGTTAGTGGCGGATTCCGTTTCGGTTCGAGTCTGGCTGCAAACTGTTTGAGAGCGTCTGAAAAGCTCTCATGCTGTAGCGGTTTTGTAAGCACATGGTCTGCTCCTGCTTCAATAAAGCTATCGTGAGCTTCACGAAATACGTCTGCCGTGTACGCAAAGAGTAATGTCTTGATACCTAACTCTTGTCGGATAACGCGTGTCGCCTCAACACCATTCATCTCGGGCATATGGTTGTCCATCAAGATCAGGTCGTACTCGTTCTCTTTCGCCTTTTTAACCGCGATTAACCCATTTTCTGCTACATCCACTTCATGCCCGAGCTTTTCGCAAAACCCTTTTGCCACAATGGCATTCACACGGTTATCATCAGCAAGTAGTATCTTTAAATGGTGTGATTTTGCGCGAGGTTTCGGTGCTTCTTGCTGCTTTTTCGGAGCAGATTCTACCCAAGGAATCGGCAACTCAACGATAAATTGACTTCCAACGCCTTCTATACTCTTGAGAGTAATATGGCCACCCATCAAATCGGTTAGTTTTTTGACGATGGCTAACCCAAGCCCTGTTCCGCCGAACCTTCGAGTCGTTGATGAGTCTGCTTGCTCAAACGAGTTAAAAATATGCTCGTGCTTGTCTGGCGCAATACCAATACCGGTGTCGCTCACGCGCATGACCAACAACTGATTCGATTCATCTAACTCGGTTCTAACCAGCACATGCCCTTCATTGGTAAACTTCACCGCGTTACCGGCGAGATTAAATAAGATCTGTCGTAAACGCGCACAATCCCCAGTAAATTCAGTATATTCAGAAACCTCGTTTTCCAAGATTAGCTCGATATTTTTTTCATCAACAAGTGGTTTTATTGCGCTACACACCGGAGAAAGCACTTGATCGAGCTTAAACTTAGCTTGCTCAAATTCCAGTTTGTTTTCTTCAACTTTAGAAAAATCCAAAATATCGTTGAGGATAGTCATCAGATGCTGGCCAGAGTCAAGAATAACCCTAATGTGCTCTTTCGTCGTCGGCTCTTTGGTCTGTTCTGCAATCATTTGAGAAAGCCCTAGTACGCCATTCATCGGCGTTCTTAGTTCGTGACTCATTGCAGCGAGAAAATTTGATTTCGCTTTTGCCGCTCGCTCGGCTTTGTTTCTCGCCTCTTCAATTTCAAGATTCAACTGTTTTAAGTTATGCATTCGGTGATGTGACTGATAAACAAACGCGCTAACTAGAAACATCACCGCAATAAATACAAACAACCACGTAAAACGCGCCTCACTTTGAGCAATATTGAGTAACCGATGCTCTGAGCTTTCGACAAACTCAATATAAGTGTGATCAAGCAGTTCATTCGTCAGCAATTCAATTCTTTTATCACTCGTTTGAAGCCGTTTAAGGAAGTTCGCTTCCTTTTCACTCTCAACTTCAGTTTGTGTTAGAAGCAACTGGTTGAGAAATTCAAAATAACGACTGCCACCCAATGATTGGCCGCGCTCGGTAGAAACATCTTGCTGATATAAATTGAACAACATGAGTAATGCATACCGATTTTCTACCTGAACACCAATTAACATATCAAGCTTCAACGTTGTTTGAAGCACTCGCTCCTTAAACTGTTCAAGCGTATCCCTAACTTTTATACGATTGGGTGTCACGGGAAACCAAACTGATGCCTTTGATGATTCCAACAGTGCCTGTGCTGCGATTTCTATCTCTACTAAAGATGTTGTTAACTCATAGTTTTTCCTATCTTCAACGGCATATCGGTTCACGATAACATCACGCTCTTCAATCAACTCATGTCCGATATTCATTAGCCCTGCATGAAATTCTTGAGCGTTTTTTGAATTCATATACGACATATACGCCAGTGTGCAGCACGTCAGTATCCCAATAAAAAAGCAAAAGTTGATCAGTTTGAATTTATTCATTTTCCAACACCTCTAAAATTATGGGTCTAGGTGCTGTCAACGACTGCAAGAATGCTTCAATGTCCGCGACATTCTCATCGTTCATCGTTATACCGAGCTGGGTTTTAGCCATGATTTGTATCGCGTCGGATAACTTATCGACTTGCCCATTATGAAAATAAGGACTCGTTAGCGCGACATTGCGTAAACTGGCTACTCTAAAATAGAATCGCTCTTCATCTTCTATCGTAACGAGTTGCCTGCCCGAGTCCTCTACTACTGGCTTATCCTTGAAATAGGCGAACCTTTGGATCATCGCTCCGCCGATATTTTTGCCCTGATGACACTGCACACAACCTGAAGTCTGAAATGTTTTCCAACCTCTGATTTGCTGTTCACTCAATACATGCGTGTAACCCAATAAGTAAGCATCGAATGGTGCGCCAGGCGTCTGCAGCCCTTCAACAAACTCCACAATAGCGGACTTGATATTATGAACGTTAATCGGCAATTCACCGTCACGATTAAATAGCGCTTGATAATGTTCACTCTCTTTTACATATTGCTCTATTGTTTGCCAGTTTGAGTCCATTTCCATTGGATTATGGATTGGACCATCAATCTGAGCCATCAAGGTGTTTTCCGTACCATCCCATAAAAAACGATAATTTAACGCTGCATTAAACACTGTTATAGAATTTCTAATTCCATCACCTTTCACCCCCGTAGAGACTGGTGTATTTTCAGCGCCATTGGTTTGCAGATTGTGGCATGTCGCGCAGCTGACATTACCATTTGACGATAATTGAGGATCGCGGAAGAGATGCCAGCCAATTCTCGCTAGCTTAATATCCACATTAGGATCACCCTGTATGGGCTGAACTAGGGAGATATCACCTAACATCTTCGCGTTTCTTGCGGTTGTTGTTTGGCTCAAAATGAGTGTTACAACAGCTAGTGCGATTGCGCTGAATTGCCTCATCAACTATATACCTTAAACTTGTCATTGATATGAATTTAGTTGCATTTTGGCGTTTTTTCCACCGACAGGAAGTTGAAAAAACGAGCTAAGTATTGCTTTGTTTAAGGCTTTGGTTGAAGAGGGAGTAATAAGGCGAATAGGAAGAAACCTATCGCCTTATGAGTAGCTAACGTATTGAAATCTGAGTTTAGTGTAGAAAAGCCAAAAACCGTTGAAACCAAGTCACCTCTCCATAGGAGATCAGATCGAAAATAGTAAAGAATACGGCACAGATAACGGCCAACTTAATCAAACGCTGAACAATAAACATAAACATCACAATTACCAATAATTTGCTTTAGTTTACTATCTCACACAGCGTTTATATATAAAAAAGTAGTCTCCTAATTAGCCTCGGGAACTTATTCATTAGAACCTATACTCAAGCATCTCTAAGTTATTTGGATATACTTGAATTAGGATTTCAAAAAGTCCCTGTGACCACACAAGGAGGACTGCATGAAACGACTATGGATATGGTTCTTACCTTTACTCTTGATTGCCAGTCAAGCACTGGCGAATACCGTTTGGATTGTTCCTGTCAAAGGCGCTATAGGGCCTGCTACTAGCGACTATTTATCTCGTGAAATAGAAGAAGCTCAACTAAACGGTGTCAGTTTAGTGATCTTAGAGATGGACACACCAGGCGGCTTAGATAGCGCAATGCGAGATATTATTCACGCGATTACCACCTCCTCGACTCCCATTGCAACTTGGGTCGGCCCATCTGGTTCTAGAGCTGCCAGTGCAGGAACATACATCTTGCTCGCTAGTCACGTAGCCGCCATGGCTGAAGCGACAAACCTCGGAGCTGCAACGCCCGTCGCGTTAGGTGGTGCGCCTCAACCTCCTTCATCGGATGATGGCAAAGATCAAAACGCGGAAGAAACGCCAGAAGGAACCAACGAAAGCTCAGAGAAAGTTCCCGCTAAAACCGCAATGGAGAAAAAGGTAATTAACGATGCCAAAGCCTACATTAAAGGCTTAGCAAAACTTCATGGACGAAATGCAGAATGGGCAGAGAAAGCAGTAAGCGAGGCGGCGAGCTTGGATGCAACAGAAGCATTAGAATTAAACGTGATCGATTACATCGCCAATTCGCCAGAGGACTTAGTCAAAGCCATAGATGGGCAAACGGTTAAAGTAAACAATCGCACTGTGACATTGTCACTTGAAAATCCAACATGGGTTGAAAGAACGCCAGATTGGCGAGCAGAAATGTTAGCCGTTATCACCAATCCAAACGTTGCCTACATCCTAATGCTCATCGGCATCTACGGTTTACTTCTTGAGTTTTACAACCCAGGAATTGGCTTACCCGGTGTGCTAGGTGGGATTTGTCTGCTTCTTGCCATGTACGCACTACAAATGATGCCCGTCAACTACGCAGGTCTTGGTCTGCTGTTACTCGGTATTGCACTAATGATAGCGGAAGCATTCAGCCCGAGCTTTGGTATTTTGGGCTTAGGCGGCGTTGTCGCCTTTGTACTCGGTTCGATATTTCTCATGGACAGTGAGTTACCAGGATTCCAGATCGCCCTTCCTTTGATTTTTGGTATTGCCATATTTTCCGTGGCTCTAATCGTGCTGACCGTCGGCCTGCTGCTCAAAATTCGTCGCCGGCGTGTAACGACGGGTTTAGAGACTTACCCTGGGAAGGTCGCCGTGGTAAGCGATGACTTTATCGATGGCGAAGGACGCGTTCAACTCAACGGTGCGTTATGGCGAGCTAAAGCCAAAGACCATCAACAATTCAAACAAGGTGATCACGTCACCATTGTTAATGTTAAAGGGCTGACCTTAACTGTGATGCCTGATGACCGCCAAAATAAATAGGAGGCGCTTTATGATGCTCTATACCGTTGCGGTGATCGTGGTGCTGCTGTTCGCACTAGCGACCCAAATGTTCAAGGTTTTGAGAGAATACGAACGTGGGGTTGTGTTCTTTCTTGGTCGATTTCAAGAAGTCAAAGGACCTGGTTTGATCATCCTTATCCCATTTATTCAGCAAATGGTGAGGGTTGATTTACGTACTGTCGTTTTGGATGTGCCGACACAAGATTTGATTACCAAAGATAACGTTTCTGTGCGCGTCAACGCGGTCGTTTATTTTCGCGTAGTCGATCCTCAAATGGCGATTAACAATATTGAAAGCTACAGCGATGCCACCAGCCAGTTAGCACAAACCACGCTGCGCTCGGTATTGGGTCAGCATGAACTCGATGAATTGCTATCAGAGCGAGAACGCCTCAATAAGGATTTACAATCCATTCTCGATCAACAGACTGATGACTGGGGAATCAAGATTGCTACGGTTGAAGTCAAACATGTTGATTTAAATGACAGCATGGTCAGAGCCCTAGCCCGTCAGGCAGAAGCAGAACGTAACCGTAGGGCGAAGATCATTCACGCTACTGGTGAGTTAGAGGCTTCAAATAAATTAAAAGAAGCAGCGCAAATGCTCAACGAAGCACCGAATGCACTGCAATTACGTTACATGCAGACACTCACTGAAATCACTACAGACAAAACATCCACTATTATTTTTCCAATGCCGATCAATCTTGTCGAAGCTGTCAGTGATATCGCCGAAGCGGTGAAAAAGAATAAAGAGACACAAGATAAGTAAGGTTCTGACCCTAGGAAGTAACGACCACTCACGTTACTTCCTTATTTAGTACTCGCTTTAAGGATGTGCCCATCTTCTTTATCACATTCTTGTTTCATTACTTCTAAGCCCGTTTTAAAGCATGTTCGCCAAGCGGTTTCAACATCGGCATCATACCCGGAATCACACTGTCGAACCGTTTCTAACAAACTCTCAAGCCAAACATCAAAATCCTGCGGCTCTATACCAATATCTGCACTTGCATGCTTTTTCCCATACTTTTCCACCATTTTGTGCGCTTCGGTCGAGGTATCTGCCATCATAAAAAATACGATAGACCCTCTAAGCATTCTCACTTGTTGGTGCATGTCTATACCGTCAAACTTCTGTCTAAAGTTGGCACTTTTCGACCATAAATTTTTGTAGAACAAGTCGAAAAACTCCTGATCTGAAGTACAACGTTCATAGCTATCATTAAAAACTTCAATCACGTTCATGTTGCTTTCCCCTACGCCTCAATATGAGTTTAATTTAGTATCAAATAAAAGCTTCCAAATAAGGACATTTAAGTTTCAAATCGATCAACTCACATCGATTTTCAACAAAAAGTAAAAAGTGATTTAAATAAACACCCTCTTATCAATGAAAAAATATCCATTATCATGAACCCATATTCGAGGTACGCATGGTTGTCGATGCTAGTGCATCCTCATCTGTCATCACATAAAGAGGATATAAACGTGTCCCATCAAATCATTACCGATCTAAATAGCCGTTACACTGCAAAAAAATATGATGAAACCAAGCGCGTTTCTCAAGAAGACATGGCGATAATCAAAGAAGCACTGCGTTTGTCGGCGTCTTCTATCAACTCACAACCATGGAAATTCATCGTTATTGAAAGTGATGAAGCGAAGCAACGTTTCCACAATACGTTTGCAAATATGCATCAGTTTAACCAACCACACGCGAAAGCCGCATCACATACGATTCTGTTTGCTTACGATCCTAAATTTACTAAAGAGAAATTTGCGAAGCGTGTGGATGCAGAAGTAACATCTGGCCACTTGCCAGCGGAGATGTACAACAACTTTATGGGTGCTTACGCTTTTGCCGATGCAAATACGGACGAAAATGGCTTCAACGGAAACTGGACAAAAGCACAAGTCTATTTGGCACTAGGCAACCTACTACACACATTGGCACGACTAGGCATTGATTCAACACCGATGGAAGGTGTCGATCCGGCTCTGATTGGAGAAGAGTTTAAAGAAGAGCTCGAGGGCCATATTTGTGAAGTTGCGCTAGCGATTGGCTACCATAAAGATGGGGAAGATTATAATCATGGTCTTCCAAAAGCGCGCCTTGCAATGGATGACGTAATTACGACTCTATAGTCGACCATTGTCTTAGCTTAGCGACTTAACTCATTGTTTAAACTAAAAAGAGCCGCATTAATGTGCGGCTCTTTTTTACTTGGTTCTGCGTCAACTTTACGCAACTTGCTCTGACTTAAAATTACCAAGCAATGCATCGTAAAGCTCATTGTCGCTTAACACACCAACCAGCTTATTATCTTCAACCATAAGCAGAGGCTGATTGCTACGCTGTTTAAGTTCAATCGCTTCTCGCATACTGATTTCTGGGCTAACCTGAACCAGAGAGTTTTCATTAACTTCGTCAAGGTTCGAAGAATTGCTCTTCCATTGAATCAACGATTTACCTTTATCCGCTAAACTTAACCCCTTGCTCTCTTGTATCACCCAAATATCTTTATCAGGGCAAATCAGAACACGCGTATCTTCGCGAACCAAATCGTCACGCATTAAGGAACGTCCCTTCAGCACATTTAATGGATTAGTGTGAGCAACAAAGTCCGCCACATAATCGTTTTCTGGAGCAAGAATGATCTGTTCTGGCTTGCCATGTTGAATCAGCTTTCCTGATTCCATAATGGCGATGTTGTTGCCGATTTTAAGCGCCTCATCCAAGTCGTGACTTACAAAAAGAATGGTTTTATTTAGCTTTTCTTGAAGCAGAATCAATTCATCTTGAAGCTGAGCACGAATCAATGGATCAAGTGCTGAAAACGGTTCATCCATTAACAAGATATCTGTGTCCATCGCAAACGCTCGCGCTAGGCCAACACGCTGCTGCATACCACCAGAAAGCTCGTGCGGGAATTTGGTTTCCCACTCAGATAAACCGACCATTTCGAGCTGTTCACGCGCCTTTTTACGACGCTCTGCTTTACCAATGCCTTGCATCTCTAGACCAAACGCTACATTGTCTAACACCGTTAACCAAGGCATCAATGCAAACTTCTGAAACACCATGGACACGCGGTGCGTACGAAGGTGGCGCAGTTTCTGTTCGTCACAGTTAGAGAGCTCAACCATATCGTCGCCATCTTTAATTTTCAGAGAGCCACGAGAAATATCGTTCAATCCGTTAACCGTTCGCAGCAAACTTGATTTACCCGAGCCTGAAAGCCCCATCAAGACACAGATCTCACCCTGTTTCACGTTCAGCGAAACATTATCAACCCCAACCACTTGGCCAGTTTCATCAATGATTTCTTGTCGAGACTTCCCTTGATCTAGTAGTGCTAGCGCCTGTGCTTGTTGCTGACCAAAAACGACATCAAGATTTTTAATAGTAATAGCGTCCATGATTATGCCTCCTTCTGGTTTGGTGCTTTACACAAGCGATCAAGAATGATGGCAACGAGTACAATCGCTAAACCAGCTTCAAAACCTTGCGAGATGTTTACCGTATTCAGTGCGCGTACGACTGGTTTACCAAGTCCATCAGCACCAACAAGCGCCGCAATGACCACCATAGACAGAGACAACATAATGCACTGCGTAACGCCAGCCATAATACTTGGCAATGCCGCAGGTAACTCCACCTTAAACAGTAGCTTCATGCGGCTGGCACCAAATGCTTTACCCGCTTCAAGTAGCTCCTCCGGCACTTTAATAATGCCGAGGTACGTCAATCGAATTGGCGCAGCGATAGCGAAAATGATGGTCGAGATTAGACCAGGGACAATACCTAAGCCAAACAGAACCAAGGTTGGAATTAGGTAAACGAATGTCGGTACGGTCTGCATCAAATCGAGTATTGGCCGCAACAAGGTGTATAACCAAGGACGGTGCGCCGCCATAATGCCCAACGGCACGCCAATTAATACGGAAATCGTTGTCGCTGCAAACACAAGGACAAAGGTTTCCAGCATTTCTTGCCAGTAACCAAGGTTGAGAATTGCGAGTAAGGCCAACACGATAAATACGACAAGAGGAATGCTGCGATGTAAGAACCAAGCAATTGCCGCCGTCATAATGATTGGCGCTGCAGGTGGCATCCATTTAAAAATGTCCACCACGAAAAGAATGATCGTTTCAAGTGTAATAGAGATTGCATCGAAAAAACCCGATGCATTGATGGTTAACCAATCGACGCCAGTTTCCATCCATTGGCCCAACGGTAGTTTGTTGTCCGTAATAAAATTCAAAATAAAACCTTTGTGTTAATGAAGCGGGCAAAATTCTGCCCACTTTCTTTAAAAAAACGAGCTCAAATACTGCTTATTAAGCGTTTGTTTTTAAGTAGTTTGTAATAGCTGTTAGCGCATCTTGGCCATCTACCGTTTTCACGCCCTCTAGCCACGCTTCAATTTGCTCTTGGTTTGCATTCAACCATGCTTGCGCTGCTTTTGATGGCTTTTGTTTCTGGTTAAGAATCGCTTCCATCAGTTCATTTTCCATTTCTAGGTTAAACTCTAGATTTTTCACTAGCTGACCTACATTTGGACACTCAGCGAGGTAATTTTTACGTACGTTTGTGTAGACGTTCGCGCCGCCGTAGTTAGGACCGAAGAAGTCATCGCCACCCGCTAGATATTCCATTTCAACGTTACTATTCATTGGGTGCGGCGCCCAACCTAGGTACACAATCCATTGATTGCGGCGTGCGGCACGTGATACTTGAGACACCATGCCAGCTTCACTGGACTCAACTAGGCTGAAATCTTTTAGGCCGAATGCGTTGCTATCAATCATTGACTGAATTAAGCGGTTGCCATCGTTTCCTGGTTCAATGCCGTAAATGCGGTCTTTAAATTTGTCGGCATGTTTTACTAGGTCAGCGAAGTTGGTTACGCCTGCGTCATAAACGTATTTTGGAACAGCTAGCGTGTACTTTGCGCCAACGAGGTTCGCGCGTACGGTTTCAACAGTACCTGCATCACGGTATTTCGCGATATCACCTTCCATCGTTGGCATCCAGTTACCTAAGAAAATGTCGATATCGCCATTAGCCATAGAGGAGTAAGTTACAGGCACAGACAGAAGATCAGTCTTCGTTTTGTACCCCAACCCTTTAAGTAACTCTGATGTAACGGCAGTGGTCGCAGTGATGTCAGTCCAACCTACATCTGCGAAACGAACCGTTTCACATTGGTTGGCGTAAGCGCCTGTTGCTAAAGTACTTAGTGCAATTGTTGAGAAGATTTTTGTCATCTTAGACATGTTGAATTCCTTGTAATGATTACTGACTTTTTCATTTTATGAGATCGAATCGAGATCTCTTTTTGGCGGATGCATTCGTTGCATCTCTTGCCAGTCCGGTGCAATCCAAACTGGTACGTTGTTCGACGTTTCTAGGGCGTTATCCAAAATCATATCCGCGGCGCGTTCTGCCACCATAATCGTTGGCGCATTTAAATTACCGTTCGGAATGGTTGGGAAAATAGAAGAGTCCACCACACGCAAGCCTTGAATACCGCGTACTTGGCATCGCTCATTTAAGACGGCTAATGGGTCATTATCTGCGCCCATTTTGCAGGTACAAGATGGATGGTAAGCACTCTCGACGTTTTGCTTCACCCATTCATCAATCTGTTCATCCGTTGTGATGTTCAGACCGGGTTGGATCTCATCCCCACGAAACTCATCCATGGCTGGCTGATTGAGGATCTCGCGAGTAAGGCGAATACAATCACGCCAATCCTGCTTATCTTGTTCAGTGGAAATGTAGTTAAACTCAATCTTCGGCTTATCATTCGGATTCGCAGAGACAACTTCGACCGACCCGCGACTTTCTGGCTTGTTAGGTCCAACGTGCACTTGGAAACCATGACCATCAAAAGCAGCTTGCCCGTCATAACGCATTGCCGCTGGCAAGAAGTGATATTGAATATTTGGCCACTTTAGCCCTTCTCGAGAGCGGATAAATGCACACGATTCAAAGTGGTTAGTCGCACCAAGGCCTTTGCGAGTTAATATCCACTCAGTGCCAATCAAGCCCTTGCTCACCAAACCTAATTTGCTGTTGAGCGTGATAGGTTGTTTACAGTGATATTGGAAGTACACTTCTAAGTGATCTTGCAGGTTTTTACCTACTCCCTCCAACGAGTGTTTCACCTCAATGCCCGCTTTTTCTAATACTGCCTTAGGGCCAATGCCTGAAAGCTGCAACAGCTGAACGGAGCCAACCGAACCCGCACTCGAAATCACTTCATTATTCGCAAAACATTGCTGAATTGAACCTGACTTTTCAAATTCAACGCCTACCGCTTTCTTTCCTTCTGCACCAGTTTCTTCTAATAAAACTCGATGAACCGTCACCCTCTTCATTAGGGTGAAGTTTTTGCGTTTTTTAGCACGGCTTAAGTATGCATTAGAGGTCGAAGCGCGTACGCCTTTGTCGACGGTCATATGCATTGGGCCAAAGCCCTCTTGCTGATAACCGTTGTAATCTTTTGTTTCTGGGTAGCCCGCTTCTTTGCCTGCATCAATAAAAGCTTGGTACAGCGGGTTGAGCTTCATATCGTTGCCGTTACATGTGCCGACTGGACCGTGATCACCCCGATATTCATCAGCACCACCAATCCAAGACTCTGCTTTACGGAAATAAGGCAAACACGACTGATAATTCCAGCCTTTCGCGCCTTCCTCTTCCCACTGGTCAAAGTCACAAGCGTGTCCGCGAACGTAAACCATGCCGTTGATAGATGAGCTACCGCCCAGAACTTTTCCGCGAGGACAATGAAGTTGGCGACCATCCAACCCTTGCTCTTCAACCGTCTCAAACTGCCACGCGTATTTTTCAGTGTTCATCGGGTAAGAAAGCGCTGTTGGCATTTGGATAAAAATACTTTTATCCGACCCACCCGCTTCGAGTAATAGGACCGAATTTTGACCACTTTCACTTAAGCGATCCGCTAACACACAGCCGGCCGAACCCGCACCGACGATGATGTAATCGTAGTGTTGTTGCATTTTTATTCTCCTAGGAGTTAATACTCATCACCGTAGATAAGTGAACGAAATTAGCGTAGGAAAAATGCTTGAGAACAAGGCGGAAATTTTGATAAGTAGTTAACCTACAATCAAAATTGACAACGTAGTTATCGAGCATTTTAACAAGCTAAAGTGGTCAGTTATCTACTATGAGTAGTATCATTTGTAAGGGCTTTCGAAGTCGCTTAGCTGAACCAGAACACTCTTCGTTTGTGTGTAATGTTTAAGGGTTTCGACTCCGTTTTCACGGCCAACACCTGATTGCTTGTAGCCGCCAACTGGCATTTCTGCAGGTGAGTCACCCCATGTGTTCACCCAACAAATACCCGCTTGAACTTGATGGATCACACGGTGCGCACGAGATAGGTTTTGAGTAAATACACCTGCCGCTAAGCCATAATCGGTGCCATTTGCACGCGCAATCACTTCCGACTCATCGCGGAATTTCAGAACTGACATTACCGGGCCAAAGATTTCTTGTTGAACGTGGCTCATGTCATCATCGCAATCGACAAATACGGTTGGAGCAACAAAGTTACCATTAGCTAGGCCATTGTCTGTTACTTTGTAGCCGCCAGTCAGTAACGTCGCGCCACTCGCTTTCGCGGCTTCAATCGCTCCTAGAACTTTCGATTCATGATCTTTAGAGATTAGCGCGCCAATTTGCGTGTTCTCATCAAGCGGATCGCCGACGACTAACAACTCGGTTCGGGCTTTAAGCTGTGCGATAAAGTCGTCATAAATACCTTCATGGACAAATACACGTGTACCGTGCGTACAAACCTCACCTTGGGTGTAGAAGTTCGCCACCATGGCCGCAGAAACGGCATCGTTTAACTTCGCATCATCAAAAATAATCAGTGGAGACTTACCACCAAGCTCCATCGTTACTTGTTTTAGTGTCTTAGCGCTGTCACTCATGACGACTTTACCGGTGCCTGACTCACCCGTGAATGACACTTTTGCGATATCAGGATGCGCCGTTAGCATCTGTCCTACTCGGTAATCCCCTTGCACGACATTAAATACGCCATCTGGCATGCCCGCTTCTGAATAAATTTCGGCGAGCTTAAGCGCCGTTAATGGTGTTTCTTCTGATGGCTTGAAGATCATTGCGTTGCCCGCAGCCAGTGCTGGCGCCGATTTCCACATCGCAATTTGAATTGGATAATTCCAAGCGCCAATACCCGCGCAAATGCCCAATGGCTCACGACGTGTATAGAAAAACTGATCGTCGCTGAGCGGCTGCTGTTCACCTTGTAGACTTGGAGCAAGGCCAGCGTAGTACTCAAGAACATCGGCACCTGTTGTGACATCAACCGCGATAGCTTCTTGAATGGGCTTACCAGTATCTGCCACTTCCAATGCAGCCAACTCGTCATTACGCTCACGTAAAATGGCAACGGCTTTGTGTAAAATACGGCTGCGCTCAATCGCAGTCATCGCCGACCATGCAGCAAAACCTTTTTTTGCCGATTCAATCGCTGCTTGAAGATCGTCTTGGTTCGCTTGTTTAATGTTGGCCAATGGCTCACCATTCGCCGGATTGTAAGTGGTGAAGTGTTCATCTGAACACCCGTCGTACATCGCACCATTGATATAGTGTGCTTTCATTTCCATTTTGAAGACCTGTAACTTTTATATTTTTTCAGAATAAAACGTAAGTTGTTTTTCGAGATAATCGTTGATGATGATTCTCGCTCTTTCTGCATCAATGCCTTGCGGGTTGAGCGTTCCGCGCAGCCAAATTCCATCAATAAGTGATGCAATACCATGAGCAACCAATTCAGCCTGCTCTGCATTTAATAATGCTTTGAGTTCTTTTCTTAGGTGGGACAATAGACGTCGTTCGTTGACACGCTGTAAACGCTTGAGCTGCTCGTCATGCATTGAGTACGACCAAAACGCCAGCCAAGTCTTAGCAACTTGGTTTTCTGCCTGATAGCCGACAAAGTTACCGTCAATGATTGCATTAATTCTTTGGTGATGAGCATCACTTGGCAGCTCACGTAACTTCTGTGTGATAGTGGACGAAAGCTGACGCAAGATTTCTCGCATCGTTTCCTCCAGCAATCCGTGCTTACCACCGAAATAGTGGTTGATAATCCCCGTTGATACACCGGCTTCTTTGCTGATTAACGAAATACTCGCCGCGTGTAAACCGACTCTATCAATCACTGACATTGTCGCTTTCACAAGCTGCGGTTTTCTGATTTCAGGCATCCCCACCTTTGGCATTTTGCGTCCCTGTTATTTTTAATTGAACGGTTAGTTAAATATAAAATGCCTGAAAATTAATTCGAACTCAAATTATTTTTAAAGAAAAATGTTAGTAAAAAAGGATGAAAAGTTGAGGGTGTACGAAAAATCGCTCGGTAAGAACTTGTCGGGATAACTAGATTTCAGTTTAAGAACAAACAAACAAGAAAAACAAAATCAAACACTTAACTCTTTCTCTATTTTTAAAACGATGATGAACGAGTTGATTTTTGAACAACAAAAATCTGTGCCACAAAAAATTTATATCGACCACTAATCATTTCACCTGTACACGGTTTATTTGTACAAAGAATAGACACACTAGTTTGTTATAGTTTTGTAGACACAACTGGCATTCGCACTTTGAAGGTGAAGGAGGCAAAAAGAGAGGTTATGTTGAACGCCATGAATATGCGATTCGATATCCTTAAGCCATTTTTAAGTAATATCGCCAAGTGACTTTAAGATGTTAGATTCAGCGTTTTATATTCGAAGCAAGGATCTCAAAGTCACTTGGCTATCAAAGTAAATGGGAGGGATAAGTTCAGATTCATCGTGCGATGAGCCTGAACTCTTGATTTCTGTTACGCTAGCGAGCGACCTTTCACGCAGTTGCGTCCGTTCGCTTTCGCTTGATAAAGCAATTTATCGGCCTGATCGCAAAGTGATTTAAAGCTCATCTCATTATCTTCAGTGGTAACGACTCCAAAACTACAGGTCACTCTCACTTCTTCTTTCTGTTCCGTAACAAAGCCATGTAGGGATAAAGCGCTACGTAAACGTTCGGCAGTAATAAGGGCGTTTTCATGGTCTGTATTGGGCATAACAACAACAAACTCTTCACCACCAAAGCGAGCAACAATGTCGTTTTCACGTACAGTTTCCTCCAACACTTTGGCAACGCCCGTTAGTACGGTATCTCCAAACACATGCCCATAGGTATCATTTACCTGCTTGAAATAATCCACATCGATTAACGCTAAAGTTACTGGCCCCGATTGTGGTTTATTTGGCACCATTTTCTGTTTATCGAGTTTGCTATCTACCCATTTATTTAAAGCTAGATAACCGTACTTAACTTGCTCGACTTGCTCAAAAACAAAGTGTTGTATTTTTTCTTGCTTAGATTGAGGTACCGGTTTCTCTTTTCGCTCACGCCTCACTTCTACTGGCTTAGTGAACCAGTCCTCTAAAAAACGGCGATTGAACAACCCTGTCAATGTGTCTGTCTTTGCGAGGCGACGCATTCTCAAACGCGAGCGATTGACGACGAGAAATACTACCGCCATCAAAAATAGAACACCGATGAGCGCAAGTAGCGCTTCACCCAATAAGTAAAAAGTACGACGGTTATTTTCTAGCTCCATACGCTGCAAAACATTGTTCCAGTTGAGATCTTCGTTCTCATATTCAAGTCGTTCCAACTCAAATAACGTCTGCTGGCGCTCAAGATTTTCAACTTCTCTTTGATTGCTAAATTGGATAAATTTATCGTGATAGTTACCGTAAGTTTCGAATGCTAGTTTAAAGTCATTGCTTCCCGCATAGGCCATAGCGGCGACTTTTAGTAGCTCCATTTGCTGTTGCTTGACGTATCGACTCTCTATAATCTCCGGCAGCATTGGCGCGATCATCGCTAAAAGTATTTCAAATTGCTGCTGCTCTAACATATATTCGGCTTGTAACAACTTAAATGTTGCCAAATACGCGCTAGACGTTTCTCTGTACTGTAAATTCTCCGCCAGCTTCAAGTGATTAACCATCTTCTTTTCTTGTTTCGTCTCGCGATATAAAGCTGAAAGTTCAAGGTTAACTCGAAATCTAAAGCGTCCATCACCGATAATTTGAGCCAGCTTTAACGCTCGCTGATATGACGCTATCGCCTCTTCGTATTGGAACTGTGCTTTATGAAGTTTCGCTATCGTCAAAACGCTCAACAACTCATTGAACGACATACGCCTATCCCTAAAATAGCGATATGCTTGTTCCAAAAGCGCCTCAGATCGGTCGTAACCCTGAATTTTGACAAGTACGTCACCTAGCTCTAGTGCTGCACGTTCGACCAGCCCGTGAACACCTGAAGATTCAGCCGCATCCATGGACGACATAAGTGCAGCATAGGATTTTTTAAACTCACCTTGCTCATCGTAATAGCGTCCTTTTAGCAACAGGATTTCTGATTCAAGTTGCTTATCACCATTCTCACGCGATGTTTCCAACAAGCTATCCAACGCAGAAAGCGCGGTATCGATATCGCTCTTTCCAACCATAGTTCGCATCTGAATCAACTTAAACAGGAGATACTCATGGCTCTGTGGACGTACAAGCTCCAATCCTTTTTGAACGACACTCTGACTCTCTTCTACGCGCCCTAGCAGCTCTAAAACCGTGGCCTTGGCAAGCCAGTAACGCACCAACAGCGCTGTTGGTTGGTTTTGTAGTAAAGACTCTTCTTCTAACGCTTCAATCAAAGCTAAAGAACTCTGAGGTAATGCGTAAATTTGATTTTCGATGCCTTCTAACGACTGTAAAAACTTACCTTCCTGTTCCACCTTTTCTGTGGAGGCCTGAACAGAAAAACACAGACACCCCAATAATAGCGGCATCGTCCTAAGCGAATGAAATAGTGACATTATTGCTCTTCCCTAATGGGTAGTTACTTCAGTGTAATTGAGAATTCTGATTATTTATTATTAAGACAACTGAAGGTTATTCAGTCAGCCTCATATTCCCATGTATTTTGCGCTGAATAATAAATCACCATCTTTAGATGCCGAAATAGTTTTCGGTTACAATATGACCAATAAGAATGTTTTTTACACACCAAGAATAACGATCTCGTTAGTGAGACAAAAGATCGTCTTAGTTGTGAGTTAATACATTTACATGACAAGCAATATAGAACTAACCATTCACATTAGAAATAGAATCAATTTTTATACCGTTCGATGAGATAGCAGTCGACCATGCATCCAATACATTTTTCAGATAGAAGCAATAAAAGAAAGGAGAAAGTGGAAGGAAGCGGACAATCAAACTCGCTCCCCTTTTTTATGTTGCAGAGGGGGTTACATTCGCATTCCGCCATCGACTTCGAACACTCGTCCGGTCACGAATTCGTTGGTTAACACGTATTTTATGGTCGATGAAATTTCATCCGCCAAACCTAAACGTCCAACCGGAATCATTCCGATTAAACGTTCCATCGCTTCAGGTTTTATTTGGTCTGTCATGGCAGTTTTGATGACACCCGGAGCAATCGCCACTGAGCGAATTCCGAAACGCCCTAACTCTTTCGCCCACACCGTTGCCATGGTGGCTACCGCCGCTTTAGATGCTGAATAGTTGGTTTGACCAATATTCCCGGCACGCGCAACGCTGGATATGTTGATCAGAACCCCTTTGCTATCGGTGTTCAGCATTACCTTGCTCGCTTCACGGCCACACAGGAAAGTGCCTGTTACATTCACATCTAGAACAGACTGAAATTGTTCCAGCGACATCGTGTTAACCTGACCATCTTTGACTTTAATGAACATACCATCACGCATAATACCTGCGTTATTGATAACGCCATTGAGCTGCTTGAAATCTGCCTCAATTTGCTCAAAAGCAGTGCACACCTGCTGTTCGTCAGTCACGTTCGTCACATAAAAACGAGCGGTAACGCCGAGAGATTCACATTCCGCTTTCGTTTCAGCCAGTTGATCTGAATTGAGGTCGATAAGCGCAAGATGAACGCCATTTTCCGCCAGTGACAGTGCCATTTGTTTACCCAGCCCCTGCCCTGCCCCCGTGATCGCAATGACCTTATTTGCTAACTCCATAAGCGCTCCTTAGGCCTGATTTTGCTTTTGGTAGAACTCAAACAAGCTTGAAAAATCTTTTTGCCCGTTGCCCTGACCGTTGTGAAAATTAAACAGATTACGAGCCAAGCTGCCCATTGGCGTTGATGTTTGACTGGCAACCGCCGCTTCCATCGCAAGACCCAGATCTTTAGCCATTAACTGGCTCATAAAGCCGCCTTGATAACCATTGCTTGCAGGCGTATTTTCCATCACACCTGGACAAGGGTTATAAAGCTCTAGCGCCCAGTTACGCCCTGAACTTTGCAACATGATGTCGGAAAGCACTTTGGGATCGAGTCCGTTTTCCATCCCTAAATTTAGTGCTTCACAGGTGCCGCTCATCAAAATGCCCAACATCATGTTATTGCAGATCTTCGCGACCTGACCAGCTCCAACATCGCCCGCATGGAAGATGTTTTTACCCATGTGGCTAAGCACCGCTTTGGCTTGAACAAAGTTCTCTTGCGAGCCGCCAACAATGAAAGTTAACGTACCTGCTGCTGCGCCCGCAACGCCACCAGATACTGGTGCATCAACAAAACTGATACCAAGTTGCGATGCTTTTTCGCCAACCAAACGAGCAGTCACCGGATCGATGGTGGAAGAATCAATCAGCAAGGTACCTGATTCGACGCTATCTAAGATGCCATCTTGACCAAGATAAACGCTTTGAACGTGTTGGCTCGCTGGCAGCATAGTGACAACCACGTCAACACCTTGTACTGCCTGCTGAACGGAATCGGCACTTGAAGCGCCCAATGCGGTCAACTCCTCAACTGCGCTTGGGTTCAAATCAAATACTTCGACATTCAAGCCCGCTTTGAGTAGATTCTTAGCCATAGGCGCACCCATGTTACCAAGGCCAATAAATGCAATTTTGTCCATATCGTATTTCTTCCTTGTACTAAAGTGCCGCTATAGCTACCGACGATGCGGTCAGTGGGTATTCTGCTGAGTCAATTGGCGAGAAGAAGCGCTCCAAAACTTGTGGCGTTACGTCAGAAACCGTGCGATGTTGCCAAGTCGGTTGATTGGTTTTATCAATAATCAGCGCACGAACCCCTTCTCTAAAATCACCTTCTAAGCCACAACGTAGTGTTAGGTTAAACTCCATATCAAAACACGCTTTCAAAGAGAGATTTTGATACTGCGTTAACTGCTGATAAGTGATACTGAGCGACAACGGACTGCCATAGTTCAGTGACTTCTGCGCATTGACGAACCACTTGTTATCAACGTTAGCACTGCTGATTGCGTCAACAATTGACGCTAAGTCACCCGAACATAACTGCTCAATCAATTCCGCATAGGGCATCAACATCCCTTCGCTTGGCTCGTCCACGTGTACCGAACGCAGCGTAGTAGCGATTTTTTCGTTGATGTTCGCTTCACCTTTCCAACTTACCGATGCAAGCAGATCCAGCAGCACTTGCTTGTTTTCTGGCTGTGCAATCCATTGGCTTAACCCCAACGCTTTCATATCTGTTGCGCTAATTTGGCAAGCCGTCAAACTTAAGAACAGAGCCAAATGTTTTGGCAACTGGTTTAGGAAGTACGTCGCGCCTACATCTGGGTAAAGGCCAATTTTAATCTCTGGCATTGCAAAGCGGGTGGTGGTTTCTGCTACGCGATGACTTGCGCCCATAAACAGGCCAACTCCCCCGCCCATCAAATAACCATGTCCCCACGCGATGATCGGTTTTGGATAAGTATGAATAAGATGATCACAGCGATATTCGAGGTCAAAGAAGGTTTCCATCGCTGAAAACGCAGAATCAAAGTCTTGCTCTTTGTTTTCAAGTGCACGGTAGATCGCTTGAATATCTCCGCCAGCACAAAACGCTTTTTCACCTTGAGCATGCAAGAATACCGCGACGACGCTGTCGTCCGTTTGCCATTCATTAAGCTGTTTGTACAACTTCTCAATCATCACGTAACTCAACGCGTTGAGAGCAGCTGGATTATCAAGCTCCAGCACACCAATAACAGAGCCATCTGCGCACTCAAGTTTTGAAACATTTACTGTACCTGTCATTTGGCCTCCGCTAGCTGTTTGTCCATTGTGGCTTGCGCTTTTGCAAAAACGCATTCACACCCTCAGTCTGATCTTGTGTATTGAACAGCTGTAAAAACAGTTCACGCTCCAAAACCAATCCAGCCGCGTGAGTTTGGCTGCGTCGACCTTGAATGAGCGTTTTGCACGCTGACACAGATTTCGGTGATTGACCTGCAACACGCTGCGCTAGTTCCATAGCCGCTTCGAGTGCTTGACCTTTCGCCACCACCTCTTCGACTAAACCAATTTTTTCCGCTCGCTCGGCCGTCACTCGTTCGCCACATAGAATCATACGCTTCGCCCAACCTTCACCTACCAACGCGGTCAGGTTTTGCGTCCCACCCGCACACGGCAACAAACCTACCGATGCTTCAGGAAGTGCCATTTGTACTTGTTCTTCTGCGATACGAATGTCACACGCCATCGCCACTTCCAGACCGCCGCCCATCGCATAGCCATTAATCGCTGAGATAGAAACCCCATCGAATGCAGAAAGCGCTTCAAACGCTTCACCAAATGCGAACGCCATGTTTGCTGCTTGTGATTTATCACCCGATGCAAAGTTATTAAGATCTGCTCCAGCAGAAAAGAATTTCTCGCCTTCGCCTGTTAAAACCAACGCATAAATAGAGCGATCATTACTAAGTTCAATTGCCAACTCTTTTAGCTGATTCAAAGACTCAAGCGTCCAAGTGTTCGCTGGCGGATTACTAATCGTGAGCTTGGCAATATGCGCTTCGCGCTCTAATTTGATTTGTGCCGTCATAATCTTTCAGTCCTTTTTAATTTCTTTAGGTAAGGCTGTGTCTCGCTGACTAAAGCAGCTCAACGCCTTCCGTTAGTAATCGTCTTGCGACGATCAGACGCATGATTTCGTTGGTACCTTCAAGGATTTGGTGAACACGAACGTCTCGGAAATGGCGCTCGACTGGATATTCTTTGATGTAGCCATAGCCACCGTGAATTTGCAGCGCCTGATCGCAGACTTTAAAGCCCACATCAGTAGCAAAGCGTTTTGCCATGGCACAGTACGCACTTTTTTCTGCGTGCTGGGCATCGAGTTTAGCGGCAGCGAGTCGCACCATTTGACGCGCAGCGACCAGCTCAGTCGCCATATCAGCAAGCTTGAACTGCAACGCTTGAAATTGCGCCAGTGAACGGCCGAACTGTTTGCGTTCGTTCATGTATTGCTTGGCTTCGTTCAGTGCTTGTTGCGCAGTACCGACGGAACAAGTAGCGATATTGATTCGACCACCATCAAGGCCAAGCATGGCGAACTTAAAGCCCTCTCCCTCTTCACCCAACAGATAGTCAGCCGGAATGCGGACATTTTCGAAGGTAATCATGCGAGTTGGCTGGCAGTTCCAACCCATTTTGGCTTCTTTTTTACCGTAGCTAATGCCTTCGCAATCAGCAGGAACAACGAATGCAGAAACGCCACCCGCTCCTTCACCACACGAACGCGCCATCACGACGAGAACATCTGTATCACCCGCACCCGAGATAAACACTTTTGCTCCATTGAGGACAAACTCATCGCCATCACGCACTGCGCTAGTCGTTAGAGAAGCGGCGTCAGAGCCGGCATTAGGTTCGGTTAAACAGTAGGAAGCGAGCTTTTCACCCGAAATTAGATCCGCGCTAAATTGCTGCGCCACTTCGGCTTTGGCAAAGCTGGTTATCATCCACGTCGCCATGTTGTGAATGGTCATAAACGCAGTAGTCGCGGTACAACCCATAGCCAACTGCTCGAAAATGATCGCCGCATCCAAACGAGATAACCCCAAGCCACCATGCTCTGGCGGCGTATAGATGCTCAGAAAACCAAGTTCACCTGCTTGACGCAGTACGTCTTTAGGGAAATGATGGTTTTCATCCCACTCGGCCGCATGAGGCGCTAACATTTGGTCTGCAAACTGCTTTGCTACTTCGGCAAACGCGAGTTGATCTTCGTTTAATTCAAAATCCATCTTGAAGTCCTAAGGTCTAATTCGTTGCATTTGTATCCGAGCCAAGCCCACTTAAACGGTGGCGCTTGGCTAGAGGTGTCGCTAATCCAGTAATTAGCTAAGTTGAATGGTCATGTTTGGACCGCTTGGAATGTCATCTTCAAACCAACGCGCGGTGACAGTTTTCGTCTCGGTGTAGAAGCGAACCGCTTGTTTACCGTAAGCATGCAGGTCGCCGTAGAAGCTGCCTTTCCACCCAGTAAATGAGAAAAATGGCAATGGCACTGGAATCGGCACGTTGATGCCTACGTTACCTACTTCGATATTGTGTTGATACTTTCTCGCGGCAGCGCCGTTCGCCGTGAAAATAGACGTACCATTACCAAAGCGGTTTGCATTGATCAGTTCAATCGCTTCATCTAGGTCATCCACTTCCATAGTTAACAGTACAGGCCCGAAAATTTCTTCCTGATAAATCGACATGTCTGTGGTCACGTTAGTAAACAGTGTTGGCCCCACCCAGTTACCGTTCGGGAAGCCAGGTACTTGGCAATCTGTCCCGTCCAGAACACAATTCGCGCCTGACGCTTTGCCTTCATTAATCAGATTCACCACTCGCTGCTTCGCTTGAGGGCTAATCAGTGGACCATAACCAGCGGTTTCATCATCCCACGCGCCAGGCTGAACCTGAGCTAACGCCTCTTTAAGCTCTGGAATCCATTCTTTGGTTTCGCCGACAAATACGGCAACCGAAATAGCCATACAGCGTTGGCCTGCAGCACCAACTGACGCGCCAACTAGGTTATTGATGACTTGCTGTTTGTTTGCATCCGGCATGATGACCATGTGGTTCTTAGCACCTGCAAATGACTGCACGCGTTTCAGGTTGTCTGTACCTGTTTTGTAGATGTACTCACCAACGGGCACAGAGCCAACAAAAGAGATCGCACGAACAACTGGATCAGTCAGAATGCGGTCGACTTGCTCTTTGGTCCCGTGAACAATTTGCAATACGCCTTTTGGTGCGCCAGCTTGTTCAAACAGCTCCGCCAGTTTCATTGCCGTTAGTGGCACTTGCTCTGACGGCTTCAAAATAAAGGTGTTGCCACAAGCGATCGCCATCGGGAACATCCACAATGGGATCATCGCAGGGAAGTTAAACGGTGTGATGCCAGCACAAACACCGAGCGGTTGAATGTAAGAGTAACCATCAATATTGGTTGCGACATTCTCAACCGTTTCGCCCATCATTGAGCTACAAATGTTCGCCGCTTGTTCTACGACTTCAATCCCACGCCAAATGTCACCCTTTGCATCCGCGAGGGTTTTGCCTGTCTCACTTGAAAGCAGTATCGCCAACTCATCGTGTTGCTCTTTTAGCAAATGTTGGTAACGCAGCATCAATCTAGCACGCTCCGGCGCTGCAACTTCTTTCCAGCGTTTGAACGTTTCTGTTGCGCTGGCAATCGCCGCATTCATTTCCGATTCCGTGGCACAAGGTACTTGTGCAATCACTTCGTTGGTTGCCGGGTTGGTTACATCTAGCCATTGTTTTGAATCGGAGATGGCAAATTCACCACCGATATACTGCTTTACTTGTTCTGTCATGATGACATCCTTGTATTTTTCAGCTTGTTACTGACTACTGTTATGTAAGTGAAACTTTGTTGAGAGTGATTTAGCAGATTTCAATCGCGATAGCGGTAGCTTCGCCGCCGCCAATACAAAGCGATGCAACGCCACGCTTACCACCAGTTTGTTTTAGCGCATGAATCAAAGTGACAAGGATTCGATTGCCACTTGCGCCTATTGGATGCCCCAGCGCACAAGCCCCTCCGCGAGGGTTCACTTTGCTCTCGTCCAGTTCGAGTGCTTTTACCGCGTATTGAGTCACGACAGCAAAAGCTTCATTGATTTCCCAAAGGTCCACGTCCGATTTGTCCCAGCCCGTTTTTTCCAGCAGCGATTCAATCGCGAAGACTGGTGCGATGGTGAACTCATCAGGCTGTCTTGCATGCGTGCTGTACGCGACAATTTTGGCTAGAGGCTGAAGGTTTTCCTGACGACCAAACTCACTATCGACTAAGATCATTGCCGACGCACCATCCGAAATGGAACTAGAGTTTGCTGCGGTTACGCCGCCATCTTTGGCAAACGCAGGGCGTAAGGTAGGAATTTTAGTGACGTCGAGTTTGCTCGGTTGCTCATCATCTACAACCAAGGTTTCGCCGCGCCGACTTTTTACGTTAACAGGCACGATCTCTTCTTTGAACAAACCTTGCTCGATTGCTTGCTGCGCACGAGTCATCGACTGCTGCGCCCAGGCATCCATACTTTCACGGCTGAACTGATACTTTTGCGCCGTCTGTTCTGCAAAGACACCCATCAGCTCGCCTTGGTAGGCATCCTGCAACCCGTCATAAAACATGTGATCAAGCACTTGCTCGTGACCTAAACGGAAACCATCACGCGCTTTCTTTAATAGATAAGGAGAAGACGACATGTTTTCCATGCCACCAGCGATGACAGCATGCGCATTACCAGATTGAATAAGGTCATATGCCAGCATCACGGTTTTCATACCCGAACCACAAACTTTGTTCAGTGTCGTACAACCAATCGATTGTGGCATTTCTGCTTTAAGACTTGCTTGTCTTGCTGGCGCTTGCCCCACGCCGGCGGGTAAAACGCATCCCATCAACACTTCGTCTATTTTTTGCACATCGAGTTGGCTTTCGGCTAGTGCCCCTTGGATGGCTTTCGCACCTAGTTCCGTGACATCGGTTGAAGCTAATGCACCTTGAAAAGAGCCGATAGGCGTTCGCTTGGCGGCAACAATCCATGTTTCATTTTTCATTCCATTAACCTTTTGTTGACGTTTACGTCATAACTATACTAACATTTACGTTAACGTCAAGTTTGAGGTTGTTGTTTGTTCGAGTGATTCTTTTATTTCGAGTAAATGCGAGTGATATCAAGGCTCAAGAGTGGATGTTGTTTGTTTACTTTAACGTTAACGAATTGTATATTCGTATGAATGTTATACGAAAGTCGTAAGGTTAAGGAATGAACACATTTAAGATCAGCGAGCTCGCGAAAGAGTTCGACATTACTACCCGAAGTATTCGCTTCTACGAAGATTTAGGTCTCCTAACTCCAGAACGTAAAGGCAACACTCGAATCTACAATGGTCGTGATCGAATTCGACTAAAACTGATTTTGCGAGGTAAGCGATTGGGCTTTTCTCTTGCAGATATCAAAGAGTTATTTGAACTCTACGATACCGATCAAAGTACTGAGCAGTTGAACTATATGATTCGGTTGATCGAAGAGAAGAAGGCAGCATTGCAGCAGCAAGCAAACGACATTCAAGCGGTAATGATGGAGTTAAATGCGGCACAGTTGCGATGCCAAAACACACTGAGATCCATGAAAGGCGAAAAAGTCACCTAACACCTCAACTCTGGGATGTAGGTGACGTAAAGGCAAGGACACGCAATGAAATCTACCTACTCTTCCCTGAACTTTGTTTATGACGAAAATACCGATTTGCTTCGCGAGCAAATCAATAGTTTTGCTGCAAGAGAAATTGCGCCGCTAGCGCAATCTATCGACCAATCTAACGACTTTCCAAACCATCTTTGGTCCAAACTGGGTGACATGGGTCTTTTAGGCGTGACCACCAGCGAAGAGTTTGGTGGTGCAGGCATGGGCTATCTCGCCCACGTTGTCGCTATGGAAGAGATCAGCCGAGCTTCCGCCTCGGTCGCATTAAGTTACGGCGCTCACTCCAATCTTTGTGTCAACCAAATCCACCGCAACGGCACACAAGCACAAAAAGAGAAATACCTACCTAAGCTCATCTCCGGTGAACATATCGGCGCCCTTGCAATGAGTGAACCCGGCGCCGGCTCTGATGTGGTCTCTATGCAGCTTAAAGCCGAACGTAAAGGCGATATTTTCCTGCTAAACGGCAACAAAATGTGGATCACCAACGGCCCTGATGCACACACCTATGTTGTCTACGCAAAAACCGACCCAAGCCAGCACTCCAAAGGCATCACGGCATTTATTGTGGAACGCGGATTCCCTGGATTTACTCAAGCACAAAAACTCGACAAGTTGGGTATGCGCGGCTCGAATACGTGTGAGCTGGTCTTTCAAAACTGCGAAGTCCCTGCGGAAAATATTCTCGGCGAAGAAAACCAAGGCGTGAAAGTATTGATGAGCGGTCTCGACTACGAACGTGTGGTGCTTGCAGGCGGCCCACTTGGCATCATGCAGGCGTGTATGGATATCGTTGTGCCTTACATTCACGACCGTAAACAGTTCGGTAAATCCATCGGTGAATTCCAGCTAGTTCAAGCAAAAATCGCGGATATGTACACACAAATGAATGCCGCTAAAGCGTATGTTTACGCCGTCGCTGCCGCTTGTGATCGCGGTGAAACCACACGTAAAGATTCTGCTGGCGCGATCCTCTACAGCGCAGAGCTGGCAACCAAGATGGCACTGGATGCGATTCAACTACTTGGCGGTAACGGCTACATCAACGAGTTTGATACGGGCCGTTTGTTGCGAGATGCCAAGCTGTATGAAATCGGTGCGGGCACTTCAGAAATTCGCCGCATGCTTATTGGTCGCGAATTGTTTAACGAAAGCGCCTAATCATCATACCTAGGCGGTTCGAACTCGAAACAACTTCCTTATTCAATCTAAATCTTATTCAACCTAAATAAAGACGGGTGGTGACACCCGTCTACCGAATGGAGATCGGCTATTTATGGCTTGTTTGACGACCAATATTAATACCCATTCAGAGCAGTATCAGGAAAACTACCGCTCTATGGCGTCACTTGTAGATCAACTTTATACCGTGACTGCCCAAATAGAAGATGGTGGCGGTGAGAAAGCCCGCGAGCATCAGCAGAAGAAAGGCAAACTTCCGGTACGTGAGCGCATTCTTGCCCTACTCGACCCTGGTTCGTCCTTTCTAGAAATTGGTCAATTTGCTGGCTGGGATGTGTATCCAGATTACGTTCCATGTGCTGGAGTGGTTGCAGGTGTGGGTGTGATTGACGGCACTGAGTGCATGATCGTCGCGAACGACGTGACGGTAAAAGGCGGCAGTTACTACCCACTCACCGTGAAAAAGCACTTAAGAGCACAAGAAATTGCAGAAAAATGCCAACTGCCGTGTGTTTACTTAGTCGACTCTGGCGGTGCTAACCTCCCCCGCCAAGATGAAGTCTTCCCAGATAAAGACCATTTTGGCCGTATTTTCTACAACCAAGCCCGTATGTCGGCCAAAGGCATTCCACAAATTGCGGTGGTCATGGGGCTATGTACCGCTGGCGGCGCTTATGTCCCTGCCATGTGCGACGTATCCATCATAGTCAAAGAACAAGGCACGATTTTTTTGGCAGGTCCACCTCTTGTAAAAGCAGCGACAGGTGAAGAAGTCAGTGCGGAAGATCTTGGTGGCGCAGACGTTCATTGTCGCACCTCTGGTGTGGCGGACTATTACGCAGAAAATGATCACCACGCGTTAGAGTTGGCAAGACAAGCCGTTTCTCAAATTAACCACTTGAAACCCGTTCAACTCAAGCAAAAAGCACCACAGGAACCACATTTTCCTGCCCAAGAGCTGTACGGCATCGTCGGGACCGATCTCAAAAAGCCGTTTGATGTTAAAGAGGTCATTGCCCGAATTGTTGATGATTCCCAGTTCGATGAATTTAAAGCCTTGTTCGGCGAAACCTTGGTCTGTGGCTTTGCCCATATTCACGGTATGCCGATTGGCATTGTCGCTAACAACGGCATTCTATTTTCGGAATCAGCACAAAAAGGCGCGCATTTTATTGAGCTGTGCGCACAACGCAAAATTCCTCTGCTCTTCTTGCAGAACATCACGGGCTTTATGGTCGGTCAGAAGTACGAAGCCGAAGGCATCGCCAAACATGGTGCGAAAATGGTAACTGCTGTTGCGTGTGCAGACGTGCCGAAGTTTACCGTGGTTATTGGTGGATCGTATGGCGCAGGAAACTACGGCATGTGTGGCCGCGCTTATGATCCAACAATGATGTGGATGTGGCCAAACGCGCGCATCTCCGTCATGGGTGGAGAGCAAGCGGCTGGCGTGATGGCGCAAGTGACCCGCGATATCAAAACTCGCAAAGGTGAAAGCTGGAGCGTAGAGGAAGAAGAAGCGTTCAAACGTCCAATTGCGGAGCAATATCAGACTCAAAGCCATGCATACTACGCCAGTGCACGCCTGTGGGACGACGGCATTATTGACCCTGCGAAAACCCGTGATGTTGTCGGCATTGCTCTGTCTGCTGCGCTTAATGCGCCAATACCAGACAGTAAATTTGGCATCTTCCGCATGTAGCCGGATGCAAGGCAAACCTTAACTCCTCGCGAATACCGATGTTTAAAAAGTAATGGTTAGCGAGCATTGAAATACAGACTGAAATGTCAGACAAAGGAAGTCACATGACCGGACTACTGCTTGAAAAAGACAGCAATGGCGTTGCTTGGTTGAGCCTCAATCGACCAGAGAAACACAACGCGTTTAATGATGAATTAATTGCTTCACTTATCGACACCTTGGAAAAACTTGAGAGAGACAACTCTCTACGTGCATTGGTACTAACGGCGCAAGGTAAACACTTTTCTGCGGGTGCGGATCTTGGCTGGATGCAGTCAATGGCCACCAAAACCGAGGGGGAAAATCTGCAAGATGCACAGCAGTTAGCGTTGCTCTTGCACAAACTGGATACCTTTAGCAAACCAACCATTGCTATGGTGCATGGCGCTGCATTTGGCGGCGCACTTGGGCTTATCTGCTGCTGCGATATCGCTATCGGTACACCTGAAAGCCGCTTCTGTTTGAGTGAAGTGAAACTCGGTTTGTTACCCGCGACAATCGGACCCTACGTCATTCGAGCGATTGGACAACGACAAAGCCGACGCTACTTTTTAACCGCGGAACTGATTGATGCCGAAACCGCACTATCGATGAGTATTCTTCATCAGATAGACTCTCAACCACGTGAAGCCGTCAATCGCACCATTGATCACCTGCTTAACAACGGTCCACAAGCCATGCAGGCAGCAAAAACGCTCTGCTTACGTTGTGACAATCAACCTATCGAGCATTCATTAATTGAATACACCAGCCAAGCTATTGCAACCGCCCGCGTGTCCGAAGAAGGACAAGAAGGACTGAGTGCATTTTTTGAAAAGCGCGCCGCCAATTGGAGGAATCATGTTTAAAAGAATACTGATCGCAAACCGCGGTGAAATTGCCTGCCGAATCATTAAAACCGCAAAAAGCATGGCTATAGAGACGGTTGCCGTCTATTCCGAAGCGGATCGCAGCAGCTTACATGTTAAACAAGCGGATTTCGCTGAATTCATTGGCCCCGCTCCTGCGAGTGAATCGTATCTCGATATCGATGCAATTATCGGCGCTGCGAAAAAATGGCAAGCCGATGCTATCCACCCTGGGTATGGTTTTCTTTCCGAGAACCCTAAACTGGCGAAAGCGTGCAGCGAAAATGGCATTGTTTTTATTGGCCCTTCCACCAGCGCAATTGAAGCAATGGGTTCGAAGTCGCAAGCCAAAGCCATCATGTCTGAGGCGAACGTGCCCTTGGTTCCCGGCTATCACGGCACAGACAACAGCGTAGAGCACTTATTAGCGGAAGCTGAAAAAATCGGTTACCCAGTGATGCTTAAAGCAACACAAGGTGGCGGCGGCAAAGGCATGCGAGTGGTCAACAGCGCAGCCGAAATGCCGCTGGCTATCGACGGAGCGCAGCGTGAAGCACTTTCAAGCTTTGGCGATAAGCAGCTTCTAATCGAAAAATGCATATTGCAGCCTCGCCACGTGGAAGTTCAGGTATTCGCTGACCAGCGTGGCAACTGTGTCTATCTTTCTGATCGCGATTGTTCCATTCAGCGTCGTCACCAAAAAGTAGTCGAAGAAGCACCAGCTCCCGGTCTTAGTGATGAACTGCGTAAACAAATGGGTGAAGCTGCGGTTCAGGCCGCTCAAGCGATCGACTATGTTGGCGCTGGCACGGTGGAGTTCTTACTCGATAGCCGAGGTCAATTCTACTTCATGGAGATGAATACCCGTCTGCAAGTTGAACACCCTGTCACTGAATTGATCACCGGCGTTGATTTGGTGGAGTGGCAATTCAAAGTCGCAGCTGGCGAGCATTTACCTATTTCGCAATCGGAAATCACCCACAACGGTCATTCAATTGAGCTGCGAATTTACGCAGAAGATACAGACAATGACTTTATGCCGTCGACTGGCCGCATTGATTACTTAAAAGAACCCGTATCAGACAGTAGTGTGCGCCTAGCGTGCGTACGCGTTGATAGTGGTGTTACCCAAGGCGATAGCATCAGCGAATATTACGATCCAATGATCAGCAAGCTGATCGTCTGGGGGCAAACTCGTGATATCGCTCTAAAGCAGATTAAGCAGGCGTTAACTCAATATCACGTACGTGGCGTAACGACAAACATTGGTTATCTGCACAGTATTATTTCGCAGCCAGCCTTTGCCGAGATTGAGCTCGATACAGGTTTCCTCGTAAGACATCAACAAGGCATAAATGAGCAGCAAGACGTCTCGGATTCAATCTGGCTTACATTGGCGGCGGTTGCTCGTTGGAATGATCTCATTTCAAAATCAGACAGCTCAACGTTACCCGCGCCAACCAAACGAGGTTTTAGGTTGTCGGTTGACAACGTTTACCGATTTAACTTCACGGATGCCAATGCCAACCATCAGGCACGTTTGCAACAATCATCTCAAGATACAGGATCTCACTTCACTATCCGATGCGGTGAGGAGTTGCATCAGGTCATCCTGCTTGAAAGTGACAACCAGTTTATCGTCGATATTGATAATGTGCGTTACACCTTTAATGCACTTAGCGATGAACAAAGAACAACACTGTTTTATCTTGGCCAGCAACGCACGTTTGCTCATCAACCTAACTTTGACTCTGCAAAAGATATTGACGATGAGCTAAGTCCAACCGCGCCACTCAACGGCATAATTTCGGCTGTCATGGTGGCTAAAGGTGACGAAGTGGCGGCGGGCGATCCGCTTTTGGTACTCGAAGCAATGAAAATGGAATACACCATCACGGCTCCGGTAGCAGCAAAAGTCGACGAATTGTTTTATCAGCACGGAGACCAAGTACAACATGGTTCTATCCTGCTGCATTTGGCTTCGTCATCGGATAACGCCAGCGAAGATAAGGAGCTCGAGTATGCTGCCAACGAAAGTTAATGTTGTCGAAGTCGGTGCACGCGATGGCCTGCAAAATGAAACGGCAGTGTCGCTGGTCGATAAAATCCGTTTGATCAATCAACTAAGCACCAGTGGTTTAAAACACATTGAAGCTGGGTCTTTCGTCTCCCCAAAGTGGGTACCACAAATGGCCGATTCAGCACAGGTATTTGCGGGTATCACTCGACAGCCTGATGTAGTGTACAGTGCGCTAACACCGAACCTAGCAGGGTTAGAACGTGCGCTCGAAAGTGGTGTAAAGCAAATCGCGGTGTTTGGCTCCGCTTCAGAGGCGTTCAGCCAGAAGAACATCAACTGCAGCATTGCGGAGAGCATAGCCCGTTTTGAGCCCGTTATCGAATTGGCGAACCAGCACAACATTCCTGTGCGCGGGTACTTGTCTTGTACCATGGTGTGTCCATATGAGGGGGACATCATGCCAGAGCAAACTACCAAGGTCGCAAATACGCTGTTTGATATGGGATGTTATGAGATTTCTCTGGGCGATACTGTCGGAAAAGCAACCCCAAATCGCGTTATCGCCATGCTGGATTCGTTGTTAACGCTACTGCCAAAAGACGCGCTCGCAGTACATTTTCATGACACTTATGGACAAGCATTAGCCAATATCTACCAAGCCTTGTTAATGGGCATCAACACCATTGATAGCGCAGTAGCGGGGCTCGGCGGCTGCCCTTACGCGAAAGGAGCTAGTGGCAATGTTGCAACGGAAGATGTACTTTATCTGTGTGAGCAACTTGGGATTGAAACAGGCGTTGACCTTAGCGTCATCAATGAAGCGGGTTGGCAAATTTGCCGTGCGTTAGGAAAGTCTCCTGCTTCTAGGGTCGCATTGGCTCTAGGCGATCCGTATAGCTTGTAAATCATCAACTATCATAATCAAATAATGTATTTAAACGGGCATGCAGACGTACGTGCCCGTTTTTTATTGTTACTCATAAAAACCTTAACGCTCAACGGTCTTCATCACATTAATTAGTGTCTGATTTCAGCTACAATTTAGTTTCAAAGCGAACATATAAAACAGGATCAGGTAAATGCTCATAACATTTCGTTGTCGAAGCCACTCAAACGTCACAATGTTTGGTGATATTGCATTAGATATGCTCAAAATGATGGGGCACAGCGGCACGGTGCCGGGATCAATTTCCGCTCAAGATGTTCCTGACGCGCTATCAAAATTAACTTCTGCTCTATCTGCGAAAAATGCAGCTGAAGAAAACCTCCCTACTGATGTAGACGAAGAGGAAGAACAAGCAGAGCCCGCGGTAAGCCTAGGACGCAGAGCGTTTCCACTGATTGAGTTGCTAAAATCAGCAATCAAAGAAGAATGCGAAGTCATGTGGGACAACCAATAACGTCTTCAAACTGGTTTCTAGCGAGGTGAATCCGTGTTGTGACCGCCTCGCTATGGTTACTCGACACCAAGATAAGAACACCAATACCGCTTATCGCCCTATCCGTTTCTCTCCCTAGACAACTTGATTTGCCCATCAATGTGCACATCTCGTTGTGGAAACGCGATTTCAATGCCGTGCTTTTCGAAAGCTTCGTAGATTTCAAAACGCATGGCACTTGCGACCGAGCGAATACCGCCCTCAACCGTTGAGTTAATCCAAAAATAAGATTCGAAGATCAAAGCATTGTCACCAAAGTCTTGAAAAAACACATCTGGCGCTGGCGAACTCAGAACTTGCGCTTGCTGCGAAGTCACTTCCGCCATTAAGGCAGCAACCTGTTTGACATCGCTCCCATACGCGACACCGACGACGACAGAGCCACGAACTAATCTGTCGCATAACGTCCAGTTGATCACCACGTTCTCAATCAACTGACTGTTGGGTATGAGCATATGAACACCATCGGTTCGTCTGATTCTCGTTGAGCGTGTATTTATTTGCTCGACAATGCCTTTGGCGCCCTCAACCTCTAAAAAGTCCCCAATTCGGATTGGCTTTTCACCAATCAAAATCCAGCCACTTATGAAGTTGTTAATGATGTTTTGTGCACCAAAACCGAAGCCGATAGCGATGGCACCAGACAGAAAGGCGAACGCGGTGATTGGCACATTGATCATCGAAAGTGTGGTCATAAAAATAATGGCTAGAGCGATGACAAATAATATCCGTTTAACCAAATGAATAACGTTTGGATCTTTCCCCGATGAGGACATTCTTGACGTAACGGTTTTGATTAAAATTTTGGACAACCATAAAGCGACAATCACCCATGTCGGCACCATCAATATCGCCCACAACGTGATAGGTTGTTCGTTAAAGGTAAACAGCGTTGTTTCTAAAAATGAAATGACCCGTTCGAACATAAAGTGCTCACTCTTGATTCATCGTTGCCAGCAAGCCAGAGCGCATAAGTCTTATATTTTTAGCCCAATCGATAGCGCAAACGGCTCAATTAAGTTCTTCTTATTAACTATATTGTAATCTACGCAAAACGCTTCGAGTGGTTTCCCGCTTTAGCTTCAACACGATTAAGCTATTTAGGGAGCACGTCTTTGTGTACTAAACGAGCCAATCAACCGACTGAATACGCAAGGCAAATCAGTGATAACTTTCTGATTTTTAAGCATCAAATTTTCACTTCGAGTCACTCTCACTTATTATTGTGCACCTTGTTGCAAATAACATTGATGGAATGATTGTTATGTCAGAACTGACTCGGATGCGCTCTGGAGAAACCTATAATTGTCTGGATGAAGAACTAAAGCTAATGCGCGCCAAAACCGCGCAGCTTGTCTTCCAATTTAACCACGAGCCAAACCCAGATATACGTAGACAACTATTGGCAGAAATGGGCGTCCAATTAGAAAACAGCGCCTGTATAGAGCCACCGCTTCAACTTACCTACGGTTGTCACCTGTCCATCGGAGAAAACACCTACATCAACTGGGATGCCATTATTCTGGACAATGGGCAGGTTGAGGTTGGCGCGAACGTCATGATTGGGCCTAGAGTGCAAATTTACACAGCCGCTCATTCACTCGATACACAAAGACGCTTATCCGGAGACGAGATCGCCAAACCGGTAAAAATCGGCAATAACGTTTGGATTGGTGGGGGCGCTATCATACTGCCAGGCGTGACCATTGGCGATCAGGCCGTCGTTGGCGCTGGCTCTGTCGTAACCAAAGACGTTGCGCCGGGCGATCGAGTCGTTGGAAATCCGGCGCGCTCCATTAAACCCAAAAACTGAAGAAAGTGGCTATTTCGCCAAATGATCGCGAATAATATTGGCAAGCAGATTGAGAGCATGAACGTATTTGTCATTGAGCTCAAAAGAAGCGTTAAGACGAATACAGTGATCGTATTGTTCTGTCAGGCTGAACATCTTTCCCGGTGCGATGCTGATATTACCTTTTAGTGCTTCTCGATATATCGGCAAGGCATCAATATGCTTAGGAAGCTCTAGCCAAATAAAGTACCCGCCGCTTTGGCTTAACACGTTGACTGCTTCAGGTAACAGCTCACTAAGCAGATCCGTCATCTTACTTTTACGTTCAAACAGCTTTTTCCGTAACTGCTTCAAATGCGATTCATAATTGCGGCTTGTTAAATAGTGCACCAATGTCATTTGCACTGGTGCACTCGTCGCTAATGTACTCATTAACTGTAACTTTTGTACCTCTAGCGCCCGCTTTCCTGCCGCAACCCAACCAATACGTAGCCCTGCGATTAATGATTTTGAAAACGAGGAGCACAACATGGTATTGCCCGTGTCATCAAACATCCTTAGTGGGTAAACCGAGTCATTCTCGGCATGCAGTTCGCTGTACACATCATCTTCAATTACTGGCACGTTATATCGCTGTGTCAGTTCAATCAGCTTTTGTTTTTTCTCGTTGGAGAGCGTAAAACCCAGAGGATTCTGGAAGTTCGACATAAGCCAGCACGCTTTCACATCATGCGTTTGCAGCGCTCTCTCCAATGAGTCTAGGTCAATGCCCGTGACTGGGTCTGTTCTTACTGAGAGCGCTTTCAAACCTAACCGCTCTAAGGATTGCAAAGCGCCATAGAATGCAGGCGACTCCACAACCACCCAATCTCCCGGTCTTGTACAAGCTTGCAAACTGAGCGTTAACGCCTCCAGCGCGCCTGCCGTAATGACAATTTCATCGGGTGAAATTTCAATGCCTTTCGCAGCATAACGCTTCGCGATGATGGTGCGTAATTGTTCGTTTCCCGGCGGTAAGTTATCAAAGGTGGTGGAAATCGGCATATTGCGAGCGGCTGCGCTCATCGCCCGATTCACGTGATATCTTGGGTACAAACTTGGGTCTGGATAGGCAAAGCCAAAATTGATCATGGATGGATTTTTACTCGCCTGCAGAACATCAAAGATAAACTCATTGATGTCTACCTGCTCTGTCCACGAAACCGCGGCTGGCGCTTGGGGTTCATTTGAACTCTTAATATTGGGCGCGACTCGATAACCAGATCGCGGCTGTGATGTTACCCAGCCTTGAGATTCCAGAATTTGATACGCGTGCAACACCGTCATCAAGCTCAAACCCGAGTGTTCAGATTGGCGACGCAGAGAAGGCAGCTTGTCACCCGGATGCCATATCCCCGATTTTATCTGCCTTTTAAGCTGTTCCACTAACTCTTGATACTTCGCCAAACGCAAATCCCCTTTCATAAAGCCGAATGCAAAATAATAACACTTCAATATTTAATCTGTTATAGGTTTATAGTCACTGTCTGTACCTACTTCCCTCATTTCACTCCTTTTAAAATAGCTCTCTCATAAAACTTAAAAGATCAAAGGAAGTTTAATGTTTGGCCTCGACGCATTTATGCTTGCACGGATACAGTTCGCCTTTACCGTATCCTTTCATATTATTTTCCCCGCTATCACCATAGGTTTGGCCACCTATCTCGCCGTGTTGGAAGGTTTATGGCTAAAAACACGTAATCCCGATTACCAAAAGCTCTATTACTTCTGGTCGAAAATTTTTGCGGTTAACTTTGGAATGGGTGTTGTATCTGGTCTTGTCATGGCCTATCAATTCGGCACCAATTGGAGTGGTTTCTCCGACTTCGCTGGTTCTATCACAGGCCCATTACTGACTTATGAAGTGTTAACGGCTTTCTTTCTCGAAGCCGGATTTCTTGGCGTAATGCTGTTTGGGTGGCGTCGCGTCGGCGAAAAGCTGCACTTTTTTGCAACCTCGATGGTGGCGTTAGGAACGATCATTTCGACGTTCTGGATTCTCGCCTCCAACAGTTGGATGCAAACGCCACAAGGCTATGAAATTGTCGACGGACGTGTGGTGCCAACCGACTGGTTTGCTATCGTTTTCAATCCTTCATTTCCTTATCGTTTGGCGCACATGAGCGTCGCGGCTTTCGTCAGTTCAGCACTCTTTGTAGGCGCGTCAGCCGCTTGGCATTTATTGAGAGGCAATCAATCGACTGCGGTAAAAACCATGTTTTCGATGTCGCTAGGGATCTTAGTGTTCCTTGCGCCACTCCAAGCCGTGATTGGCGATGTGCATGGGCTAAACACTCTGGAACACCAGCCCGCCAAAATCGCTGCCATCGAAGGACATTGGGATAACAGTGATGGCAAACCAACCCCATTGATTTTGTTCGGCATGCCAAACATGGAACAAGAACGCACAGACTATGCCTTAGAAATTCCTGTTCTAGGAAGTTTGATCCTACGCCACAGTTTAACTGAGCCAATCCCGGCGCTGAAAGACTTTCCGAAAGAGGAACGACCGAACTCACCTATCGTCTTTTGGTCATTTCGAATCATGGTCGGGCTAGGACTTCTGATGATTTTTCAAAGCTTCTACAGCATGTGGTTACGAAAAAAGAACACGCTTTATACCTCGCGTTGGTTCCTCAAATTTTCATTGTTTATGGGGCCATCTGGTCTTATCGCAATACTCGCTGGCTGGTTTACGACAGAGGTTGGTCGACAACCTTGGGTCGTGTATGGCGTACAAAAAACGCGTGATGCGGTTTCTGCACACGGAGACCTACAAATGAGCATCAGCCTGCTGTGTTTCCTTGTTGTGTACAGCTTGGTGTTTGGTTTTGGGTATTACTACATGATCCACCAAATCAAGAAAGGCCCCGATGCAATCGAGCACGATGAGCACGACATGACGACCGTTTCAGGCCGCATCTAGAATTTGTCACAAAGTTAAGGTAGAGAATATGCATTTTGATTTATCCGTGATTTGGTTCGCGATCATCGTTTTTGCCACTTTGATGTACATCATCATGGACGGCTTCGATTTGGGTATTGGAATACTGATGCCCTTCATCAAGGATGAAAAACAAAAAGACGTCATGGTCAACAGTGTCGCGCCGGTTTGGGACGGAAACGAAACTTGGATTGTGCTTGGAGGTGCATCTCTATTTGGCGCTTTTCCCATGGCTTACGCGGTAATTATTGAAGCGCTAACCATCCCTTTGACGTTGATGTTGATTGCTTTGATCTTTCGTGGCGTCGCGTTTGAGTTTCGCTTTAAAGCATTGGAAAACCACTTAAAGTTCTGGGACCGTTCTTTTATGGTCGGCTCGATTTTAACCACGTTTTTCCAAGGCATCGTTGTTGGCGCGGTAATTCAAGGCTTTGCGGTGGAAAACCGCGTCTTCGTAGGTAGCCAACTAGACTGGCTTACCCCTTTTCCCATCTTTTGCGGTTTGGGTTTAGTCGCAACGTACGCGCTGCTCGGTAGCACATGGCTCATCATGAAGACGGAAGGTGCACTGCAAAACACGATGTACCGCTTCACTAATAAAACACTACTGGCGATGATCTCCGCATTAGTCATTGTGAGCGCTTGGACTCCACTTGCTTACCCTACCATTGCGGAAAGATGGTTTTCTCTGCCGAATTTGTTCTACTTACTGCCCGTACCAGTCATTACTGGACTGGTATGTTTGAAGATTGCTGACTCCGTTAAAAAGCGTAAAGAGCGCAGCCCTTTCGTGATGGCGCTAGTGATCGTGATTCTCGGGTTCGCAGGGCTTGGTATCAGTATCTGGCCAAATATCATTCCTCCTAGCATATCAATATGGGAAGCAGCGGCTCCTGCAAGCAGTCAGCGCTTTATGCTCGTTGGAGCGGTGATCATCATCCCGATCATTCTGGCTTACACCTTTTGGAGTTATTACGTCTTCTCTGGAAAAGTGAAAGAAGACGAAGCGTACCATTAACGAGTTGATAAGGAGTGAGTATGAAAGTCAAAAATTGGTGCCGCCAATGGGCGTGGATGGTTGGAATTTGGGTCGTTAGCGTCGCTGCATTAGGGTTAGTGTCTATGTTATTTCGCGTCATGATGACCGCTGCAGGGTTAAAATCTTAGCGCGGCATTTTTAAGTCAATAAAAAATGGATGCCTCTAGATCTTGTGTAAGAGCTAGAGGCGTTGAACCTAATACTCAATCTTAATGAAAAAGCCAAGCGTTAAGAATCTACTCAAAACATTCTTTCATAAGTCTACATTGCCTGAAGTCGTTCATGCATGCTTACGAGATCAAAAGGTTCAAGCTTTTTCGCAATGCTCAGTAATGCTTCCTTTTTATCTTGCGGTAAACTTTGAAACTTCGACTCTAAACGTAAATCCACTTTGCTAAAAAGTAGCTTTCTAATTTGACTAGCTTTTGCCTTTGATAATTGCAATCCATCATTATCGGAGGTTTCAATTATCATGATAATTCTTGCTAAATCACTGAATTCATCATCAGAGCATAAATAAAGTGATTGTTTGTATAAATAGCCAACCGAAATTTCAAAATCAATATTAAGCGCTTGAATCTGACTGGCAATGTTTTCACTCATATCACTTTGAGAAGCAGAGTTGATACAATCATCAAATCGCCTTTCAAATGTAACAAATCGATTATTGAGCTCGTCCAACATAGTCGTATCTTTTGCGAATGATTCTATAGGTAAAACCAATAAGAACATTGGCAGTAGGTATTTTTTCAGCGATCGGCTATTCACAATCAAGTCCTTCTTCTAAAAAACTTTCATGCGGTGTTGGTGCAAGTGTTGCTTTCAAATTCAAGTCCATTAAACTCGCCAAATGGCTTTCATTAAACTCTGATAGCTTTTGCAGCTTTAGACTGGCTTCATTAAACTCTTGGTAGAACTTATCAGGTTGAGGTATCACGACTGTTTTTATGTTTGCTCGTGTTGCCGCAAGCATACCCGAATAAGAGTCTTCAAAGGCAATACAGTTACTTGAATCTACACCTAGTTTATTGATTGTTGAAAGGTAGACATCTGGCTCTGGCTTACCCTGCTCTACATCGTCTGACGATGATATCGCGTCAAAGTAACTGGCAATACCGAGTTTGTTCAAAATGATGGGAATGAGTTGATAAGGTGAATTAGTAGACAACCCTATCTTAAACCCTTTTTCCTTAAGCAATTTGAGTGTTTCTGTAACACCCTCTAATTCGCATCCTTTTTCAATTATTAATGCCTCCACTTTATCCACAACAGCATTCTCTACTTCCTCTAGGCTCTTTTCTTGCCAAGGATTACGTTCATACCAAAACCTTGTTACTTCACCTGTCGTCATAGTTGCAGTCTGCTTTGACAGCACTTCGGTCACTTGGACACCAACTGATGAAAACACCTGCTTTTCCGCTTCCTTCCACAAAGGTTCTGAATCAATCAGCAACCCGTCCATATCAAAGACCGCAGCGTATATCATTGGTACATCCTCAGTAAGTTCTATTCGTTGAGTAAGATTTGTCTATTCAACCAAAGCATAGCTTTGCATATAACGAGTGAGAGTATCACATTTGCCTGTGGCTATCAGAGCCAATTCGATGACTCATCTTTAAGCCTCAACATGACCGATGTGCATGGCTACTTTTAGCGCTTGTTTATTGAGATTAGATGCCTCCCAAGCAACAACAACACGACTAATGAGAGGGATATTATCAATCTCAGCGACTGTCGCGGAATCATCGAGATGTTCAGCCAGTGAGCGCGGAACGAGAGCAATACCTAACCCGGCCTGCGCCATGGCAATCGTCGTACGAAGTTGCGGTGCTGCGAACTGTGGTTCGAGCCTTACTCCTGCGTCGGCAAAAAGTGTGCTCATGCCATCAAACAATGCGGGTCCAGTCTCTCGTGGAAACAGTAAAATTTTATGGCCTCTCAACTGTTTCATCTGGATACAGGGATATTTTGCCAGTTCGTGGCCCGCCGGAATCACTGCGACAAACGGGTCGTTAAACAACACCTTGTGCTCAAAAGGCTCACTGGCGTAACAGGGTAGCCGCATGATTGCGAGATCAAGTTGTTTGCTTTTTAACTGAGTGGCAAGCTCTGGCATTGATAGTTCCGCCGTCTGTAAATGAACCCCATTCTCTTGAATACGCCCAATCTTCTCCAATACCTTAATGCAGGTTGATGTTGACGTCGCGAACCCAATTTTAACCTGCGTATTTTCACCACGAGCAATCTGACGAGCTTTTGCTTTAGCGCGTTCCACATCAGCAAGAATATTTACCGCATCCGTATAAAAGACTTGCCCTGCACGGGTCAGCTCTACTCCTCTAGACAAGCGCTTAAATAAGTCCACGCCAAGCTCGTGCTCTAGCTTTTTGATTTGTTGACTCAAAGGAGGTTGCGCAATCCCTAACTGTTCAGCTGCTCGGGTAAAGTGACGAGTCTCGGCGACCGAGACAAAATACTTCAGGTAGCGAAATTCCATATATTTTCCATATCAAAATAAATCTTTTTTATATTGGATTTAGCACCGTGTAGAAGTCAATCTAAATATACTCTTCATTGCATAACTGGTCTTACTCATGCGTGGATTTTATAACCCTCTATGTGCTTGTTCGCTTGAAGTAGCGAAAGAATTTTCTGAATACCATCACGTTACCGGAGATGGTGAGATTTATCAGACTTCGTTAATGAGTGCTTTGATCGCTGGAGTTTACGAAGGTTCAACAACCATAGAAGAACTGCTGAAACATGGGGATTTTGGTTTAGGTACGTTCAATGAATTGGATGGTGAGTTGATTGCTTTTGATAAGGAAGTTTTTCAACTCAAGTCGGATGGCTCCGCAAACCCGGCAGACCTGGCGCAAAAAACGCCCTTTGCTGTCATGACTTTTTTTAAACCTGATATCGAGCTGCCACTGACATCGCGCATGTCACGTCATGAAGTCCATAACCTCATAGACGACATGGTTCCAAGCGATAACCTATTTTGCGCAGTGCGCATTGATGGCGTTTTCGATTCAGTTCGCACTCGTACCGTACCTAAACAAACACGCCCTTATCGGCCAATGCTTGAAGTGGTCAAAGAACAACCAACATTCCGCTTCACGCATAAGCAAGGCGTGGTCGCCGGCTTTCGCAGTCCTAAATACACGACTGGCATTAATGTGCCCGGCTATCACGAACACTTTATTACCGATGACCGCCAAGGAGGTGGTCATATCCAGGATTACAGCATTTCGTCAGGGTTCCTCCAGATTGGCAAAGTCTCACGGCTAGTGATTGATACCCCAGTATCGACAGACTTCCTCAACGCCAATTTGGCTCCGGAAGATATAAATACCGCCATAGAAAAGGCGGAAAAGTAACAAAGTCAGGCAAATAATAAGGACAACAAATGCAATCCAAACCTTCAAATAAAAATGGAGCTCAGTTGATCGCTCAACAGCTAGAGTCTCTCGGCATTAAGTACATTTTCGGTATTCCTGGTGCAAAAATAGATCGACTGTTCGATGCGATTGAAGACACTAACATCCAAATGATTCCGGTACGTCACGAGGCTAACGGCGCGTTTATGGCGGGCGTTATGGGAAGACTAACCAGCAAAGCAGGCGTCACAATGGTTACGTCAGGCCCTGGCTGTGGAAATCTAGTTACGGGGGTTGCAACAGCAAACTCCGAAGGCGATCCGCTGATTGCTATCGGTGGTGCGGTGAAACGAACTGACCAGCAAAAACAAACACACCAGAGCATGGATACCGTCAGTATTTTTCGCTCTATAACTAAGTTCAGTGCTGAAGTGCAGCATGTGGACGCCGCAAGCGAGATCATGGCGAACGCATTTCGTATCGCAGAGTCAGGTCGTCCTGGGGCTTGCTTTTTGAGTCTCCCCCAAGATGTTTTATCCGAGCAAACCCAAACGGACATTATTGTCCCCTCGCCTTACACACAGCCTGGTTGCGCAGACATCGCAGCAATCGAAGAAGCGGTCAGTCGAATCAGTAAAGCAAAGCGCTGTGTGGTTTTACTTGGCCTTCACGCGAGCCGCAGTCAAAACGCTACTGCTATCGCTCGGTTTCTTCAAAATACGCAGCTACCCGTTGTCGGCACTTACCAGGCCGCCGGCACGGTAGACATCAATTACTATCATCACTTTGCTGGGCGTGTCGGTTTGTTTAATAACCAACCTGGCGATGTTTTACTGCGGGACGCCGATTTAATTCTCACCATCGGCTTTAGCCCAATAGAGTATGACCCTGAGCTTTGGAACAGCCACCGCAACCCAGTGATTCACCTCGATATTGAACCGGCAGAATACCAACTTAATTATCAGCCTTGTGTTGAAATCGTCGGAAACATTGCGCAGTCATTAGACAAGATGGGCAGCTATATCTCTGAATATGCTCGTCTTTCCCCAACAGCACTTTCAGTACTGGAAGAGGTAGCACTGCAACGGCAAGTGATCAAAACCTATCCCAATGTCTATCACAAGCAAGGATTTCATCCACTGGCACTGATTAAAGCCATGCAATCTATCATCACACCAGATACCACGCTATGCCTTGATATGGGGAGCTTCCACATCTGGATCGCTCGTTACTTAAGCTGTTTTCGAGCTCGCCAAATGCTGGTGTCTAACGGCCAACAAACGATGGGCGTTGCACTACCATGGGCCATTGGTGCCAGCCTACTAAAACCTGGTAGCAAAGTGGTATCGATATCAGGAGACGGCGGTTTTATGCAATCGAGCATGGAGTTAGAAACCGCGGTTAGACTGAACTGCAATATCGTCCATATTGTGTGGGTTGATAACGCCTACAACATGGTAGAAATGCAAGAGATCAACAAATATCAGCGCTGCTCTGGTGTGAAATTTGGACCAATTGATTTCAAGGCGTACGCCGAATCATTTGGCGCGAAAGGCTTCGCAGTGACTAGTCAACACGAATTGCTACCGACATTGAATAAAGCCATGGACGTTGAAGGACCAGCAGTGGTGGCTATCCCCGTAGATTACAGCGACAACGACAAACTGATGTTGCCGCGCACAGAGAAAAATCAAGATCCCGTTTTTGTAAGTTTCGAAGGAGAAATCGCATGAGAGGATTAAAAAATAAAGTCGCACTCGTCACTGGTTCTGCCAATGGTATTGGTTTGGCCATCGCAAAACGTTTGTATGAAGAAGGCGCAAACGTCGCTCTTGCCGATTGGAATGAAGAGCAGTTGGCAAACGCCGTTGAGGGCTTTGATAAACAGCGTGTGTCGGCACATTCCATTGATGTTTCTGATCCAGACAAAGTCGCAGCACTGATTTCTGATGTTGTTACCCGTTTCGGTAAACTGGATATTTTAGTAAACAATGCTGGCGTACATGTCCCAGGTTCCGTGATTGAAGGTAGTTTGGAAGACTGGAAGAAGATCTCTGGTGTAAACATTGATGGTGTTGTTTATTGCGCGAAGTTTGCTTTGCCTGAACTCTTAAAAACGAAAGGTTGTATGGTAAATACCGCGTCCGTTTCCGGTTTGGGTGGTGACTGGGGTGCCGCATTCTATTGCGCGAGTAAAGGCGCAGTGGTGAACCTTACCCGAGCGATGGCATTGGACCATGGTGCGGATGGGGTAAGAATTAACGCCGTATGCCCAAGTTTAGTAAAAACCAACATGACAAACGGCTGGCCGCAGGACATCCGCGATAAATTCAATGAGCGCATTGCGCTTGGCCGAGCAGCCGAACCTGAAGAAATTGCGTCTGTCGTGACTTTCTTGGCAAGTGATGACGCATCTTTCATTAATGGCGTAAACCTACCTGTAGACGGCGGTGCCACCGCATCAGATGGTCAACCTAAAATAGTGTAAGCATTAACACTGATTGAGCAGAATTTTTAACTGTAAGGTATCCACGCAAAAAAAGAGCCGAGTTTGTACTCGGCTCTTGTGTGCCTGTTCTTAAGCCTGCGATGTTGCTAAACCTGCCGACGCGCCGCCTAATAACACATGATTAAATTCCATTCGAGATTCTTGGGCTTGCTCAGACAGTTCTTGTTTCTTCTTTTGAGCCAACTCAAGCGCTTCGGTTAGTTGCTGTAGCTCTGTTTGCATCTCTTCTGGTAAATGATGGTCCGAAAACCCAGATTCACAGCTGTGTTCTAAGGCAAATGCGCGAATTCTCTTACGCATGCTCATCAGGGCCGCCATTGCTTCGCGCTCTTCTTCAGCCGCCTGTTGAGCTAAGTCTTTAAAGCGCTCAAATTTCGCCAAAGCCATTCCCTCTGTTGACCAAGGGTCAATTTCCGGCAGTTCTTCAATGTTAATGGTTGGCTCTTCGTATTCTGCTTGATGTTTAATATCTAGGCTCGCCGCGCGGACAAAGGACACCATCAACATCACCGAGATAACTAACAACGGTAAACCTCCCACGATCGCAGCGGTTTGTAATGTCGATAAACCTCCCATGAACATTAGGACGGTTGGCAGAAAAGACAAAGTAAACGCCCAGAACAAACGGTTCCAGCGCATCGGTTCTTCCGTCACATCATTTTGAACCACAGACGCAAGAATGTACGAGATAGAGTCAAACGAAGTCGCCGTAAAAATGATACACAATAGTGTAAAAACACCAATAACGATTGGCCCTAACGGTAATGTGTCTAACGTTGCAAAAATAGCCGCTGGCGCGCCTGATTCGTTGAGGATTGCAATGACATCAAGCTCACCCGTCAATTGCAACGATAAACCATAGTTACCTAAAACAATGAAGAATAAGAAACAACCTAAAGAACCGTAAAATATAGAACCTACGACCATCTGTTTGATCGTTCTTCCACGCGAGATACGCGCAACAAACAATCCCATACAAGGAGCAAAGACCAACCACCATGCCCAGTAGAAAATAGTCCAGTCTTGCGGGAAGTGTGTATCTGTAAACTCACCATAACCACCAAACGGCTCCGCCCAGGTAGCCATAACAAAGAAGTTAGACAACATACGACCAATTGAATCTAAGCCCGTTTCTAACATGAACACGGTTGGCCCAACGGCAAGTATAAAGAGTAACAAGCCCATCGCACCCCAGAAGTTAATGTTACTAAGGAATTTGATCCCCTTCTCAAGCCCTGCATACGCGGAGTAACCAAAAATAGCAGTACAGAGAAGTAATACAGCCACTTGGCTGAAGGTATTGTTTGGAAGACCGAAGATATGATGTAGACCACCATTGATAAGAGGCGCTGCTAAGCCAAGCGTAGTCGCCGCGCCACCCAACATACCAAAAATAAACAACACATCAATAAACTTGCCAATACCACCGTTTGCACGCTTTTCTCCTAATACAGGCATTAACGCACTAGAGATTTTCAAAACAGGTTGTTTGCGTACATAAAAGAAGTAAGCGATAGGCAGAGCAGGAATAAGGTAAATTGACCAAGCAATCGGTCCCCAGTGAAACAGACCATAAGTCGCGGCCCAGCGAATGGCTTCTTCACTGCCTGCTTCCAACTGAAATGGTGGTGATTGATAGTAGTATGCCCACTCGATACACCCCCAATACAGAATACTTGCGCCAATACCTCCACAAAATAGCATTGCAGCCCATGAGGCGTTACCAAATTCTGGTTGCTCGTCGGCTTCACCAAGTTTGATTTGGCCAAGATCGCTGAACACGGTGTAAATCATAAAACACATTGCTGCGATACCCAGTGCGAGGTATAACACACCAAGCTTATCGGTCATGAAAAATTTGGCCGAAGCTATCCAATCCGCACCTTGTGTGGGAAATAAAATTAAGGGTATAACGACGCTGAGTAAAAGAAAGAGTGAGCCTAAGAAGGTAGGCTTATCGATGAGAGAAAATGATTTGTCCATATTATATATCCTTATATTTTCAAAGGACATGATCCACATTTCTCGCAACTTCGCCAATTCACAACACTTATCGTTACCACAAGAATAATTGTCTTTAAAAGATGCATTATGTGACGCTGATTTTGTATTCATTATTTGATGCCATAGCGTTTAAATACGGCAACTTTTCTGCCACACCATCCAGCGCTCCTACCTTTAAAAACCTCAACACTGTTTGCCACCACTGAGGATTCCACAAGCTTAAACGTCGGTTCTAGATAACCCTCCAACTCCCCACTTCGCAAACAAAATGGAGGGAAGCGAGAGTGGTAATCATCATCTATAACGAAACAACCAATTAACAAACCGTCTCTTGTCAGCAATTTATCCACCATAGCAAAGTAATCTGGCCACTGGTCTCTCGGTAGTGCAGCGAGAAAGGATTGATTTTGGCGCAACATGTATGGATGCCGAACTCGCAGCCCCAGCCAATGACAGCGCTTGGCAGACGTTCAACGCCAAAGTGACATTCCCCCAAGCGGGCTACTACGAAGTTGGGGCAAAGGCGACTGATGACCAAGAGGTGGGCCAACCTTTTGCTATCACATGGAACCCGAAAGGTTACCTCAACAACACCTTCCACCGAATCGCGCTGATTGTTAAGGGTTAAACATGAAGGGGGAATAACAGTGAAAGCAACATCCTTAAATAAGCGGGTTTTCCCGCTCTCGTTTACTTTTCTCGCGCTGTTAAGTTACTCAGCCTTAGCAAACAATGACGAGTTGATAGCCGCAGGCGAACAGCAAGCGATGGTGTGTAAAGCTTGTCACCAGTTTGAAAAATGGAGGAAGTGCTTGTGGGGCTGCCTCTTTGGGGCTTAGCAGAGCGTGATATTGCCGGCTTTACAGGCTTCAATTACAGCGAAGCCATCAAACAGCATCAAGGTCAATGGGACGCAGAAAAACTGGATGCTTTTTTGGCGTCACCACCAGAGTTTGCTCCGGGCACAAACATGGTCTTTCCCGGCGTAAAAGACCCGGGTGCGCGAGCCGCAATCATTGCATGGCTAGCAACCCAAAACCCTACACGCCACCAGATTGGAATACTGCTTCATCTGAAATGGAGGTCAAATCAGCTGGTGATGGGATATTAGCGCCAGGAGAGAATATGGAACTCGTCGCGGCAGTCTGCTCAGCCTGTCATTCGTTACACATGGTCACACAACAATGACTAAGCCGCCAACGATGAGATGAAACCTTAGACTGGATGATTGAAGAGCAAGGGATGGATGAACTGCCGGGTGATAATCGCGAAGCCATTCTGAAATACCTTTCGACCTATTATGGGGGTAACTCCCGCCTTTAAAACTAACGCTTATTGATATTTTACATACGTATTCTTTCTGTGTGAGTATCCCCTCAACAGGAATAGAGTGAAGTAACCTCTGTTATTTCACAGTATGTATCGATGAGGTTTAAAAGATTGAAGGCAGAAGAGTTTTTTGACAACCATTACCTTTCTATTTGGGTTTTTCTTGTTGGCGTGGCAGTCATTACCTTGATTATGATGGGAGGCGGCATGGCAGTAACGTTGCTGGCAATATTGATTGACCAGTCGTCTGAGCACTTAACTACTGATACTTTCTTGGCTCTAAACTTTTCTTTTGCTGGGGTCATGACTCTACTGCTTGTTATCCCAAGCATGATGATTGTTAGAGGCAAACCTAAAGCGGCAGAAATCAACTTAATCAATATTTACTTTCAGTTCCTTGTTTACGCTCTTGGCCTATTCCTTCTTGAAGATGAACATAAACTTTTTTTTGTTAGTTTTGTACTTTTTCCTATTATCGCTCTCTGGCTCATGGCATCGACCAAATATCATACATTTGTGACTTACTTTTCAGCGATTCACAAAGAACCAGACAGTTTCCGCGAATACTTTCTAAAGAAGTCTCAGTGACGACTAACGTTTCTGCCACACCATCCATTGCTCTCTGCCTTTAAAAACCTCAACACTGTTTACCACCACTGAGGATTCCACAAGTTCAAACGTGGGCTCTAGAAAAGATGCCAGTTCCCCACTTCTCAAACAAAATGGAGGGAAGCGTGATAGGTAATTATCATCAATGACGAAAAAACCAATTAGAAAACCTCCGCTTGGCAATAATTTATCCACCATAGCAAAGTATTCTGACCACATGTCTCTTGGTAGTGCTGCGAGAAAGGCCCGCTCGTAAATGACATCAAACGAGTGAGAAAAATCGGCATTAAATACATCACCCAATACGACTTTATCTTTGTAGTTACCTAACGTTGATTGCGCCATTTTTACCGCTTCTTGGCTGTAATCCATCGCGATCACGTCATGCCCATATTGAATAAAAGTGCTCAGTTCATAAGCGGCACCACACCCAGGAATAAACACTGACTGGCCTACATGAAGTGAATTGTCGAGATAGTCCTTGAGTTCTTGAGGTGTCGATTGGGCATCCCAAGGCATAGTGCCTCGGATAAACAAATCATCCCAGAATTGTGTGTTAATCATTGGTGCCTGTTTCATTTACCCGCTCCCTGATTGCGGTAGTAAAAAATAAAGGGATACGCAGCGCAATGTGGTATCCCTTTTCTAGCCTTTTGTCTGACGTTGTTAGTTTTTTATGACAACCACTTTCTACTGCACTTATGCCACCAATGAGTTAACTGCGAAGATCATTGATTAACGGCTGCTCCACTTGGTTCGGTACAAACTGGACATTGCCTTTCAGTTTAGTGACAGACTGGAGTGTTGCTTGAATGTCCTCTGCTGATACATGCACATCATGACAACAGAAAGTAATGGCATCGTTGAAGCCATCGCGCTCAATTTTCAAGGAGCCTTTAATATCGTGGCGACGACAGACTTCTTGGATTTGATGCGGATAAACAAACAGCCCTTTTACTTTCACCGCGGAGTCTGCTCGTCCCATCCAGCCCTTAATTCGTGCATTCGTGCGTGAAGAATCAGAACTTGTCTCTAGATATGCCGATAAATCTCCCGTTGCGTAGCGAATCAGCGGGAACTTCTCATCGAACGACGTTACAACGACTTCACCGACTTCTCCCGGTTGTACAGGAACACCATCAGGATCAACGATTTCAACAATAATATCTTCGGCAATCACTAATCCTTGTTCACCAGACACTTGATAAGCAATCAAACCAAGCTCTGCACTTGCGTAGGCTTGAAAGACTGCAATGCCTTTTTCCTCAAACATCTGTTGCATGCCTGCTGTAACCGCTTCACCAGAGACCAGAGCTTTCTCAAAGCTAGGCAGCTCATTGTATTTCTCTTGGTACTTTTGTAGCAACGTCAGCAAATAAGAAGGTGTGCCAGTGTAACCATTAGGTTGAAGCTGTTTAATTGCCTCTATTTGCGCTTCGGTATTGCCTACTCCAGCCGGAAATACCGCACAGCCACAAGCCCTTGCGCCACCATCCATAATAAATCCGCCAGGAGAGAAATGGTAAGAGAGCGTGTTATGCACTAAATCACCCGCACAGAACCCAGCAGCGTGAAACGCGCGCCCCATACGCCAGAAATCGGCCTCATCCGTTTGAGCCTCATATAAAGGCCCAGGAGACTGAAAAACACGCGCCATTTGACCAATGGCAACGCTATTTAAGCCACCAAACGGCGGTTTAAGTTGCTGCTGATTAGGTACATTGAACTTACGTGTAATCGGGAACTGAGCAAGCCCTTCACGATTGTTTGCCAATGTAGGCTCTAACCCAGAAAAATGCGCCGCGTAATGTTCGCTATTGACTTTCGAATTTTCAATCAACGTTGGCAGACGTTGAAACAACGACTCTTCTCGCGCCTGTAGAGACAACGATTCTTTCGCATCAAATAGTTCGTTCATCCTTGCTCCTTACAACCAACGCTTACGACGTTTGTAAGATTTCAGATTCTTAAAGCTCTTGCGATCTTCATCGCCGCCGCCAAGGTAGAATTCTTTTACGTCTTCATTGTTTAGCAATTCGTGCTTGCTGCCATCTAGTACGATTTTGCCTGATTCCATGATGTAACCGTAATCGGCCGCTTGAAGAGCGAAGTTGGCATTCTGTTCAACCAAAAGCATGGTAATACCTTGCTCTTTGTTGATCTTGTTAATAATGCTGAATACTTCTTTAACTAGCAGTGGAGAAAGCCCCATAGACGGTTCGTCCAACAAAATCATCTTCGGTCGAGCCATTAACGCTCGGCCAATCGCTAACATTTGTTGCTCACCGCCAGACAAATAGCCCGCCAGGCCAGTGCGCTCTTTGAGTCGCGGGAAATAGTCAAACACCATTTCGATGTCTTGTTCAACTTCGTTGTCAGTGCGTGTATAAGCGCCTAAGCGAAGATTTTCTATTACCGTCATATCTTCAACAATTCGGCGCCCTTCCATAACTTGGAAGATGCCCGAACGGACGATCTCTTCCGGGCTTTTGTTGTCTATACGCTCGCCCATGAAGTTGATTTCGCCGCGCGTCACTTCACCATCTTCGGTTTTCAATAAACCAGAAATGGCTTTCAACGTTGTGGATTTACCCGCACCGTTGGCCCCCAGTAAGGTCACAATCTGCCCTTTTGGAACTTCTAAACTCACACCGCAAAGTACTAGTATTACTTCGTCGTAGACGACTTCAATGTTGTTCACTGAAAGCAGTATTTCTGCCGGTTCGATATTCGTTGCTAATTCAGCCATCAAGCTACTCCTTGCTAGGGTGAGAGTGTTCTCTCACCCATCCTTATTTTCAGTAAGCTTTGTTATTAATAAGTCGTAGATTAGTAACCTAGCCAATCGTCACGACGTGACAATGTCACCTGTGATACTTTCTTGATATCAACTGCGCCGCCATCGTTGTTGCCCATAAAGACGTTCACGGTTGTTGTGCCTCGGTGATCTTCCGGTTTCCAGTTCGCAGGGACACAAACACCTTCTAAGCCTTGTGGTACCCAGTTGTCATGGACATACATGCCCTTCTTGATGTTTTCACCTGTGATACCACCGTTGTCTTTCGCCCACTCCATTGCTTCTTTCATATAGAACGCAGAACAAATACCGCGAATGTAATGGTGAGTTCTGAATTCGCCCGGCTCTGATTCAGACTGCTTAGAAATCTCACGGACCAGTTTCATGCCTTCGTTATCGTCTCCCCAAAACGCCGTCATACCTGGGAAAACGTAATCTTTAAGGCCATCGCCTGCTGCTTCAAGCACTGGCTTGTCGCCGCCCCAAATGTTTGCCATGTACTGGAACTCTGTCCCAACCGTGTTACAAGACTTCACTAGTGAGATAACCGAGCTACCGATATTGGCAATGTAACCGTAGTTGGTGCCTGACTCTTTCAGCGACAAACATTGCGCTTTGAAGTCCCCTGGTTTTAGTGACACAACGACTGGGTTTTGCACATCAAAACCAAGCTCTTTGGCGTACTCTGCACACGCTTCTTTTGGCGCATTCGGGAATGGATGGTTATCGCCAATGTGCGTAAATTTCGGCGCACCTTGATTGCCCTTAGATTCCCAATCTTCTTTCGCCCACTTAACTAGCGCACGGCACGCATCTGAGTACGACGCACCATAAAAGAAATTATAAGGCGCTGGTTTCGCGGTTTTTGGGTTTTTGCCAGTTGGGTCAGTTAAGTGACCAGAGTAAGAAGCAGAGAACACCGGCACTTTGTCTTTGGTAACAAACGAAATAAGCGCTTCGGTATCCGCCGTACCCCAACCTTGCAGCGCAACCATGTCTTTACGCGCAACCCAACGTTTATAGTTAGAAATCGCCACTGGTACTTTGTACGCCATGTCTACTGTTTCAAATTCGAGCTCGGTACCGTTAATGCCACCGTTTTGGTTAATCCAACGCAATGCGTCTCGCACGCCAGAACCATAAGGCTTGCTCACATAGGCAGTTGGTCCAGAAAAGTCGACTAATTGCCCGACAAACACAGAATCTTTTGCCCAAGTTGCGGTAGTAAACAGTGCAGATGACAGCACCAACGTTGTCGCTAAATGTCCTTTGTTCATAACTCGTTGTCCTTGTTATTGAGGTATATTCCACTTAATTCCACGTTAATATGAGAACGGATAGTGTTTCCAATATGCTCGAATCTGTTGCCAGCGATGCGATAATCCTTGAGGTTCGAAAATGAGGAACAGCATGATGACTAGACCAATCGCCATTTCTTTGAAGTAAGCCAGACCATCAGTGAAAGCGGTGGTATCACCAAACGCTGAAAGCCCCGTTACGCCAAACTCCAAAACTTCAGGCAGCAATACGATAAATATCGTCCCCATCAATGTGCCTTTGACTGAACCCAAGCCACCAATGATGATCATTGCCAAGAACTGGATAGACATCATGATGGTGAAGCCTTCTGCTGATACAAACCCTAGATAATGTCCGTAGAGTGCACCCCCGATGCCCGCATAGAATGCACACACTCCAAATGAGAGCAGACGATACTTGGTTAGGTTGATGCCCATGATCTCTGCTGACAGATAGTGATCTCGTACTGAGACAAACGCGCGACCGTCACGAGAACGGATTAAGTTTGATGCCCACATATACATGAAGATCAGCGCAAACAGAGCGATGTAGAAGAAGCTTTCGTCAGTCGTAAACTCAAAGCCAAACAAATTAATTGGGTTCGCGCTTGCACCGTATGAGCCGCCACTGAACCAATCTGCGCGAGCAAAGAAGTCCTCTAGAATAAACTGCGCCGCCAACGTTGCGATAGCTAGATATAAACCTTTAATTCGAGCCGCTGGCAGACCAAACAGCATCCCCACAATCATGGTTAAGTAACCCGCAAGCGGAATCGCAAACACGACTGGAATGTTAAACTGGTTATTTAGCCAAGCCGATGCAAAGGCGCCAAAGCCAAAGAACGCACCGTGACCTAGCGAGATTTGTCCGGTAAAACCAACCAAAATGTTTAAGCCCAATGCCGCGATACCGAGGTATGCAATCTGAATAAACAGGTTTAGGAAGTAAATATCCAAGACCAGCGGTGCTGCCAGCATGGCGATGACACCTGCAATCGCAAGGCTTCTGATGGTTTTGGTTTCAAAAATTGGCGTATCGCTTTTGTATGTGGTTCGAAAGTCCCCACATGGGCGCATGCTAAGTTGAGCCATGTTATTTCTCCTTAAATACGCTCAATATCTTTGGTACCAAACAGGCCATATGGCTTGAAGGCAAGAATGATTAACAGCACATAGAATGGTGCGATGTTGTATAAGTTACCCACTTGCAGGTATTGGCTATCAAAAAACTCAGCCAAGTTTTCTAGCACCCCGATGGTGATACCACCGACAATTGCGCCGACTACCGAATCTAAGCCACCTAAAATAACGGCTGGGAAAACTTTGATACCAATAATGGATAGCGCGTCAGATACGCCGTTAACGATACCGATAACAATCCCTGCTGTTGCAGATACCATTGCCGAAATGGCCCAACTGATGGCGAACACTTTCTTGATGGAAATGCCAAGACTCTGGGCTACTTGCTGGTTGAATGCCGTTGCGCGCATTGCCAGACCCATTTTGCTGAATTTGAAGAACCAGTAGAACGCGCCCATGATGAGCATTGAGAAGATCAAGCTCAGAATGTAAGCAAACTCAACATTCAAACCTCCGATATTCACCACGTTGGTTTCGAACACTTGCGGGTACGAAACAGCCGAGACGCCGAATATCCACTTCATCAGCGCTTGGAAGAACATAGATAGACCGATGGTCACCATGATCACAGAGATAATCGGTTCACCAATCAACGGTCTGAGCACAATGGTTTGCACGGCGATACCAAAAATCATCATGAACGCGAGCGTGAGTAAAAAACCGATAAAAAATGGTAACTGTAGGTGTACCAATGCCGCCCAACATACCCACGCGCCAATCAACAAAAACTCACCCTGAGCAAAGTTGACCACCTGGGTCGATTTGTAAATCAATACAAAGCACATGGCGACAACGCCATACAACATGCCAACGATCACGCCATTAATGACGAGTTGCAGTAATAAATCCGTATTCACTATGCGATCCTCCGTTGTTCGCTATCCACTAGTGTTGGCTCATGCTCAATAAGCGTTTCAATAACTAGCGACGTTTGAATGCGTGTTTTGGTGCCATCTTGATAAGTGATCACTGTATCGACATCGACTTTTGGATCGTCGCTGTAGATGGTTTCGATGATGTCTCCGTATTTCTCTGCAACCACACCACGGCGTACTTTACGTGTGCGAGTTAGTTCTCCATCGTCGGCATCCAGCTCTTTGTAAAGTAGAATGAATTTGCTGATCTTCTGTGCATCCGGTAGGGATTCGTTCACTTTTTGAACTTCTTCACGAATCGCTTGGTACACTTCTGGTTGAGCAGATAAGTTGGTGTAGTTGGTAAATGCCAAGCCGCGTTGCTCTGCCCACTTCGCGACGATCGCATAGCGAATACAGATGATGGCAGACAGCCAAGGTCGACCTTTACCTACCACCACGGCTTCTGCAATAAATGGGGAGAACTTGAGTTTGTTTTCGATAAACTGTGGCGAATAACGGTCGCCATGGCTGGTTTCCGACATATCTTTCAGACGATCAATCACCACCAAGTGACCGGAATCTTTAAAATAGCCCGCATCGCCTGTGTGCATCCAACCATCTTGAACATCTTCATCATATGCTGCTTGGTTGTTTAAGTAGCCAGTAAACATGCCTGTACTTTTCGCGATGATTTCACCAACGCCATTGCTGTCCGGGTTGATGACTTTCACTTCTGCATTATCAAACGCAACACCAACGGAATCGTAATCCACATCATCCGCTTGGTGCACGGTGTATGCGCCACACATTTCGGTCTGACCATAAAGCTGCTTAAGTGGCACACCAATAGCTTGTAGGTAACGGAAAGTATCCGGTCCCATCGCCGCACCGCCGGTTGCCGCAGATGTCAGGTTCGAAAACCCTAAACGGTCACGCAGAGCACGCAGAAGAATCCATTCAGCCAACTTAGAGCGTTTACCCTGCTCCAGCGCTTTGTTGGCTAAGCTCATGCCCAGTTTGTACATCTTTTGCTTAAACGGTGTCGAATCCATCATTCGTGCAGACACGTCTGCCACAATGCTTTCCCACACACGTGGCGCTAACAGCACAAAGTTTGGACCGATTTCACGCAAGTCGGACATCATGGTTTCTTGTTCTTCTACAAAGTTAACGATTTGACGAGAAATCAACGCCTGACCAACCACGTAAACCTGCTCCATAATCCAAGGCAAAGGCAGAACAGAAACGTAGTTGTCGCCTGGGGAACGAGGGTCTGCACGCAAGTAAGCCGCACAGTGATCCAAGAACGTGCCACTGTGTAGCTGAGCCAATTTTGGTTTAGAAGTCGTACCCGACGTTGTACAAAGAATTGAAAGATCGCTGCCTTTGGTTTCAACAACCATATTGAGATATTTGTCTGGGTCCGCTTTATCAATCAGCTGACCTTTTTTGTAGACCTGTTCAACATCAATCAATCTTGGATCATCGTATTTACGCATTCCACGAGGATCGCAGTAAATAATGTATTCAACGCTAGGAATTTCATCACCAAGCTCAAGCAGCTTGTCGCATTGCTCTTCATCTTCGGCAATCACGACTTTTGCTTTGGCATAGTTGATAAGGTACGCCACCTCTTCGTGCATAGAATCTTGATAGATGCCCAGCGAGAAACCTTTGATCGCATGTGCCGCTAACTCGCCCCATACCCATTCCGGGCGGTTATCACCTAACAAACCAACGACATCTTGCTCACCAATACCCAAATCTTGTAGTGCCAGTGCCATCCACTTGACGCGGTTTTCGTAATCCTTCCAAGTGAACTCTCGCCAAATACCAAACTCCTTTTCACGCATTGCGACTTGTTCGGGCCAGTTCTTGGCATTGTGTTGCAACACTTTTGGAAAGGTATCTAAGCGGGTTATATCTGCCCAATCATTATGTTGCTGTGCCATTATGCACTCTCCTCTAATGTCGGTAGCTCTTCGCCTAAGTACGCTTGTTTCACATGTGGGTTGGCCATCACTTCTTCAGGCTCACCCGTAGCAATGTGTTTCCCGAAATCCAAAACCAAAACGCGATTAGAGATGTCCATGACCACGCCCATGTCGTGCTCAATCATGATGATCGTGATATCTAATTCTTCATTCAGATCCATGATGTAACGTGCCATGTCTTCCTTTTCTTCCAAGTTCATACCTGCCATTGGTTCATCAAGCAGCAGTAACTTAGGTTTTAAGGCAATGGCACGAGCAAGCTCTACACGCTTACGTAAGCCGTAAGATAGCGTGCCTGCAGTCGCTTTTCGGATGTGCTGGATTTCTAGAAAATCGATCACGTCTTCCACATATTTGCGGTGCGCCATCTCTTCTTTCTGCGCATTGGAGAACCAATAGAGTGGCCCCGTGACGAAGTTATTTTTCAGTAGGTGGTGTCGGCCAACCATGATGTTGTCCAGTACCGACATATGAGAAAAGAGCGCTAAGTTTTGGAAGGTTCTTCCCAGCCCTAACTCAGCTCGTTGGCTTGGTGTACGTTTAGTTACGTCATCTCCAGCGAAGATTACAGAGCCTTTGTTTGGTGTGTATCGACCAGAGATGCAATTGAGCATTGAGGTTTTACCTGCACCGTTTGGACCAATGATTGAAAAAATTTCCTTTTCATTCACATGGAAGCTCACGTCAGTTAAAGCTTTCACCCCACCAAAAGCCAATGAAATATCGTTTACCTGCAACAGAGGCGATTCCGATACCATAGTTGATCTCCCTTTCGTTATTTTAAGTGCGTTCCATTGAGCACTATTTGATCAAACCTAACTTTGATACTGGTAACCGCTTTTACACCTATGCATCAACTTTGTATTCAGTTTACGTAAACGTCAATTTAAAATCAGAATAGTGCCTGAAAGATTAAGTTGCAATCGAGTTCATCGAGAAAGATTTGAACTAACGCAAACTTTAAGTAAATAAATTGTTAATAAAAATTATTCTCAAACGCTTACATATTTGGATAGTTCGGACCACCACCACCTTCTGGCGGAGTCCAGGTAATATTTTGACTTGGATCTTTGATGTCGCAGGTCTTACAGTGGATACAGTTGGCCGCATTTATTTGCAGCTCTGGCTGCTGCTCCCCCTGTACGATTTCATACACGCCAGCCGGACAATAGCGCTGTGCTGGCTCTGCATATAATTCAAGGTTCTGCTCAATAGGAATCCGCTGGTTCTCCAGTCGTAAGTGGCATGGTTGATCTTCCTCATGGAAGATATTGGATAGATAAACAGAAGAGAGGCGATCGAAACTTAACACGCCATCAGGCTTCGGATAGACAATTTCATTGCTGTTTTCCGCCAATAACAGAGACTGATGATCAGGCTTATCACAGCGGATATGCCACTTAGCTTTGCCTTTTAATACGTTATGTTCCAGCAGCGCTAAACCACCGCCCAGCCACGATCCAAAGCGGTGAATACCACTTGAGAAGTTACGTGCTTGATAAAGCTCTTCATACAGCCAAGACTGTTTGAAATGCTTTTGATAATCAGCAGTAACTGACTGACTCTCAAGGGCTTCACATACTGCTTCAGCGGCAAGCATGCCAGATTTCATTGCGGTGTGTGTGCCTTTGATTTTAGCGCCGTTAAGTGTTCCTGCATCACAGCCAATTAACAAGCCACCAGCAAACTGCTGCGTGGGAAGCGAATGAAAGCCGCCCTTGGTGATCGCTCTCGCGCCATAGCTAATACGCTTCCCATTTTTGAGGTATTGCTCAATCAACGGGTGGTGTTTAAAACGTTGAAACTCATCAAATGGACTCAAGTGCGGATTCTTATAATTCAAGTCAACAATCAACCCGACGGCAACTTGGTTTCCCTCTAAATGGTAGAGATAACTGCCACCTGTAGCTTCATTTGATAACGGCCAACCTAATCCGTGCACTACTAAACCTTGCTGATGCTGCTCTGATGGGATTTCCCACAGCTCTTTAAAACCGATAGCGTAGTGTTGAGGCGTTTTCTCTTCAGCAAGATTAAATCGGTTAATCAACTGCTTACCAATATGCCCCCGTGCGCCTTCAGCAAATAAAGTAAACTTCGCTCGTAGTTCAATACCAGGTTCGAAATTTCCTTTTTGTTCACCATTTTTATCTAATCCCATATCGCCCGTGATCACGCCACAAACACGACTATCTTCATCGATGATCGCTTGACTGGCGGTAAAACCTGGGTAGACCTCCACCCCCAAGTTCTCAGCCTGCAACGCCATCCATCGGCATAGACTGCCCAAACTTATGATGTAATTACCTTTGTTATGTAACGTATTAGGCACCGCCCAAGAAGGCAGTTCATGACCATTGATGTCATTGCCTAGATAGTAGGTTTTATCTTGGTTTACTTTGGTATTGAGCGGAGCGCCTTTCTCTTCCCAGTCGGGAAAAAGCTCATCCAAACTCCGCGTTTCAAACACCGCACCCGATAAAATATGCGCTCCAACTTCAGAACCTTTTTCTACCACGCAAACAGAGAGCTCTTGTTTTTTTTCTGCTGCTAATTGTTTGATTCGGCATGCCGCAGACAAGCCTGCGGGACCTGCGCCTACAATCAGAACATCAAATTCCATGCAGTCTCTTTCCATGATTGCATTCCTTTTTCTTTGCATGTTGCCAACTTGTTAATCAACAATATATTTAAAGTTGACGCAAACGTAAAGGTAAATTAACATCATTTTAAAGACGTCATCACATCGTCTTCACTGTTAACACATAGTCTTCACTGTAAAAGGAATCTAACGTGAAAATACTAGTGCCAATCAAAAGGGTCATTGATCCCTACGTTAAAGTTCGCGTGAAAGCGGACCATAGCGATGTTGAAACCAATAACGTCAAGATGACGATTAATCCATTTTGCGAAATAGCCGTTGAAGAAGCCGTACGACTAAAGGAGCAAGGTATTGCAGATGAAGTCATCGTTGTCAGTGCCGGCGGTAGCCAGTGTCAGGAGCAACTACGTACCGCGCTTGCATTAGGCGCCGATCGCGCTATTCATGTCGATACTGAAGACAAAATAGAGCCATTAGTTGTTGCTAAGCTGCTCAAAGCTCTAGTTGAGCAAGAACAAGCACAGCTTGTGATTACGGGTAAACAATCCATTGATACGGACAACAACCAAGTGGCTCAGATGCTGGCCGCCCTACTTGACTGGCCTCAAGCAACTTTCGCTTCCGACGTGAAGATTGAAGATCAAAAAGTTCAGGTCGTGAGAGAAGTGGACGGCGGCTTGATGACAGTCGCGATGAACTTACCTGCGGTGATCAGTACTGACTTACGCCTGAATGAACCGCGTTTTGCCTCTTTGCCTAATATCATGAAAGCTAAGCGCAAGCCGTTAGATACCATCACACCTGACAGTCTGGGTGTTGAAGTGGTATTTAGCCAAACCATTCAAGAAGTCACACCGCCAGCGCAAAGAAAAGGTGGCATCAAGGTTGAATCTGTCTCAGAGCTTCTCGATAAGCTGCGTAACGAAGCGAAGGTGATTTCATGAAGAACTTAATCATAGCAGAGCATGACAATAACCAATTGCATGCGGACACACTCAAAGTGGTTAATGCAGCAAAACAAGTCAGCCAAGACAATGTTTTGATCGTAGTGGGCCACCAGTGTGAAGAAGTCGCTCAGCAAGCTTGTCGCGTTGATGGTATATCAAACGTAATTTGTGTCGATGATGAGCAACTTAAGCATCAATTTGCCGAGAGTATCGCACCTATTGTAGTGAGTATTGCTGAAGGTTTTGACGCAATCTGGGCTAGCTCATCATCAAAAGGGAAAGACCTTGCACCTCGAGTAGCTGCGAAGTTCGGCGTTGGGCAAATTTCCGATATTGTCCAAGTTATCGATGAAAACACTTTTATCCGCCCTATTTACGCAGGAAACGCATTTGCCAAAGTGACCACCAGCGACAAGGTTCGCGTCATCACCGTGCGCGCGTCTGCGTTTGAGCCGGTTACTTGTCACAACCAAGCTGATATTAAGCATCAGCAGGTCACTATCTCAGCTCCAATGGTTGAATTAGTTTCTGTCGATAAAACCGTGTCAGAACGTCCTGAATTAAGCGCGGCAGAGGTGGTTGTGTCAGGTGGACGCGGGGTCGGTAGCAAAGAGAACTTCGCGTTGATCGAACAAGTTGCCGATAAACTAGGTGCTGCCATTGGCGCTTCTCGCGCGGCGGTTGATGCCGGGTTTGTTGCCAACGACTTACAAGTGGGTCAAACCGGTAAAATCGTTGCACCTAAGCTTTATATAGCGGTTGGGATTTCCGGTGCCATCCAGCATCTTGCAGGAATGAAGGAATCCAAAGTGATTGTCGCGATCAACAAAGATCCAGAATCTCCTATCTTTGAAGTTGCCGACTATGGATTGGTTGGTGATTTATTTGAGGTACTACCTCAGCTTGCCGAACAACTTTAAACGATCAGATAAGGGGCGAACACTGCTATGTTCGCCTCTTTATTTTGTTTTTGGTCATATTCAAAAGAATTGAAATTAGAGGGACCTATGCCAAATTCTGCACCTATTTGGTCACCATCTGCTGAGCGCGTCAGCAATAGCAACTTATTACGGTTCATCGAAAAGGTTAATAAAGACAAAGCCGAAGGTACCGTAATCAACAATTACACGTCTCTACACCAGTGGTCCATTGAGCACAATGATGAATTTTGGCGACATACTTGGCAGTTTTGCAACGTAATCGGAGATATGGGTTCGCAAGTCAAGAGCCTTGGCAGTCCCAAATGGACACCAACAGGTTCTAATCATCATCATGTAAATAGAGACACAGTATGGTTTGCTGACGCCACGCTGAACTACGCAGAGAACCTCCTATCTCAGGCTGAACAATCACCAGAGCGTGAGTTTATTGTTTTTAGCAATGAAAGCGGTGAACACCGACAACTCACCGGTAAACAGTTGCTTGAACAAGTTTCTGCCATTCAACAATGGCTACTCAATTGTGGTGTCGGTAAAGGCGATGTCGTTGCGGGTTATTTGCCCTACCTTCCTGAAACCGTTATTGCCATGCTGGCCACCACCAGTCTTGGTGCCATTTGGACTTCAACCTCTCCTGATTTTGGTATCGATAGCGTCGTAGAGCGTTTTGGTCAGGTCAAACCGAAAGTTCTTTTTTGCTGTGATGGCTACCAGTTCGGAGGCAAAGCTTTCGATATGACGAACAAGAACACCACTCTTAGTAGTAAGTTAAGCAGTGCCTCCGAAGAGACTACTATTAGCGTATGCCAAATCGAATATTTACAAAACGCTGAGAGTGCTAGCACTTCTGAGTTTGTTTCTTGGTCCGATATTACTCACCACTTTTCTCCACAATCAATTCAATATCAACCAACGCTGTTTAATGACCCGTTATTCATTTTGTATTCTTCTGGTACAACAGGTCAACCTAAATGTATTGTCCATTCCGCAGGCGGTACCTTGCTCAATCACCTCAAAGAACATCAACTGCATTGCGACATCAAATCGCAAGACAAGGTTTTCTACTACACAACATGTGGTTGGATGATGTGGAACTGGCATGTTTCCGCTCTTGCGAGTGGTGCAGCCTTAGTGATTTACGACGGTAGTCCGGTTTACCCTGATCACTCCATCTTATGGCAATTAGCAGAAGAACATAGCGTGTCGCTGTTTGGTACTTCAGCGAAATACTTAGAAGCACTGGAACAGGCAAACTGCTCTCCAAAACTAGAACATAACCTGAAGTCACTCAAAACTCTTTGCTCAACTGGTTCGGTGCTTTACCCAGAACAATTTAGTTATGTCTATCAGCACATCAAGCAGGACTTGCATCTCGCTTCTATCGCTGGCGGCACGGATATTTGCGGATGCTTTGTACTGGGAAACCCTATCTCACCAGTTTACAAAGGTGAATGCCAAGGCGCAGGGCTGGGAATCGACGTGCGTGTTTTGGACGACGAGGGAAAAACCATTACACAGCAACGCGGCGAACTAACTTGCAATAACTCACTACCTAACTTCCCTATTGGCTTCTGGCACGACAACGGCGAACGCTATCACAACACTTATTGGAGCAAGTTTACCGATATCTGGCACCATGGCGACGATGTGATGCAAACCGAACATGGCGGCTTCATTTTTTATGGCCGTAGTGACGCAACCTTAAATCCAGGCGGCGTACGCATCGGTACCGCTGAAATCTATCAGCAAGTGAACACGTTACCCGAGGTTGAAGACTCCATCGCTGTCAGCAAGTTAAACCAGCAGTCTGAAGAAATCTGGTTACTAGTAAAACTCGCTCACAACGTCGAGTTAACCCAACAACTCACCGATTCAATTCGCCAAACATTGAAAACAAAATGTTCACCGCGCCATGTCCCACGACAAATTTTTGCCATCAGTGATATTCCTAAAACGCGCTCAGGCAAATTGGTTGAGCTAGCAGTGAAACAATTGGTAAACGGACAAGCTGTAAAAAACATTGGTGCTATTGCTAACCCAGAAGTGCTGGAAGAAATTAAAACGCTTTTCAACATAGAAAGTGGCGCCACTGTCAATTAGAGACTCAACAAGTCTTCCAACAATACAGACGGGTATAACCTAACTGTATTTTTAGCTCGCTCGATAACTCCTCCCCACTTTCGTGGAAACTGCGCGAAATATGCTTCATGTACACAAAAAAGGTGAGATAATTATATCTCACCTTTGAGCCATATGAGCTGGAGCATTAGTTTGGGGGTTAAGCTTTTATCAGTTGGCTCATATCTTCGCGAACTTGTGGCACCGTTAAACCAACGATGATTTGAAGGCTCTCTTGATTTCTAACAATATTCACCGCTCCGTGCTGTGTGAAAAATGCGTTCTCCTTTACAAGAGAGACATCTTTAACTTTAACACGCAAACGCGTCGCGCAATTAGTTAACAATTCAATGTTTTCTTTTCCACCCAGACCTTCAATAAAGGCACTAGCTTGTGACGGACTTGCGCTACTGTTATGGACCGCTTTCGCTTCTTTGTAGTCAGCTTTGGAATACAACTTACTATCTGCACCTTCACGTCCCGGAGTAAGTATGTTGTATTTTAAAATAAGCGCGCGAAACGTAACAAAGTAAACACCAGTAAACATGAGACCAATAATAATCTGAATCACGTATGTTCCTGCATGGTTACCAGCCAAAGGCAACCAGTTTTGGAAAATGAAGTCTATCAAGCCAGTCTGAAAGTTACCGGAAACACCAAACATAAAGGCGATCGTTGCCATTGTCGCAGATAACAACGCATGCAAAGCAAACAGCGCAGGTGCGATAAATAAGAATGTAAACTCTATTGGTTCGGTGATCCCTGTAAGAATTGCTGTGATTGCGGCTCCGAGCACTAACCCCATCACCATCTTTTTATTTTCTTTTTTCGCAACTGAATAGAGTGCTAGTGCGATACCCGTACAACCAAACACTTTACCCATTCCCGTCAACATCAAACCACCCTGAGGAAATTGTGTCGTTAAACTTTCCGAGCTCTGGGCGAATGTCTGTATATTTTGAATCCAATAGGAAACCGTTCCGCCATCGACTGCAACAGGCCCATAAAAAACGGGACCATATACGAAATGATGCAACCCCGTTGGTATCATGATTCGCTCTAAAAACGTAAATAGCCATACCCCTAACGATCCAGCAGAAACCAAAAATGATTGCAGATTGTTAATACCATGCTGAATACTTGGCCAAGTCAAACAAGTTAGAATTGCCATCACGACCATAATTGGGAAGCTAATGATCACAACCAATGGCGTTCCGCCAAATACAGCCGCCCAATCCGGTAGCTTTTTATCAAAGAATCGGTTGTGAACCCAAACAGAGAGACTTGCAATTAAAATCGCACCTAGCAAGTTGGTATCAAGCGTTAGAATGCCACCAACTTCAGTCAAACCTCGCTCACCTTCCGTATAGTTAACGCCCAGTTCTGGCCCCCAAAATTGAAGGATTCCACCAATAACGTAGTTATACGTAATGTAGGAAACAAGTGTTGCAAGTACAGCGCGACCAGATGCTTTTTTAGCTAAAGCGATAGGTAACCCAACGGCAAAAATAAGTGCCATATTTTTAAATACAGCGAGAGATGCCTGTAAAATGATCGTCGAGACTTTAACCCAAGCACTCCCCTCTAGTGCCCAAGGAAACACTTCTTGATTTAACAGCACAACAGAGAAACCCAATAACATGCCCGCTGCTGGAAATAATAGAACGGGTACAAACATCGCGGCCCCGAACCTTTGAATAATGTCTTTCATATAAACCTCTTGTTTCATTCACGGAGCCTACAAGTAGGCCCCGAACGTCCAGTTGTTATTGAAAAAATTGAGGAAGGTAGGCTTTATTTTCTTCTAGTAATTGTTTTGTTATTTCTTTAGCTTTTGGCACATTAACCACGGTACGGTTAAGTGTGAGTGCATTAATCAGCTTTTGCTGACTTCCTTCGTACCAAGCATCCACGACTAATTTCTCGTAACCAAGTTGGCTTTCAATCATGGCTTTTTGGAAGGTTGGGATTTTTCCTACAGTAAAAGCTTTCGGTCCATCACTAGTTAGCGCAGCTGGAACTTCTACCATGGCGTCATTTTGTAAATTTGTAATAGCACCATTATTCGGTACGATGACGAGATACACATCGCTCAAGTTGTATGCTAGCGAAGCCGCGACTCTCACCATGTATCGACCATGGATATCGGCATGCAGTGTTTCGTGCTTCGTGGTGCCCGCTTCAATTATTCTTGCGTTCAATTCGAACACTCGTTTCTCACGGCCGTTAATTACCTGCCTTGCGCGGGTATTGTTGATATCCTCTTTCGCCACCATTTTTTCAGGGTACAAATAGTACTGAAGATACGTATTCGGCAAAAACTCTGGATTATCAACAAGCATTGTTCTCATGTTTTTGAATGTGGCTTGCCACGATGGGTCATCCGCTATTTCCGCATCAACCGCACTGATCCCTTCTTTTAGGATGATATTTTTAATTTTGTCCGTTAAGTCTTCACCCTGTTTGTTACGAATTTTGGTAAACCAGCCATAGTGATTAAGCCCAAAATATTCAGGAACGAAGTCCCAAATTTCACATCCTAACAATTGCGCATAGCTGACCATAATCGCTGCTGGCATATCACAGATATTTAGAATTCGCTTATCATGCGGAAATTCACGATTTAAAGCTTCAGCGACAATTGCCGCCGGGTTGGTGTAATTAAGAATCCACGCATCTGGACACGTTTGTCGGATCTCGTTCACTAGCTGGATCATGTCGCCGATAGAGCGAAGTCCATATGCCATTCCTCCCGCGCCACATGTCTCTTGCCCAACACAAGAGTTGGATAGCGGGATCTGTTCATCGCGCTCGCGCATGGCCAACCCACCAGTGCGGATCTGGATAAAGAAAAAGTCCGAATCTGAGAATGCGACAGATTTATCCGTTGTATAAACAAACTCTTCAACTTCTGGATAGTGTTCTCGCAATAGAATTTCAGTAGCTAATGCATTCGACTCTTGGCGTTTCTCATCTATGTCGTAAAACACGACTTTTGCGAGTGGAAAGTTATCTTTTTCAGCAATAAGGCTGTTCATCATACCAAGTGTGTATGTACTGCCAGCACCAACAATCGTTAATTTTTGACGTTTCATTCCGCTACCTCAAATGTTTACCCTGCAAATGTATAAAATAAGTATTAATACTTTTATGATACATTTAAAGTGTAAGCACAAAGATACGAGATAAAAATCACACAAAGATCCTAAGGAAAAGTATTAACTACATCTCAGATCACATTCTTGCTATCATGATCCAAGACTTAGCGAGGTATTATGAAACCCAAATACATAGACATTGCGGAACGATTAGAAAAAAAGATCAAAGATGGGGAACTACAACCTAAATCGATGCTTCCAAAAGAGAGTGATTTGCAAGAAGAGTTTTCCGTAAGCCGCGTAACCATCAGAAAAAGCTTACAAATTCTGGTCGACAATAATTTAATTAGTCGGACAAGAGGTAGTGGAACTTATGTAAACGATCTAAAAGCCCAACATGATGCCTTACATTTGCTGGGTTTTATCGAGGAAGTCAGTAAACAGGGGAAAACGCCTAGCTCTCAAGTCATAAAGTTCGAACTTAAAAAGCCGAATGAGCAGGTTGCTAAGCAGTTAAATCTCTCGCCCAATGATGATACATATGAAATACATAGACTCAGATGTATTAATGATGAGCCTGAAATTTACGAAGTCACTCATATGCCAGCAATGTTATTTCCAGACTTGAGCATAGCCATAATGAATGGTTCTAAATATGAGTACATTGAAAATAGCAAAGGATTGAAAATTGCGAAAAGCAGTCAGTCTGTCAAACCGTATTTGTTAGATACAGAGACGGCCTCATACCTGAATGAATCAGAAGCTTCCCCTATTCTAAAAGTTGAGTCCACTGGTTACCTAGAAGATGGTCGTGCATTTGAATATACCGTCAATTACTTCCGACTTCATCAATACAGCTTCGAGTTTATTTCAACTAGGACGTAGTACTATTCGACGCTAATGGTTAATCATTGCGCCAAATCTTATATCCGACCTCTCGCATTGCTCTGCCGAGCAGGTGGGAGGCGACTGGCGCAGTGAGAACGATAAACAACATCGTACCGATAACCCGAGAGATCACGGTAACTTCAGGGAGTGAGAAAGCGACCGCTAATAACAAGCAGCTCACTCCGACAGTTCCAGCTTTGGTCGCTGCATGCATTCGGGTATACAAATCAGGAAGCCTCAGGACACCTAGACTTGCAACCAAGGTCAACAATGTTCCTAAGCATAAAAATAGTCCAATCAACACGTCCATTATTCTTTCTCCTTTCTTTTAACGATCAAACGTGCAAATGCGATCGTGCCGAGAAATGCGACCAAACCTAATGTAATGGCGATGTCTAACAGAGCGTCCTCACCGCTGTCTAAGGTGTAAACCGTAATAAATCCGATAGTGATAAATGAAATCAGATCTAACGCCACAACTCGATCAGCTAGCGTTGGTCCTAGAATTAAACGAGCAAAAGCCATAACAAAGCTGAGTAGTAGCCCAGAATAGGCAAAAGTGACCGTTATTTGCAGCCAACTATCCACGCGTCACCTCCAAAATTCGATGCTCTAACCCATCTTTAATTCCGCGAATAACCTCTTCATGTTCAGGTGCAAACATGGCATGAACGATAAGATACTTTTTATCAGCCGTAACATCCAAACTAAGCGTACCCGGTGTTAAAGAAACCATGTTCGCCAGTAATGTGATTTCTAGGTCAGAATCGACCTCCAGAGGGACATAAACGATATCAGGCTGACTCAAATGAGTAGGTGTCACGACGTCCCACACCACTTTCGCAACCGATATAACCATTTCATAAGCGAAGTACACCAATAACTTCAATGCAGATGCAAAACGTTGAAAATAGCTCGTTTTCAATCCAAATGGTTGACTCAACCTTAAAGCAAAAAAGCCGACCGTAAATCCGACAACAAAATTCAGACTCGAATAGCTGCCATTAAGCATCATCCACGCTAACGCTAAGAAAAAATTGAGGAATAGATAGATCATGCATTTCCTCCTAACACCACTCTGATGTATTCAGTCGGATTTAACAGTTGTTCTGCAGCTTGAACGGAAAATTGATAAAAAGGCTCCGCCACTAAGCCAATGATTAGCGTCAACGTTGTCAATACAATAATTGGAACGCAGTACAACCAATGTACTTTGGCCTGCAGAGTCTGTTCTGGCTTCTCTCTAAATGGCTTTTTCCAAAATGCCTCACTCCAAATTTTCGTCATCGAGTAGACAGTAAGCAACCCCACCAATAACGCGGTACCTGCTAACCAGTAATACTCAGCCTGTATGCTCGACTTGATGACCAATAGCTTTCCCCAGAAACCCGATAGCGGTGGGAAACCGGCCAGAGAAAACGCAGGGACAAGAAACAAGAACGCTAACCAAGGCATAGCTTTGTATACCCCACCCAAATGTTCAAGTTGACTAGAGCCATATTTGCGCTCGATGAATCCACCTATTAAGAACAAATTCGCTTTTACAATGATGTGATGAACAATGTAGAAAATGGCACCGGCTAAAGCTAAGGGAGTGTAAATAGCCAACCCCATGATCATATAGCCTATTTGGCTAATAATATGAAAAGAAAGAATTTTCTTAATGTCGAATTGGCTAGCCGCTCCTAAAACGCCCGTTAACATGGTTAGCCCTGCGACCCAAATTAACGTCGGTTGCCAACCACTCTCGGCGAGCGGAAATACCAAGGTAAAGACTCTTATCAACGCGTATACACCGACTTTAGTAAGTAACGCGGCAAACAGTGCCACCACACCGCTTGGTAACGTGTGATAAGAAGCTGGCAACCAAGCAAATAAAGGAAAGAGTGCCGCTTTAATAGAAAAGGCAAACAAAAATAGCGCGGACAGCATCATGTTGATGCTCAATTCATTTTCCCCTACTTTGGTGTAGAGATCGGCCAAGTTCAAGGTGCCCGTTGCTCCATACAATAAACCGATAGCAAGCAAAAATACCAGCGTCGAAATCAGGTTCAACATCACGTACTTTACTGCACCATCAACTTGAGTTTTCGTTGCATCTAACACCATTAAACCAAATGATGAAATGAGCATGACCTCAAACCAAACATACAGATTAAAAATATCTCCAGTCAGGAAAGCACCATAAACGCCAGCAAGCAACACGTGCATTAACGCATGGTAATTGCTATAGGAGGGCTTTCGGTGAAGGTCCGCCATCGCGTAGAAAACACATATCGCACCAATCACCGCCGTTATCATCACCATAGCAACGCTGAGGTAATCTGCGACAAACACGATACCAAATGGCGCACTCCACTGACCAAAAGCAACGGCTTGAATACCATTACTTATGATGTTTTCTGTGAGAAAGCCCGCAACGAAAAGGTTCGAAATCGCACTTACACCGCTCAACCACTCAACACTTTTTGTTGAGCGACGGACGAAGAAGATAGTCAACGCCGTACTCAGCGAGAGAACAACCGGTAACGTAAGCAAAATCGAACTCATTGACCCTCCTCAGAACGTTGCATTTCATCGACGTTTGCAGTTCCAGTGTCTTTATAAGCTCGATAGAACAGCATTAAAGCAAAAATAAGTAGTCCAAAACCGATGACTATCGCAGTTAAGATAAGCGCTTGAGGTAAAGGATTTGCCGCGCTATCTGGTGGTAAAAGAGCATTATCGCCAATCAATGGCGGCTCTCCGGGCGTCAGCCTTCCAGCGGTAAAAATAGCAAGGTTAACCGCACTACTGAGTAACATGATGCCGAACAAAAGGCGCAAGATATGCTTTTCAAGCATTAAATAAACACCTGCTGCGACAAATACTCCAACGACAACACTCCAGACTATTTCCATCACTCTAGCTCCTCATTAATACGAAGCAGCATACCCATCACGCCACCTATAACGGCAAGGTAAACACCAACATCAAAAACCAATGGCGTCCCTAGTGGTATCACGTCTTTCCACCACAGTCCGGTCAAAAACGGTTTATCAAACGCAAAGCTCAAAGCACCAGAAACTAAGCTCAATGCGATGCCAGATAACGCAATGAGAAACGGTTTGAAATACAACCTAGAACGAACGTATTTCGGTGATTCCGCGAACATGAGAAGTGATAAACCAATAACGGCAATCAACGCACCAATAAAGCCACCACCCGGTTCGTTATGACCACGTAACAACAGATACACTGAAAATACGAGCATGAGTGCCGAAACAATGTGTGCCGTGGTTGCAAAAATTAATGATTGGATACGATTTTGCTTTTTCGCTCTTGTCTTAAGCAAACTCACTGCAGCAATCCCTGCAATAACAACGACAACAACTTCTCCCAATGTATCAAATGCGCGAAAGTCGACCAGAATAACGTTAACAATGTTTCGCCCATGTCCACCCGGGACACTGTTTTCTGCAAAGAAATCTGACACCGAAGAGTCCATCGGCTGAGACGTGATTCCTAACAAAAGTAAAGTAACCGAAACACCTATCACACCTGCTATGCAAATATTCGCTACTTTACGTTTTATTGAATGCTTAGGCACGGTGGTTAGACGTGGCATATGACGCATTAACAATGCAAGAAAGACCACCATTAATGTTTCCACTAACAGTAAAGTCTTCGCAACGTCCGGGGCGCTATAAATCATAAAAACAAGCGTGGTCATGAAGCCAATCATACCAAGCGCAGAAATCGCAAGAAGTCTTGCGTGGGACAACGTACATACGAGCGCAGCACCAATCAACAATAAGGCAATACCAATCTCATAGAAAGTGACACTTGAAAGTTCGCCAACCAAAGGCAGAGGAATAAGCGCTACCTGACTCAGTAACGCAACGGCAAGTACCGTGAAAAATAATAGGACATAGCGACTCAATTTCTTTTGCTGTAACCGCGCCGTTTGCCACTTCGCCACTGTCATCATGCCATCTAATAGTCGTTCAAAAATATTCTCCGCTTTGGGGACGAATAGATGTAGCCGCTGAAAAAATGCAGACACAGTAGGATAAACACGGTACACCACATACCCCAACGCTAGCGTAATAACGCTTAACACTAACGGTACATTCACGCCATGCCATAGTGATGTCTCTTTAAGAGTTGCTGTGGGCAGAATGTCAGCAGAGCCCGGAAAAATAATATTGCGATCTAACCAATTCAAACCGAATAACGGAACTAGGAGGCTGCCAACTGCCAAGAGCAAAGGCGAGATCCACATGGCTTTTTTTGTCTCAACTGGCTTAGTTTCAATCGGCGCGAGATCACGGCGAGCAAAGAATGGTCTCGCAATAAGCATAATGGTTAGCGCGACCATCAGTATATTCACGATTAAAAGTACAAAGGCGATCCAGTTATTGAGCTCTACTGCGGACTTGTACATGTATTCTTTGCTCAAAAAGCCTAACAACGGCGGGAACCCCGCTTTAGACAATGCAGCCAAACTCCCCGCAACCATGCTGATGACGAGAACTGACTTCAGGCCGTACAATTGATCAATATCTCGTGTTCCTGTCGCTTTGTCGATATTACCCACCACCATAAACAGCGCAGCTTTATAGAAAGAGTGAGCGAGAATAAACATCAATACTGCACTAACGGCCAAATCTGTGCCCATACCTAGTAATAATGTTAATTTACCCAAAGCAACATTCGTGCTGTAGGCTAGCATCAGCTTCAAGTCAGTTTGTTTTAATGCGACAAATGTGCACCAAATGGCCGTGATACTCCCAGTGATGACTAAAGCATAAAACCAGATCTCGCTGTGGGCATAAACTGGCGATAAACGTGCTAATAGGTAAATGCCTGCCTTTACCATTGTTGCCGAGTGTAAATACGCACTGACCGGAGTGGGAGCTGCCATCGCGTTAGGTAGCCAAAAATGAAACGGGAATTGCGCAGATTTAGTAAATGCACCGAGTAGTATGAGCACTAGAGATGGGATAAACCATTCATGCTGCGCAATAGTGTCTGCCTGCTCGATAATGGTATTTAGCTCATAACTCCCTGCCATTGCTCCCAGCAAGATAAGACCAGCTAGCAACGCTAGTCCACCAGCACCAGTAACAATCAGCGACTGCAAGGCGTTTTTCCGAGACGTTTTATTTTCGTGATTAAACCCGATCAGTAAATAAGAAGTGATGGTGGTGAGTTCCCAGAAAACAAATAACAACAGAATGTTATCGCTCATCACAATCCCTAGCATGGCAAGCATGAATAGGGTTAGATACAAATGAAAGGAAAACCGGCTATCACTTTCTCGTAAATAAGCCAAAGCGTAGATTTGAATCAGTGCGCCAATCCCACTGATCAGTCCCGCAAAAAGAAATGAAAGACCATCTAATCTAAAGCTAAGGTTGATATCGAGGCTTGGTATCCATTCCGCATTCCAGCTCACGCCTGCAGGAGTATAGATATAGAAGAGAAAAGAGAAGATTAAAACTGGCAGCGCAGGGAAAATCAGTAAGACCAACTGATTATCTAGGTTTTTCGGCAGGTTTTCTTTACCCGTTATGTTATTCAACATCGCAGCCCATTCGTTATTATAAGAAGGTACGCCCTATTCGGCGCAAATGACAAACTCCACTGTATTGTTTTAACCCAAGCGCTTCAAAAACGATCATGAAACCAAGGGAAAAGTAGCAAACAGTAATCACTGAGTGCTACTTAGAGGAACGCCGATACAAACCGCTATTTGCTGTCTGCTACGGCATAAGAACGTAGGTCACTACTTACGTGTTCTTGGCTGAATGTATATGGATTATCGTCATCAGCTAACTCGAATGCATCGTAGGTGCAGTCACCGATATCATTTCTCGGACAAACATAAACATTCGAACGTTCTATCATTTCTGTGTGGCATTTCGGGCATAGGTTTTTCATGTCACTCTCCTCTGATAACTTATTGATACATTGATAATTCCATGTTCTAGAGATCCATCTCCCTCCTTTACCTAAAACATCACTTAAACCCAACTTTGTTACACCCCAATTACTGAATCGGTGAGACAAAGCCATCGGGCTTAAGAGCGACCAAACTACAGTTAATCGATTGCAAAATATTTTCAGCCGTATTACCAATGACATAGCCAGATATACCAGTTCTCGCTAAGGTTCCCATTACCAGCACGTCTACCTCAATACTCTCTACGTAATCTGGAATCTTTTCGTCGGGTTTTCCATGCAGGTGGTGAATCACAATTTCACCTGTAATCCCAGACTCCTCCAACAGCTGTTGCAGAGCTTGTTTATGATCGGCTTTTGCTTTGTCGAGTTCATGTTTCAACTCAGCATCATCGACTTGAATCCAAGCGTTACCATTAAGGTAGTTTTCTAAGTAATACTCCCAGCAAGAAATCACGTGTAAACGACTATCGCAGGTGTCGGCTATCGAACGCGATAATTCGAGTAAACGCACGGCTAATGAGTGCTGTTCATCGCTTGCCGTTAATGGGTCGATAGCCACAGCAACACGGCGCTTATCTCTTGGCTTATCAATTGGTCGGTGCAACCAAAGCGGACAAGGGCATTTTCGTAACAGAGTCATATCAATAGCTTTGAAACCCTCAGCACCTTCACCGAGCGGTTCAGCTTCTTTGATGATGAGATCTTTGTTATCAGCTAATGCTTCTTGAATAATACAGACAGCGGGCTTTTCACTGCTTTTCACAGTAAGAGGAAATGCGAGATCCTCTTCAGAGAGTCCCAGCTTCTGTCTGTATTCGTGAATACTTTGTTTGAGGGAGTCTTGCAGCGATTGCTCATAACTTTGCTGATACTGGATCATGTCTGTTGGGAAATCAGGACACGCTATTAGCCCTGAGACAGGCACTTTGTTGCTAGATGCAATCCTCATCGCTTGTTCGAGGGCGTCACTATGGCCTGGCAATCCTTGTGTTGCAAAAAGTATGTTTGCGAATCGTTTCATACACACCTCCTTGTTTGGTTAAATATTAACCATCCACAAAGTATAATACCTAACGGATAATTGTAACGGCTTGTGACGTTGATGAAATCAATTCTCATTAAGAGACGGATATTGCTTCATTTTGTTTTACGTCACACTCTCCTTTCTTCACAACTATCGCCTTCGACCTAAATAAATTCCGCTACCTAAAATTGAGACCAAATAAAAACCCAAATTACTCAAAGTTTTTTCTCACCTTGAGTAACTTGGGTATAAGCAATAACACACTTAGTGTCCGGATTTAAATGGATGACCTAAATTTTCACGCAACTTAGTTTAAAGATGCCATCTCAATCACGAATCGATATGCAAAGTTTTACGGCTTTAGTGACCTAAAATCGCCGTAACTCAATGTTAAGGTTGTTGTTTTGTCGGTGCCAAAGCAATTTCACGAACACATACACCTTGCGGTTGCTGATAAGCAAACAGCACTGCTCGTGCAATGTCGTCTGCTGCCAACACGCCGCCCATATCCACCTTCCAGGCGTCATAACCATCTTTAATATCTTGAGACGTTGTATGTGAAAGTAATTCCGTTTCCACTGCACCAGGTGCAATCGTCGTAACGCGAACATTCGATGACGCAACTTCTTCACGTACGTTTTCAGAAATAGCATGAACCGCAAATTTGGTACCGCAATAAGCAGCATGATCAGGGAATGTTTTCTTGCCCGCGATAGAGCTGATGTTAATGATCGTACCACTGTTACGTGCTTTCATAGGTGCTAGGACGGACTGCATGCCATTGAGCAAACCAATTACGTTCACATCAAACATGCGCTTCCACTCCGATGCTTCCTGAGTATCTATCTGACCTAGAAGCATAACGCCTGCGTTATTTACAAGTGCATCTACCGGACCATACAACGATTCAGCTTTCTCAATTGCAGCCTCAAAAGAAGCTTTGTCGGTCACATCTACCTTTTCACAAAGCGTATTTGGTAAGTTTAATGCTTCCAAACGTTCTACACGTCTTGCTAACAAAAGAAGAGCATGGCCCTGTTCACTGAAGTGACGTGCAATCGCTTCACCAATGCCTGAACTAGCGCCTGTAATAACAATTAACTTTTTCATTTTGAATCCTTAATCGAACGGTTTACATCAGTGGCGGTAAGTTTAAGAAAACTTTGTTTGTTGATATATACCGACCTAGTTGAAACACTGTTGTTATACTGCAACAATACTTTTTTGAATTATGAAGAAGTCATCATGCAAACACACATCAACCTTGCGGATATTCGCTCTTTCGTCCTAATCGCTCAACTAGGAAACTTCACGAAAGCAGCAGAGCAACTTGGCGTTTCTCGCTCACACGTTTCACGTCAAATAACAAATCTGGAGCAACAGATTGGTGTCACTTTGCTACAAAGGACCACTCGAACACTGAACCTCACCGAAGCAGGCAAGGTTCTGTATAAACAGTGTGAAACTGCCCTTCACAATATTGATCAAGCTGTTATGGCAGTGGTTGATGATGTAGAAGACTTAAGAGGTGACATTCGTATCAACTGTGTGGGGGGCTATTTAGGAGAAGACGTTGTCGCAGATATCGTTGCTCAGTTTCTAATCCAACACCCACAAGTGAGCATTAACTTAGATTTTAGTAGCCATCGTGTCGATTTAATCGCGGATGAATTCGATATCGCTTTTCGAATGGGAAAGTTAGACGACTCCAACTTTATCGCTCGCAAACTGATCGATGTGGAAATGGGGACATACGCAAGCCCAAACTATTTAGAAACATATGGCTATCCTTCGCATCCAAAGGACTTAGAAAAACACGTTTGTTTGACAGGTAGTGTGACACGGTGGGCATTTGAGAACACGAATACAAAGCAGTCAACGGAACACCAGATACGTGGACAGTTACGATGTAAGAGTGGCAGAGTAATGATAAAAGCAGCCTTGGCGGGAAATGGCATCATCCGTGTGCCAGCACTTTATTGTCAACAAGAACTCCAGACAGGCAAGCTAAAAGAAGTGTTTACCAATTGGAGCATTCCGAGTGTGGAATTTTCACTCCTTTATCATCACGACCGACATCAACCAAAACGCATCCGAGCCTTTGTTGATTTTACCACGCAATACTTTCGCAAACTGCAGAGTAAAGACAAGTAACCTGCACGTTGGTACCTGTCTATGTATGCTTTATAGGCTGAGCCTGTGAACCTGGGGGTTGTTCTAGAAAGAGTGTGAGCATTTTGACTCTTAAGGCTTGGTTTTCATAAACGTCAGAGGTGTTTGTCCAGTTTGCTTTTTGAAAAATGCAATAAATGCACTGTCTGACGAAAACTCCAGCCAATCGGCAACTGCGCTGACTGGCATGCCCGTTGATAACAATTCAACTGCTTTTAAAAGCCTCCACTGTTGCCGCCAATCTTGATAATTCATGCCCGTTTCCGACTTAAATAATCGTGTTACCGTCTTGGTGCTTGCCCCAACTTTGCTTGCAAGAGTAGTAAGCGAAGGAGCTAGAAATGAAGGTTCAACCAACTCTCGACGAAACGTTGTTAAGCGCCGATGCGATGGCAAAGGCAACTGAAACGAATAACGTTTCGCAGCATAAAACTCCTCCCAAAAAAGCGCCGTCGTATTTACCATCTCGCTGCTAGGCTTATCCCACTCCCAAAATAACATTTTATCAATAAGAGCTTGGAGTAAATTATTCACTTCTATCATCGCGATCTTACTCGGACAGGCAAACTCCTCACAATCAAAATACAAAGATCGATACGCCACCACATTCGTCATTAGTGCACGATGCGGCGTATTAGGTGGGATCCAAACCGCCTTTGTCGGTGGCAAAATACAAATCGAGTCTTCCAGAGCAAAACTCATACAACCTTGAGGTGCGTACAATAACTGCCCTTTCTTGTGCATATGCATACCTGAGTCGTGCTTGCCAATATCCGCAGCAATTCCCACTACACAATTAGAAATTTTGTCTGCATCAAATTGTGTTTTTTCGTTAATAAGCGCCATTTTGTCCGAATGTTGATGTATTTGGTTTTTATGTTGTTATTAGATCAATCATAGCCTCATTTATACTGCCCGCCAACTTCATTAACGATGGGTAACAATATGAATACTAAGCCCTCTTTATGGCTCATGCTGGTTATGTTGATGTTTCCGCAAATTGTAGAAACCATCTATAGCCCAGCGTTGAGCTCAATCGCTCTATCATTTGATGTAAACCACGCACAAGCAGCCCAAACATTGTCGATTTACTTCCTAGCTTTTGCCATTGGCGTTGTAGTTTGGGGAGTTCTCGCAGATAAACTGGGAAGAAGGCCCACCATGCTTATTGGGCTCTTTATCTATGGCTGCGCATCTTTACTCGCAACTCAAACCGAAAGCTTTGCTGTTGTCATGGCCGCGCGAGCCCTAAGCGCATTTGGTATCGCGGTAGGATCCGTTGTCACACAGACCATGCTTCGTGACGCGTTTGACGGTCAAGAACTGAGTAAAGTCTTTAGCTTAATGGGGATGGGTATATCAATCAGCCCGGTAGTTGGCATGCTATTAGGCGGGCAGCTTACAGCGCTTGGTGGATACCGTTATGTGTTTTTTGCCTTGTTTTTAATCACGTTAGTATTGCTCGCTTATAACGTTATTAAGCTTCCTGAAACACAGAAGGAACAGACACCAGTACGGTTGCATCAACTTAGCTGGGAAATGGTAAGAGACGCGCGAATTTGGCGCTCAGGATTATTGGTTGCTTTGTATAACATTGCTCTATTTTCTTATTACCAGCTTGGCGCATTTACTTTCTCGGTACTTGGGTATAACTCCGAACAATTTGGATACAGTGGCATGGTACTGGGGTTAGGCACTCTGCTTGGGAGTTGTTTAAACAAATCCCTAGTGTCTAAAAATGTTCGAAAAAGCCAACTACTTTGGCTCTCAGCAGTATTGCTTAGTTTGGGATCAGTCGGTGTGTTGATTCTGAGCCAATCAATCTGGTTTGTTGCTCCAATGGTGTTAGTCGTCATGTCTTATGGGATTGCGATACCCAATATACTCAGTGACGCACTCGTTGATTATAAACAACAGGTAGGTAGCGCAGGCGCTTTATTTGGGCTCATGTACTACATCATGATCGGGACGGGATTAGCGATGGCTGGAACAGCACAAAACTTAGGTGTCGTTCTATTAGCATGTAGCTGTTTAGCGATTTTATTAGCGTTTTCTAAAAGGCAAGTTCATACCAACTTGTGACCAGATACTACGCATTGCTTGCCTAATCTTCCGAAGATTGGTCTACATCTTTTCTAACGGTTAACTAAAACGTAAATAAAAAGCGCCTGTCGGCGCTTTAATTATCCATAGATCTTATTGCCATGTTGGCTCGCCAAACTCTTCACAACGTTGCTTGTCGTAATTTTCAATGCGCCCGCGTTTACCTACAAACTGAACCTGAACAACCATTCCAGCTTCAACATATTCACTGAAATAATCGCAAGAAACACGAAAACTAGTATCGCGTATAACAATTGGTACCCATTCATAGCCGCCGCTGCGTGGTAAGTAAGACTTGAAGGTAATGACCCCGTCATCTGAAACGTTGATTTCTTCATCATATTCATTCAACTTATAAAAACGTTGTCCATCAAACTCTGTCTTTGCTTTTTCAATTATTTCCTTCGTTGCTGTCGATTGCATCGGCGTATTTGAGACCAGTTGACACCCAACAACAGATGTCAATACGGACAAAGCCAAAGCGAGTTTAGTTATTTTATTCATTTACCTAACCACTGTTGAATTATTCAACACTTACCATTTTAAAAGGAGGGAGACCATACTTTATTTTAAAGAAAATAAAAAGCGCCTTTCGGCGCTTTTTATCTGAACATTTCTTATCCAAACGTCTCGAGTAGATTTTCTAGAAAAGCTAACTTTTTATTACAATGAATTTTATTTAGGCTCTCACCGGAATCTATTGCTATTTAACCCCAAGCTTCAAACTCATTAGGCTTTACGTGTTTTATTTTTAATCTAACGTTGGGATCCAGAGCTGTTTCAGTTCCCAATTCACAGTAGTACTCAACAGCATTTTCATCTTCAATCATGTCAACGAAGCTAGCAACGACACTCAACCGTCCACCACCTCTAGTCAATGAAAAGTACGCATTCTTGTTTTCATTTACTTCAAATTTCAAAGGAATGAATTCAGGTTCTTCAAGAGAAATATCTATCCATTTATAGTTATCTAAACTCTTCCCCTTTCGTGGGGCATAAACTGTTTTCAACCCATTTTCGTCAACAACGAAGTACATCGAATTCTCGGCTTGATTAAAGCAAGCTTTCAAACTGCCACCTTTATTTTCTAAATCACACGTAAATATGACAGAATTTTGGTTGCAGCTTGCACTTACAAAATTTGAAAACGACACAATAAATGAAAACCCGACCATCACAATTGATTTATAAATTTCATTGAATTTAAGCATTTCAACTACATTAAAAATAAAAACAATATATTCACTTTATATTAAAATAGTCTTCATCAGGGAATTTTTCGTTGGTTTTGTTAGTACTATACTTTCCATTATATGGATTAATCGTCAGTTCTTCACCATTATTATCAAACTTAAACTGCCTTCCATCAAACTCTCCCTTTATCCTTAAACTTACTCTACCTTCAATAATCTCAATATATTCATATCTTGATGAAAAACTATTCCAGCAAACATCTCGCCTATGTTCGTCATAATTAGCAGAAAAAACTATTGTAGAAGAACAATAATTCTCTTCTCCATTTCTATTCCAATACAAAATCCTATCTTTAGGTATGTTCATATTAAAATTATCTCTCTGAAAAATGTAAGACAACACGCCAGTATAATTATTATTAGCGTTTTTTATTATTTTACCATTATCTCTGTCCAATAATGTATGATCGATAATATCAAAACCATAATCGTAAATGTCATAACTAAGGTTCAAACTACCAATCTCTTTTGGAACTTCTTTTTTTTCTGTGTCAAAAATAAAGTATGCTTCGCTGTTTATATTACCATTAGTCAAGTCAACCAAATAAAGCTCTTCATTCAATTTAATTAAATCGCTTGTGCCACATGAGTCAAAAAAGCTAAAATCATATGAAGTTCCATTTGCTTTTAGAGAATATTGACAAAAAGGCCCCTCAGCCTCTGTGAATTTTTGCTCTTGCGTAATACTGCTTTCCGCAAAAGAATATGTTGATAAAAAGATTAAACTAAATGTAATCATTTTATTCATTTATCATTAACTCCAGCTTGTGATGTAAACTCTTACTTCTTTTATAGTAATTTTTATTGATCATTGAACTATCCTTAAGATAAAACTTACTAAAGTCATAGTTATCGGATATTGAATTACAATTAATCAACTTTGAAAGTTTTAATAAGTTATTTTTTCTCTCTAACAAATGATTGTAACCACCATTTACTGAGATCGTTACACGAAATAGATCATTCTTGGTAGCGAATGGACGAATATCTCCCCAAGCACTACCTTTTACCCAAAACCACCCTGAAGAATCTACTGCCGTGTGTAAATCTTTAGCAACGCTTTCTACCATTTCTTTTGTAAGATCTTTAGTATTCACACCAAAGTATTTAGCATAGTTTTCTATATGTGTTATCTGTAATAAACCACGTCCATGATAGAATGCACCACCTCTGTACTTATTCCATTTCTCTGGATATTTCCCGTTATAATAGTACTCTTCCGTCGTTTTGAAAAAATCACTTTCTTGAAATGCTTGAGACAGAAAGTGGATTTTATTCAAACAATCATCGATTTCATACGTCCTAAACATGTCATTCAAGCTATTTAATAACTCTTCTAAAGAAACATTTCTCATACTGTCATAATGAGAGTTCTCAAAAATAGTTTCTTTTCCACCTAAGACTTCAAGTAAAAAACTCTTGGAAATATCACGATTACAGAAACATTTACTTTGGGTGTGATTTCCTACAAAAGGCCAATAATGCCAAAGGCTCTTATCATCGCTTAGTTGCAAATCACCTTGTAAATCTTGCATCCATGAGAACTTATCTGCTCTTTCCAGTTCGAATTGCGAGAAAAGATCAAAGCTATCCATCACTTGATCGCGCCATGGGGAGTTACGGTAGTCCTCTATAGTCACAAAACCAGCGGAGCACTTAATATCTAGAGCTTCCTTTGCGGTCTGATGGATTGATTCATAAAGACTTTGTGACGACTCTGTATGCCAATCTGTAGGATGTTTCACAATAAATCGCTCAAAGTGTTTACGCTTACCGTCTAAGTATACTTTGGCATCGCGAGCAGTGAACGAGGAGAAGTCCGTTACTTGATCTTCTGTCACAGATTCAAGTAATTGCTGAATAAACGAATTACTCATATCAACGGCACCGCTACTATCGGCCCCATCGAGAACAACAAGTGGATTTTCTTCCGCATTTTTGGGAGAAATCTGTTTTTTGAAAAATTCGGGCGGCTCCTCAAAAGAGAACATCTCGATATGCACACGATTATCTTCTTTCTTAGTTCCAATTGCATCGTTACTGTACTCATGCAGTCCCATGTAACCGATATCTTCCCCAGCTGAAACCTTTATCCCCTCTCTAAATAGGAGTGGGAGTAAAGAAACCACACTACCGTCCCTAATCATTGCCGCCTTGTCCGACATCCATTTAGGTTCTGAAACTGGTTCTGATAGGACAGCAGAGGAATCTTCTAAAATGTCAAAGTCACTATTGAGACCCGAAGCAAACCAAACAATCTTGTTTAACAGTGCTTTTTCGCTACCACTTGCCGATTTACCATTCTCTACCACACGGCACTTTATCATTTTGTAGGTATTTTTGTCGATCTGGTATGGATGGGTCTCCTTCTCTTCTGCATACAGGTATTCAAGTAATGTTCCTTTAGACATCGACTGTTTTTTTTCACTAGAATTAGTAGGCACATCACTATGTTTGAAAGTGCGTACATTTCTCGCTTCTTGTAAACGGTAACGCGTGGTTATAGATGAATTGGCGCCAATATCTGAAGGTGGCGCAAGGTGCATATAAAGTGTATAGAACTTAAATACATCTTCATTATCTTCGGGGTTTACAGCCTCATGCTCGATAAGCACAAAGTTATTACTATACTTAAACTCTTGCTCTTGGTACGTTGATGTTAGGTAATCAGGATTTATGCGAAATTCCACTATTTTTCCATCAAGCATCGCTTGAATAGGTCTGAGCCCTTTCCCCCACGGTAACATTTTTGATGTTAAGTGAATGCCACTATGCCAACCGTACCCTTGTCCTATTAAATAACGACCGCTCTTAGCTTGATCAAACAATTTCGTAAAATCACTGAGCGTGTAGTAAGCGTCACCTTCTCGTTGCGCTATCGGAAAAACTGCATCCATGATTTAAATGTCCTAGTCAGAAAAGTTATCGTCAAAAGTGACAAATGATGGGCGGTTCAAGTTGTTTGACTTCGTGTACACCACCGCATTAACCCTACCTAAATTAGTAGCAAAGCTAGATTGGCTCGCTATGTTAACGGTACTCCCAAGGGCCATTGCCGATATAGAAATTAGGGTGTCATTTTTGGTTTCGAAAATTTGGCTAATGACGTCAGGAAGTGCTTGTTTGAAGTGGTTAAGTGCTTTTTTATAACCGTTTATACCCTCTTCAACAGAACTCAACGATCTTGCAGAAGCTTGGCTTTGTATGAAATCTAAACGACCGATGATTTCACTGTTTAGCTCATCGATGTATGAACAGATTTGATTGTTTATCAACGTCCATAAAACAAACTGCAAATACTTCACAGTATTCCCAGTCCCTAAAAAGCGAAGCTTCGCTAATAATTCATAGGGAGGCTCAAACACATCAGCTTGATATAAGACTCTCAATATATCGCCATTTTCGTGCACTTGCTCCAAGAGCAGTTCAACTAAAGGTTCATATTTCTCTAGCGCAGTAGTATCAGTTTGGATGTGATAAAGTGCCGAAACATAAGCATCAGAAAAATCTTTAGAGTGATTTTGACTAATCGCATAAGGAGACGATATACGGCTTTGCTCTAACACAATATCTTTAAAGTCATCATCACTGAAGGATGGGGACATCAATATGCCCCAGTCATTAGCAACCCCAACACGATCTTCCCAAAATGGCGAGCGGCGACCTGCGACAAACGTACAAAAATCATTCGGATCAGGGTAAGTTTCCGTAACAATATTTTCAGCTAAAGATTGGTTCGGGGTGTAAGAGTCTTGAGTTTCGCTGAGCACTAACCTGCATTCTTTTAGAGCGAGACCATTAACAGATGCTTTTCCGCTAGAATCCAGCACTCCACTCCCAATGACAGCACCTGAAGGTTCGACTAAAGAAAATTGTGCATTAGAGTAAGGGAGCCCATTTGGATATTTGCATTCTATATCCAGCGTATACGTCCCTTCCTGCTCTTCAGTCACAGAAACCGATGGGTTTTGTGCGCCGCCAAGACACACAGTGTTGGCTTTGTTCATGGTCATTTGATCGGACAGGCGACATACGCCCTTACCTTCAAATTTAACCGTTGGTGAGGCTGAAATGAATTTTGCTTCAGCTTCTATCGTGCCAGAGGAAACGCCTTTTCTGTCACCGCCCGCATCGCCGGTACTTTTTGAGAACGTACTGCCCTTGATAGCGACACTGTTACCGCCATCCATAGAGACTGTCGTAGTCCCACCAGCAAGGTCTGCTGATTTAGCATTGTTGCCATAAGGGATAGGGACGACTGGCTTGCCGACCTTAGTTAAACAAACATCTGGGAGCGTTGCATTCGCTTCACCACCTGAGCCTTTATGAACTATCGAAAGTCCATTCGCACCAACTGTTACGCCCATAACCAATCCATTTGAATTTTATTGATTGAATGATAAAAGAGATCGCAAACTGCAACCTCTCTAAATGACTAGTGAATTTCACTAAAAGACCAGTGATATTCACAATAAGCCCTAAAACTGGCAGAAGATCTCATTTTAGATCTCTGGTTATCTATACATTTCAAGCAGTTGCTGAAATTTTAAGTCTATGACGATGTAGGTTGCCGCATACATAAGCGCAAACGTCATCGCACTAAGACTTAAGATCAGCTTGGGTGAAATTACCCTTTTTAACGGCTTCTTTAGATATTTAGCTTTAAGGTTGATTAAAGAAACTTTTTCTTGTTCTGCTAGGCGGTCATCTCGCACTAATCGATAAATGGTGCTGCCAATTTCCGCTAACTTTTCGTTGCCACGCTCTTCACGGCCGTACTTGCCTTGGAAACCAAGTTGAAGCAATAAATAGAGAAACTCTATAACGTGACGGTATTTGCGAGGGTCGGCTTTTAAGCGGTCGAGAATAACGAAAAACTTGTCACCACCAGATGTTTCGCTGTGGAATTCAGACAGTAAGCTGTTCTGGCTCCAGTGACTATTTGCCCCCCACTCTTGTCGACAAACAGATTCATCAATCGCCGCACACAAGCAGTAACGAATAACAAGAACCGAAGCACGATCGAGCTCCATTTCATTAAGTTTTCGTTCACCTTTTCGAATCTCACGTGCCACTTGTTCACGAAATGGCATCGGGTCATCAAGCCAAGGGATCGAAGACATACAAGACAGACTGGCGATCAACCATGAGAACTGGTCCACTAGCGGGTTAATACCCATGTTGTCGATAGATAGATCTTGTACTGCGATGTTTCTCGACAAGTCAGGCGCTGGCATTACCTCCATTGGTTTGCCAGGCTCTGGTTGGAATAAGACTACGGTGACGTCGGTTTCTGCGTAACTCATAGACGAACGGCCCAAAGTTGCAATGATAAGTTAGCGAAATCGCCCGCAACGTGAATCGCAATCGCAGCAGTGTTCTTCAATGCCATCCACTCTTCGCCCGTTTTATCGAGCTCGAAATAGGTGTAGCCAGCGTGATACGGCAGCGCGCGTGGCACAACTGGCATTGGTTTGATCTCAATCCCAGGCAGTTGAAGGTTAATCAAGTCACGTATGTTATCGATAGAACCGATCTTCGTTTGGCTGACAAACTGGGTATGCAGAACATCCAAGGTCACGTCGGCTTTAACTGCGAGGATAAAGGTTGTCGTATCAATGATCTTATTGTCAGGGATTGCTGCCGTTCTGATGCCATAGTTCTGATCTTTTAAGGTCAGTGGAATTGCTCTTTGCTCAGACATCACGCTCAATGTCATTTTCGCACTGTCTAGGACGCGAGAAAGACAGCTAGTAAGATCACCATGATTGTACTTCGTAAACTCAATAGGTCGGCGTGTCGTTGAGCACAGCGTCGAAAGCTCACCCTCTGCCTGAAGAAGAATTCGATACAAAGACTCAGGATGCACAGCTTCTGTGCTGGCGAAATGCCAAAATAAGGGTTCGTATCGGTTGAGCGCTTGCAATAGCATAAAGTCAGAAACCGATGATACACCTTGTTGATCCACCACCCCTAATCGCTGGACTATCGATTCCGCGCGATGCTTCAACATAGAAGCAAACTCGGTCGCAAATTTACTCAGTACTGTCGACGCATGAATATCGATACAGGTAGGAATGAAACTATCATCTAAGATCACGCTGCCATCAGGCTTCACTTCTGAGATCTTTAAGATCGGAATAGACGTGTAAGCACTCTTATCTTCATGATCGTACATTAAGCAAAAGTTAAGCTTACCGACGACGACATTTGCCATGTCTTCCGAATCATAACAAGCGTCAACCGCTTCTTGAGATTCCATCGTATAGCGCGCACCGTCTTTTTTGGTACCAAATAACTCAGAACGTTCCGATGGTAACGGACAGCACAAATAAACGACTTTATCGGCAATCGAAGGATCTACATCTTTCACTTCAGGCAGCTCAGCAAGCAACGGAAGCTCAAATGGTGTCCGGTCTTGTAAAATACCTTCAGCACGAGTAATACCGATTTTACCCAGTGCTAGTAACTGAGAGTTGATTTCTAAACGTTTAATTCCCCAATGCAAAGGCGATGCATTGGCACTCAGTAGGCTCGATAGTTTACTTTGCGAACGATCGAGTTGTTGAAAATGCTGCGGCTTCATGAACATTCCATCTTGCCAAACAACTGGATTGTATAAAGACATGTTTCTATCCCTTAAAAGTAAACCTGTTCAATGCCGCGAGTGTTATCAGAAATTAACTCACTGCCCTCTAACTTGAGCTTGATGTAGTACTCGCTCTTCTCTTCAATAACTTCCACTTTTCGCCATGACGAACCATCAATATCACGAAAAGCCACTGAAAAACCGACGGCACGAGTGTCAGGGTCTAGCGTTAGCATTTCATGAACTTTTCCACCTGGCTGTATTTGATATTCGTAACGTTTGATGTACTCATCACCCAACGACGCTTTATCGCTCTCAAACAAGGCAAAGAAATCTAAGCTTCGGAACAATACTGGCGAACTTAATTCGTGAAGACGGAGAATAACTGGAGATGACTGGCCCCCATTTCTCACATTGAGTACAGGTGATGCCTCAATAACCAATTCAATCGACGAAGTTTCTGGTGTGATACCAGTGGACTCTTTAAATTGATCCCACATGGAACAACCGGACAACATGGCAAATCCGAGTAATACGGCGATACTACGCATGGTTTCCCTTAATCACTTTGTTATAGTTTTTCTTAATCAGCCCTTTTAAGGATGTTTCATTAAGCAGGCGACGATTATTAGTGTAGAAATCTAGGTATTCGGCCCACAGCTTTGACTTAGTTGAGAACAAAGACTGGCTAGCGACCCTGTTAGCAAATGCTACGGGATCGTTCGTTTCTGACTGTTCTAAAATGAGCTCATTCAGTGCTTTGTTAAACATAACTTGGTGGTCGTTCAGCTCATCGAGCATTTGTTCAACCAGTTCATTTGGAGCCAGTAATTGCTGACTATTCAAAGTAAGCATTAGCTCTGCAATGTTCGAGTTAGCCTCACTCGCACTCTGCTCATCTTTTAACGATTCCACTTCGTGCAACTCTTTCTGTAGGTTATCAATACATAAACGCAAGCAAGTACCCATTTGCTTGAATAACTGCGCCTCGTTTGTCATCAACTCTGGGTTTCGAATACCCAAACCATCAAAAAACGCTTGCGCTATATCTTGAGAGCAAACGGCCGCATCAGTATCGACTTGTGCTTTCGTCGTACTGTTTATCGCGTGCTCTGCCGTAGGTATTTGAAGTTGCTGATTAGTGTTAGGAGAAGGCGTAAAAGATTGGGTCATCTCTTCCCATTTTGACCCTGTGTTAGCCTGTTCTACGACCATCTCAGTAACATTATGCGTACGATGTTGTCTTTGAATCGTGCTATCTGGGGCTACCGTGCCAGGTTGCATCACCTCAGCTGAGGCAATATCGGCTCTATGTGCCTTACCGCTTTCTGGCGCTAATGCATCATTGACTGATGCGTTACTCTTGGTTTCCGCAGCCATCCAGTCTTCAGGGATTAGGCTTGGCTGATCGAATTCGGAATATATGCTGAAACTGTCATCGACCACCTGACGCGTGCTTTCCACGGTTCTAGGTTGTTCAGATTCTGTACGCTCATTATCACTAATTAAGTAATCGTCATCTCGCTGCATCGAAAAGTTAAGGTGAGCAACAGGATCATGACAATCAATGTCATCCTGTTTAGTCTCCATAAACAAATCTTCTAAGGCACCGACTTTTTCTTCCTCTTCGACAACCGCATCTCCTAGACTAACCAGAGGATCGCTAGATACTCGCTCAGGAGCAATATCAGCGGCGATGTCTAGTGTTGAGGTAACGTGCTCAAGAGAAACACCAATCTCATATTGCCCTAAAGAAATGATGTCGCCATCAACTATCGCAACGGGTTGATTTTTCAGTATTTTATTCCCATTTACCATTGTGCCGTTAGTTGATACGTCACTTATATAGTAGGTATCTCCATACACGCTGAGCAAACAATGAGTGCCCGATATAAAGCGGTTGTGATCGGCTAAAGACACGCTACAGCTTGGGGAACGACCTATCGAACCACCACTTTCAGGCATTTCAATATGCTTTGCACCGGTGTATTCCTCTGGACACTTTGAGATAAATAAAACTAGCTGATTTGAGTACATTTACGAACCTCAAAAGAGCAAAGAAACTGATAGTTCAAGCCCACCAATTCCATCATTTACAACCGGAAGGATATAAGAGGCCTGCGGGATAATTTGTATATGGGCGTCAGGATTACTGCCTAACTTTATAGCAGTACCAAGGGTCACAACCGCACCTAACTCAAACTGGTCGATGTCTTCAACACTCTCATAACGATAGCCCTCTTGGTCTACTTGCCAGCGATTAGAATATTGCGAGTAACCGACAGACAAGCCCGCACCAACATATGGCGTGAAAACACTCCAAGAAGTCAACGCATATTGAGGAACAACACGAAGTTCATAGTTCGTCGCTTCTTGATATAAGCCGTTTGCTGGCGCTTCAATATCTTCTGCTAGATAGTTTAGCCCTAACCACCAACGCCAACGGTTATTGTTTTCATCAATAGGACGAGTATGAACCAAGCCGAACCTAAGCGTATCCTGCTCACCACTTTTACCTTCATCGTATTTAATGCTATCGATAGTCAACATACTGGTAGAGAGTCCAAATCGCTCCCCTTTTGCCATTACAACAGAAGAAAATAGACACATGGCTGAAATCAGCCCAATTTGACTTGGTTTTAGCATTTCGTCCCTCTAGGAAAACCGATATTCTACTTAGAGGCGAAAGATATCAATTATATTCTCTTTTTCAATAAGCCTAAAAAAACACCTATAATTTAATACATTTCAACTATCAGGTTGGTTGTTTTACCTACAAACAAAAACTAAAGAACCGACTGCAGATTAAGTGACGAGACAGTAAATCTTTCTATTTAAATAGAAGTAACAGAATTTGATTGCTAATTGGACAAAACGTAATCTCCGATAACAATTTAGTTACTTTTTAATCAACGTTCTCATCTTCATATATAAGTTTCTTCTTATAAATAGACTTAACTATTGATATTAATATTATGAACAAAGATCACACTAAAAGTAATTTAATTTCTTTTAATGAATTTTTATTATCTAATCCGCTTATTTTGTCTATAGAATTGCGACAGATGTGCACTGCTTATAATTTAATATAACAGTAGTGAAATCCTATATAACTTAATACTTCTATATGATCAGTTGGAACTTTCCTTATGTTTTTTACCGACTTCGCTCGAAGACCAATCGATGAAAATAACCCAAGCGGCTCTAATCCTAATGGTTCTGAGGATTTTGACGAAATTAAACGTCAAATAAACAACCTGAATAAAGTCACAGGGAGAGTCTCGTGGAAAACGGTTCAAACACTCTCAAAAAAGATCTTGAGTACCCAAGCGAAAGACCTACGTTGTTGCTGTTACTTTACCGTTGCGTCAACCTATAACGACGGCTTAAGAGGCCTTGTTGAAGGGTTAAACTCAATACTTGATGTGTGTGTCGTATATTGGTTCAACGCGTATCCAGAGCATTCAAAGTCAAAGGCACGAATGAGCGCTATTGAATGGATGGTAGAGCATACTGAAAAACGAATTAATAAGCATCGGGCGTTACCAGAAGAGCTTCCATTGATAGAGGCAGCACATCAATTATGCTTGAGGATTGAGGAAGAGCTTCGTCTTCATTACGGTATTGAAGCGCCGTCATTAGGTCGCATTCGCCGTATTTTGAATCAATGGATTGAGCAGATAAAAGAACAACAAATTGCGGCTGAGTTACGCGAGAAAAAACAAGCCAACACTAGCGCTCCTGCAGCAACGCAGAAGGCACCTGAAATTAAAGTGAATGTGTCTCCCTCTCCCGCACCGGTGTCATCACCCAACCTAAATAGCCAAGAGAAAGCATCACCGGCAAAGTCTGGTCGATTTATGATCTACTTCGTTATTGGTTTGATTGTTACTGCGATATGTTCACATTTCATGTACGAGCAACAACGTTATCGAACATTGGAGCAAAAAATTAATCAAGCTTCACTTAATGAACTTGTAAATTTGGTCGCCTCGTTAGATTACGAAAATAAAAAATATGCTCAGTCATTGAAAACGCAGGCCATTAATCGTGTCGATATTATGATGAATAACTGGTTTTTAGACTCGGCAAAAGTAAGTAACGTCAGCGAGCTCGATAGCTTGACCAATGAATTAATCGCAATCTATCCGGATTCGTCTTCTGCACAGCAGCTACGTCAAAACTTTTTGACACAGAGCGCCCATTTAGAAGACCAGTTTATGGATGTTTATAAGCGATTCTCAGACGCAAGAACGGTGTTTGCCAACGTAGCTAGACAGAATGTAGATAAGAACTCTGAAAAGGCGTACGAATACAGTAACTCGTTATTCCCGCTTTTAGGTCGTATTGAATACGCTGAAAAGTATTCACAGCAAAAGGAAATTGACCGCGCAACCCTTTTACTGAACATCTACCTATATAAATTGAGTCAGCTACAAGCTGAAAAAACTGACAATAAATAACAATACAATTAAAGAAGTTTTAGGCTTATGTTCAAACAAAAACTGTTTAAAAATCCAGTGGTGATTTCTACTATATTGATGTTTTTAGTGGTTGCAATTATCACCACTATTTATCTGCTTTTTCTTGACGAAATCGATCAACTTTATCTTTGGCTGACCCTTGGTGCTATCGCCATTGTTTACGTCACTTTTCAATTCACATTATGGTTGAAGAAAAAGAACAACGCTAAAGCTCAACATTTGGAAACCGAGGAAGAAGCACTTTCTATGGTTATCCAGCCTCTTCTTGCTAACTCAGGCAAGAAACCAATTTACCTGATGCTTGGTAATAAAGGGTCAGGGCGACGTCAATTTTTATTTAATTCTAGTGCAATTAAACCGATGGATCGCACTAGAACCGCTAAGAATGACTTTTTTGAATGGTACGAATCTGACAGCGCTGTGTACATCAAACCAGACCAACGCTTAGTGTTCCAGGAAGTATCAAGCAGTGATGCTTCTTTATGGAATACGTTCATTGAAGAAGTTATTCATCATCGACCTCGAAAGCCATTTTCTGGGTGTCTATTCTTCACCGATTTCGAGTTCATGATCGTCTCTGAGCCAGAGCAAAAAGAGTACACCATTTCGTCGTTATTGGCGCGCTTGAGTACCATCAACTCTAAAACGTCTTCAGCATTGCCAATCTATTTGATTATGTCAAAGCTAGACAAGTTAGACGGCTTTAAAGAATACATGCACTTTAGCTCTCTCAAGACACGTGTTGAGTTCCTCTCTATCCCACTAAAAGAAGCCAAAGGTGTATTTGCAGAGTACTACCGCGATAGCTATCGAAATCTAGTGAGAGTGCTTGAAAGTAATGCGCTAGATGCATCCGCTAATTCAACGGACATTGATGAGAAACAAGCAATACTCGCTTTCCCTAAGCAGTTTGAGCTATGTCAGTCTGAAGTCAGCTATGTGCTTGAGCGTCTATGTGATGTTAACAACGGTGTCTATTCACTAGACATCCGTGAGATTTTCTTTAGTTCGAGTCTGCAAGGCGGTCGCAAGTACAATTTACTTGCAAAAAGTTGTAGTAATTACTTCAACTTACCTATTATCGCGTCAGAGCATACTCAGTTAACAGAAACGCCTTATTTCTCTCGCTTTCTGATTGATTCACAAATATTGCCGGAAAGCGACTTTGCGGGCGAAAACAAGACGTATCTTCGTCTAATTCAGAGACAAAGCCGTTTGGCAATACTCGGCTCTATTATCCTGCTTACTGGGGGCAGTTACTTCTTTTTCACGACATTAGACAGTAACTTACATGTGATGAATCAACTCTTGAGTATCGATGACAAATCACAAGTGGAGCAAGATGCAAGATTCGATGAGCTTTTAGCGAAGGCGACGAAAGCAATAGAGCCTTCTTATGGGGCGTGGCTTAAAGGTTCTAAGGCTTTGGATGAAGAGATATTACCACTCAACATTAGCCGTTTGGATCAAAGCACTCGCATCGCTTACGAAGCATTACTTAAGGACGTTGCTCAACAGTTGATACCTCTCATTGAGAAAGGTTACCGTCTACAACTGACACAAAATCAAAACACTTTTACACGCGCTTTACCTCTATTGAAGGGGTATCTAATGCTAAACGATCCAACAAAGCGTGATATCCGTTTTTTGCGTCATCAAACTCTCCAAATGATGAACGACTTGAGCAACCAAAATGACGTCGTCAATCAGGCGATGCGCTATTTGGACGCTTACTTTCGCACACAGTTTGATCCAATTGATATCAATATGGATCTTGTTCGCGCAACACGTCGCTCATTGCTAGCAAATTCGAATGTTGATCTCGTTTATGCAGGCATTTTAAACGAAGCAAATTCGATTGATTTAGGAACCCTAGATCTGCAACGAGCTGTGGGTTTTGAGTTTAGCAATGTGTTCAACACACCAATCGATAGCGAACGCTTGATCGTAGATAAGATCTATACCTCTACTGGTTTTAGCACTTTTTATCGACCACGCGTGGACCTAATGTCACAACAAGTCATCAGTGACAACTGGGTTTTAGGTCTGTCACAACACGTTATTCCTACTAGTGAAGAACAAGAAGCCTTCAAAGAGGAAGTACGTAAAAAATATACTGACGACTACATCAGTAATTGGCGCAATGCGCTGAGTGAACTAAAAGTCCAGAACTATGACAATGTCGGCGATCTAACGAACGCGATAGACTTAATCTCGGGCCCTTCTTCACCAATGACAACCGTACTGAAGCAGGTCTATGCCAACACACAATTTTCACCCGTTGGTGAAAAAAATGCTCTGATTTCAAAGCTAGACCCGAAACTCGTGGCAGCGGCAGACTCCGCATCAGACGCAGTAGAGGAAGTAGTTAAGCCTGATTACTTGTTAATGAAACGTGTTGAACAAGCTTTTCACTTATTAAACCAACTTCAGGTCAGTGAAACACCAAACTCCCCTACTCCTTGGGATGAGACCGTAACAGCGCTAAGCCGTGTTCGCACGTATATGAAAGACATTGCTGATGCACCTGACCCGCAAATGGCGGCGCTAGCGGCAGCTCAGCATCGAATGAACAGCAGTGAAGCTGACCCATTAATAAAACTTAAACAGATTGCCCAAAAATCACCGGAACCCGTTCGTAGCTGGTTGTTAGATGTGGTTCAACAAAGCTGGTCAGTCATGATTAAAGAGTCCGCTAAAGGCATTCAAACCCAATGGTACAGCGAGATTTACACCAAGTTTAAAGAGATAGGGCTAGGACGATACCCATTTGATCTAACAGCGACCGAGGAAATCTCAATTGAAGATTTTGAATTACTGTTTGCTTCAGGTGGCTTGTTAGACACATTTATTCAGAAAAATTTTGCACCGTTCTACGATACCAATTTGTGGACGCCAAAACAGGTGGATGGCGAGACGATGCCAATCTCTCCGGCTCTGTTAGTGCAACTGCGTAACTATAACGTTATTCGAGACACATTAATTAATAAAAGCACTAACCGCGTTCATATTCCGTTTAGTGCAAGAGTACTCGATCTTGATTCTAGTGCGATTAGAGCGAGCTTAAAAATTGCAGATACCAATATAAGTTACTACCACGGTCCAAGCCGCATTCGTGAAATGGCATGGCCACCGCAAAATGGTGACTTCAATATTAGTATCACACTCCAGGATGTAACCGATGAAGGCAGACAGCACGTTTTAAATAAGAGTGGTCAATGGGCGATATACAGATTGCTAGGTGACTCGACCTTGACAAACACTCATAACGGCAGCTTTGTCAGTGACATAAAAGTGTCAGGGAGGGACTTGAGCTTACGCATCACTCCGTTGACACAGAAAAACCCATTCACTCTTGCTGAGCTGTATAACTTTACGCTCCCTGAGTCGATTTAATAACAATATAAAAACAAAATAGGCAGAACACATGATTTCAAACATGACTTTACAAGGTTTAGATAAATTAGATCGAAAAATACTTTCAAGTCTATTGTCGAATGGGCGAGAGTCGATTGCGAATCTATCCCGAAACATTGGTTTGTCTCGAACAGCAGTAGCAGAAAGAATTAATCGTTTAGAAAAGACCGGTATTATCAAAGGCTATACCGCACAGATTCGTGTAGAAAATGAAGGGCGAAAAGCCGCTAGTTATCTACTGATCTCTTGTGAAAAGGGTAAGAAGAATGATGTAACGAATGCACTTAAAGAAATCCCTGAGGTTCGCTTAACGAGCGTTGTTGGTGGCAACTTTGATATTATTGCCCTAATTGAAGCGCCCGACCTGCAGTCTATTCATCATCTTTGTAATGAAATTGAATCATTTAACGGCATTCAAAGGCTTGATACTACCGTTGTACTGCACCAGCCGATCAGTCGTTAAGCGTTTCTGACCTCTTCGAGGAAAACATAAAGGGCCGCTCGTTGAGCGGCTTTCTTATATGCTTCCGATAAGTCGAATTTTGGCGTCTTTATCACCTGGGTTACCAAGCCAGAACGTTTGACCTAGTTGGTTCCCTTCTCCATTACCCAGTTTGTTTTCTGGAATACTGTCTAGGTTAACTGTCAACTTTAGGTCCCACGACATTGGGTCACGCAGAATAAAGCGCATCAAGCCCACCAGCGTCTTATGTAACTCACCATCGTAGGAAAACTGCTTAAACGTTTCAAAATCAATGTTGTCGATACACAAGTTAAACTTGCCGTTCAAATCCGCAATGCTTTGTCCCAAGTGTAAGCTTTGCCCCAATACACAATTGGAACGATTGAGTTTGTTACGCTGGCTTTCAGCGATTTCTACGCGTCTATAAACCCATTCTTCGATTCGCACATTCGGCAGTGAAAAGTAGTGCGAAACAATACCGGAAATAAGCTTAGGTGAACGTGTACGCGTAGATAACTGGTTCACGTAAGACAGAACTTTCGCTCGATCTAACTCCGCGACTTCACAATCTTGCATAACGCTAGAGAGACCAGCCAAATGCAGTATGCGCCCAGAAAACGCATCGCTTGCCCCGCTTTTGTACTGCACGTGATATCGGTATTTCTTCCAAACACGATACAGTAAGCTTGTATAGCGGTTGTGGAAAAAGTCGAAGAAATCCTTCACTGGGTTATCATCGGGATCACGACCGACGAGTTTCTCAGTGTAAGACGCTGGCAGGGGCGAGCTTGAACCATGCAAGCCAAGAAAGTTCGTCTCAATACGTGAATATTGCTTTCCGTTTCTTTCCATATGAGTAATAAAGTCCATATCACTCTTTGGAAAGCACAGGTTTGGCGACACGCTGAACTCAATTCGCTCTTGATGGAAGTATTTGTTCTCGCCCACGGCAACAAAATTTGAGTTTGGCTCCAGCTGGTAGTGTTTCTCTAACAGCAACACCGCTTGGTAGAAACTAAACTCATTCGACTTATCAGAAAGTGTGTTAATCATAGTATCGTCTGCTGCCCGATTAGGCTTGCCCAGTTGTAAACCTCGCCCGTCGCTTCATCGAACACCTCTAGTTCGGTAAAGGAGTTCACACTCGAATACAAACGGATAAATTCATTCAATACCGTGGCCATAAGGAACATATCGCCTTCATTTACGAAGAACTTAGAGTCCGTCACGAGCTTGAATTGGTTACCACGCACAGATACACCACGAAATACGCGATCGATTGGTTTCATCTCTGAAGAAATAATGCCATCAAGTCGATGAATCGACGCGCGGTGGGCTTGTCTATCAACACGAGAATGGAAGTCGTAAGTCGAGAGCAACACTTTCAACACATCGATATTCGCTAAAGACAAGTAGTTAAGCGACATATTGGCAATCAGCTGCCATTGAAGTTCACCATTAACCTGAGGACTTACTGACTGTGTTGGCTTAGTAATGTTTTTAAACGTCGCATACGTTGGCGACTTGTGCGTCGCGTACGTGATATCTCCTACTGACAGGCGCTCCGCTAAGTCCGCGTTACTGCATTGCAGTTTCATCAATACTGTTTCAGTCCCTAAATCCGCGATGTCGCCATTGTGAGTATGGAATGAGATATAGCGCTCTAACCCTCTTCCGCTTACTCGCTCGCCCACTTTGGATTTGTAGAACTCTCGCTTATCACGCTGGTTGATTTGGTGCTCAAACGATTCAAATTCAATCAGTGGTTTTCGGCGACGCTCGTCTTTACTCCAGCTCTCCACTTGCTCAATGGAATAAACCTCGTAATGCTCTTGAGTGTTACTTTGTGGACGCACCTTGTACTCGTTTCGTCGATGCTCTAAACGGATTGGATCGCCGTCTTTTTCAAACAAGTTAACGGCAGGTGTGCAGTGCAACCTTAAGTGTTTATCTTTAAGCACCACCTCTGAAGGCAAAGCACGCTTAAAGTGGAATTTGATTTTGACCGTACTGCGCTGTGGAATGCCTTTTAGCCACTCTAAGCCTTTAATGTCGAAGAACATGAACTTATCTGGCAAAGAGAAGAATTCTTGCAGCAAACGGTAGCCTGCAAAGGAATTTTTGCTGTAAGGCAACAGCGCCTCGTCCTCTTCATGCCCGACTGGCTTAACGTATTCTGGCCCTAAACGATGTTTGTAGCCGCCACCAACATCCAACTCGACGTGATCTAGATAGCGGAACAGCCATAAGAAGACAGTGCGAGTAATATGAATCTCACCATGCAGGTGCAATCGCAGCGTGTCTAAACCTATCCGAGACAGCTCAAGGCCATGCTCCGTCGATAACGTCACATCAATCATCGAGCTGGTGCGGCTGTTAGTTTGTTCGATGTTAGTAATCGTAATTGGGTATAGATTGACGTCATAACAAGTACGGAACAAACACTGCGTGCCTTCTACCTGCTCGCTGGCCATTTCCGCACCACGTTTCACCACGGTTTTCTCAGTAACACTTCCGGTATGCGGTTTTAGTTCGCTAATACACAAAGACGGAATCGAACGCATGTAATGTGGCCACAGCAAAGTCATCAGAGATTGCGTTAGCTCAGGAAGTTCATCGTCAATCTTTTCGCGGATGCGTCCGGTCAAAAAAGCAAAACCTTCCAGCAGTCGTTCGACATCTGGATCAAAAGTTCCTTCAGAGAGAAAGTGAGTTAACTTCGGATGATATTTGGCAAACTCACTACCCGACTCGCGTAAATACGTGAGTTCATCTTGAAAGTATTTACTGTTACTCAAGTGGCACCTACTAAACGTTAAATTGGCCGTCGGTTCCCATGTAGACATCGATCGACATTGGGACTTTACCGCCGTTATGGGAAACTTCGCCGCGAATACCAAAGCCGAGTTGTAATGGGTTATGGTGGTCTTCACGGTAGTGAACCTCGACATTCAGCAGTCGGGGCTCAAAGCGTTCTATGGTTGACGTGATGTTTTTTTGAATATGGCGAACGAGGTTCGTGTTGTTAGAAAGTACGTCGTTAAAATCTGGCAGACCATACTCATTGTCGATCATTGCGTTGCCGGAATGCGTATTCAACAAGTCAGCGAGATGCGAGTGAATGGATTCAATCAAATGCTTATGAGACACCACTTTCTCGTAGCAGTTTTTTGGTTCTCCTAGCTCGATCCGCTCTAAAAGACGGTAACCTTTTTCCATATGCGATCCTACGAAAAAAGCAGCCAGTCTTCACTGGCTGCTTGATGGTTTCAGTAATGGGTTATTGGTCTAGCTTACCAACTAGAGACAAGTCGAAGCTTGCGCCCATGTACTTGAAGTGAGGACGTACAGACATCGATACTTTGTACCAGCCTGGATCGCCTTCTACGTCTGATACTTCAACCTTCGCAGCGCGAAGTGGGCGGCGACCACGAACTTCCGCTGGCGGGTTCTCTTGGTCAGAAACGTATTGACGAATCCACTTGTTCAGTTCGATTTCTAGGTCAGAACGCTCTTTCCAAGAACCAATTTGCTCACGCTGTAGCACTTTTATGTAGTGCGCTAAACGGTTGATAATGAACATGTAAGGAAGCTGAGTACCTAGCTTGTAGTTCATCTCGGCTTGTTTGCCTTCCGGCGTGTTCGCAAACACTTTTGGTTTTTGAACAGAGTTTGCAGAGAAGAACGCCGCATTGTCAGAACCTTTACGCATGGTTAGCGCAATGAAACCTTCTTCTGCTAGCTCATACTCACGACGGTCAGAAACCAGGATCTCGGTTGGGATCTTAGTCTCGATTTGACCCATAGCTTCAAAGTTGTAAACCGGTAGATCTTGTACAGTACCACCGCTTTGAGGACCAATAATATTCGGACACCAACGGTACTTAGCAAATGATTCACTGATCTTAGACGCCATCGCGTACGCTGAGTTGCCCCATAGGTAGTTATCATGGCTGTCTGTTACTTGCTCATCGTAGTCAAACGCCTTGATTGGGTTATCTTCAACAGAGTAAGGTGTACGTAGCATAAAGCGAGACGTACATAGACCTAGGTAGCGTGCATCTTCGTGCTCACGCAGACCACGCCATTTCGCGTACTGTGGACCTTCGAATACAGACTTCAGATCTTTTAGGTTTGGCAGCTCTTCATAGCTGTCTAGGCCAAAGAATTTAGCCGATGCCGACGTGATGAATGGTGCGTGAGACATTGCACCTACGTTAGCCATGTATTCCATCAGTTTGATGTCAGGCGACGAAGCTGACATAGCGTAATCACAAATGACGGCGCCAACAGGTTTACCACCGAACTGGCCGTATTCACGTGTGTAGATTTGCTTGTACAGGCCAGACTTCACCACCTCTGGAGCGTCTTCGAAGTCATCAAGAACTTCGTCTTTCTTCGCAGAGATCAGTTCAATTTGAATGTTCTCGCGGAAGTCAGTGTGATCAACCAGGTACTTAAGGCCACGCCACGTTGATTCAATCGCTTGAACTTCTTCGTTGTGAAGAATTGCATCAACTTGCTTAGACAATTTTTGGTCAATTTCAGAGATCATCAGATCAACCAGAGATTGGTCGACTTTCTCTGTGTTCGAACTGCTTAGTAGCTCACTGATGAATGCTTCTACGCCGCGTTTTGCAACGTCAAAACCTTCATCACTTGGCTTTAAACGTGTTTCGTTAAGAATGCTATCCAGAAGTGAGCCTGATTCAACTAAGGCTGCTTCTTGTTCTGGCGCTTGTGCTTCTGCAGACATGATATCCCTTACTCTTCTTTCGCGTCTTGGTCGTTGCCAATGCTTAGTTCATCCAACAGTTTCTTTCTCGCTTCTTCATCTTGAAGAACCGATGCGATCTTCTTACGGAACGCAGGCACGTTTCCTAGAGGACCTTTAAGTGCAACCAAGGCTTCGCGAAGCTCAAGTAGGCTGTTTAGTTCAGGTACACTTTTCGCGATCGCTTCAGGAGAGAAGTCCTTCATGTTTTGGAAGGTCAGATCAACACCAATCTGGCCGCCTTCTTCATCAGAAAGACGGTTTTCAACGTTGACTTTAACGTTTGGAGACATGCCCTCTAGCACTTCGTTAAAGTTGTCTTTGTCGATGTTAATTGGAGTACGTTCTTCAATTGGTGTCTCATCTGCACGCGCAGTAAAGTCGCCAACTACCATCATGCTTAGCGGCAGCTCTACGTCTTCTTGCGTATCGCCAGTTGCTGGAACATAACGGATATTAATTCGCTCTTTAGGAGCCACCGAGCCGTCACGTGACATAATTCGTTCCTTATCTAACTCTTTAATTAGTCGTAAATTGCTTTCCACTCTTCATACTTCTCAGGTAGAAGATCCTTGCTTCCAAATAACCGATGGAGTGTTTTTCGAATTAGGTCTTCTAACTGTGACGATAAGTGGGGTTCCCAGCTCGCGAGATTAAACGCTTTTTGTACTTCCCACCCCTTCTCAAGATACGGCAAACACAACGGGTATAATCCAACAGACTGGTAAGCTGCTATCAATTGTAAATACAGCATGAACTGCCCTCGTCCCGAGCTATCCAGCTCAAGTTTGTGGGCAAGCTCTGCGGCACATTCCCCTAGATTTTCTAGAGTGATATCCTCCATTGGCAGCGAGTCTTCCTGCGAAATCACAACCGTTTGAACAACGGGTTGAGAAGTCGAAGAAGTAGTATCTTGAGTCGATAACCAGCTCAAGGTCGCTTCATCTGCAAATGGTATAGAATTCTTAAATGAGAGGTGCTCGATGCCCTCTAGCGATTCAACAAAACGCGTCACTTCTTGTTTCACAGCAAGCGCTGCATCATCAAAGCCCAAGTTATTAAGCATCGAATACACGAAGTAATGGCCCGTCAGCCAAAACGGCGCATCCGTTAATGTGCGCTCCAAACGCTTAATGGTGTCGATGTCGCTTTCTTGTTCAGCTTTATCTCGGTATTCCGCTTGTTGATCGGACGACACTGCCAAGCTCAAAGGCGTTTGATTATTTTGGTGGTCGGGTAGACCATCAATGTCATCCCAAGTCAGATGACGATAAATCCGGTAAGCCAGCGGATCACTTGGGTTCGCATGAAGCATGACTTCCGCAACCTTCTTCAAGGTGCGCTTAGAAGCCGTAGGCGAAGAGAAGTCCGTATCGACATCGACTTCTTTTGCTACCGCTTTCTTAACTGGCGCAGGTTTAGGGGCCGGCGGAACCGCCTTCACCGGTGCGGTTTGCACTTCATTCTGCGCTGGCGTTTCTTCGGCAGCAGACTGCGTAGCTGGTGCAGGCGCCGCTTGTTCAACGTTAACGACTGCATCATCGCTCTGCTCATCAGCCGCCGCTTGTTGAGATAAAACATTGAGTTGAGTGCGAATCTCAAAGAAATCCGCTTCTGAGTCTTGGTAAACCTCGTCGTACTGGCGCTGCACTTCTTCAATAGTCGAAATGCAGTTTGATACCAAATCCCATGACTGAGCGCTTTCCGCTAACTTGTTGCTGACCAGTTTAAACTGATGGTTCAACCATTCGACCGCGCCATCTCGACCCCGCTTTCGCGAAGGATACAATTCAACGCCAAAGCGACTTAACGCCTCACTAAGCAGCTTTAGACCTTGTTCAAAGCCTTGCAGACCAAACTCTTCTGTTAGCGCGCGAACGAGGTAACAAATGGCTTTTAAGTCTTTACTGTGGTGCTCTAGAACTTCAGTCGCGTGCGTTTTTACCACGCTCCAATCTACTGTTTCGCCAAACAAGGAACCGAATTTCTTCACTTCGGACTCCATCATTTCGTAGCAAAACTCGTAACGGGCATCGTTTCCCACTGGAGATTCATCAGAAATAGGATTAAGCAGACGATCGATATCAATGTTGGACAAAATTCACGTCTCCTTCAGTCAAGTAATCTCTCAACGCACGCGCTACCGCAATTGCGCCATTTGCTGGCTTAGATAATCGATGGCTCTGCTCAATCGCATCTGACGCCATGCTATCTAGAATTTTCGTGATTTCTGTAAATTTACTTGGTGCATTCCGTTCTAAATCGGCAAGGGATTCATGTAGCTTTTGTTTGTCGTAAACGGATTGCTCCATCACGGTGCTAAACAAAATAAATTCGCTTCTTGCGACGATTAAATCCTTTATTTTTTTGTCTAGTTCTGGCGTATTACCGAAGTAGGCTTTGGCTAATTCGGCTTCTTCAATTGCTTTGGTGTAAAAGTGCGCCTCTGCATGTTTATCGATGGAGTCATTAATATTTTCCATCACAGCCTTTGGTAAGATTTGGTTGTAGAAATAGGCTTGTGACTGGTTTAACAACCATGCCTCTTTCATTTCATTTTCTGCGAGCTTAGCTTCACCATCTAAAATTAAGCGAGCAATCTGCTTATCTCGACTGCCAGCTATGGCAGATACTTTCATGGAATCGATAGACGCGACATTTAACCCAGACATCACTTTAGTCAACGCCTCATCCGCATATGGAAACAGAGCACCGTCACGAACAAGGGTTTCTCGCAAGGTGACAAGCTCCTTACGTAATTCGACTAATGCCATTGGTAAGCCATCCGCTAACGATTGATACGACGTTAACTGAGCCTGTTTTTCTTCATATAAATTCGAGAGGCTTAACTGCTGAGCTTGATATGCTGTTCGATAAGCTACTGTCATATCAATACTCTGAGTAGCTTGAGACAATTCTTCTTTGATTTTCCATGGAGGCTGAGCCAAAAAAGAAGCCGTTTCAGAGGGCGTAATAACGTGAGTTACAGTAGTGACACCTCGGGAAAAAATGGCATCCAATTGATCTTTATTCTGTTGATATAAATAACTTCCTGCTGTTGCCAGCACACTCAACACTAAGCTCGCCTCTAATATTTTAAAGCGACCATACGCCGTTTTATCATTTGGCTTACAGTGTGTAAGCAGCAAGTCCGCGTTACGCAAGCTACTGAAAATTGGTGCGTTAGAATTTGAGCTAATTGATTGCGTATCGATTCGCGCTAACTGTTGAGCAAAAGAAATAGCGGTATAGCCATGCCCTCTTGGTTTGTTGATGACTTCTTTCAGCAATTTCCAAATATGAACCGGGATCAAAGCCGGACGCTTTCGGTCTTTTAACTGCTTATTCCAAGCATCACCAAATATTGAGCCTAAAAATAGATGTCCAGCGAGCAAAGCGAGAGAGTAAACATCATCTTGCGGTTCCGCGATGCCAGTTTCTATATAAAGAGGGGAAGCGTAGCTCAAGCTTGCCTCTGCGTATGGTTCTGTCTCTCCAATGTAACGAGCAGCGCCGAAATCAATGAGCTTAACGTAATCGCCTTCACTCACTAATACGTTAGATGGTTTAATATCAAGATGGCAGATACCTCTTGTATGCATAAACTCTAGAGCGCCAGCGAGTTGATACACCAACCAAGCGATGTGGTCGTGGCGGAAGCCTTTAGAAGAATGACGCTCCATTTTTTCTGCCAGTGATTCACCTTGGATCCACTCGTACATCAAATATGGGCGTTCGAATTCGTTGCCGATTTTTACAAAGTTAGCCACGCTAGGGTGTTGAGAAAGCTCCAGCCTGCTCGCTTCGTTAATCAACATTTTGCTCGCAAATTCTGGCGAGTCATCATTGATAACTTTGCAACAGATTTGCTTCTCTGGCTGCCCTTTTTTTGCAAGATGGTAAACCGTTGTCTTACCATTTTTAGAAGGAAGCTTGTCTAATACATCAAACTGTGAAAAAAGCACGTACTCAAGCTTCGGCTTATTTTTTTCTGCTAGCCTTTGCTCATTCAGTTTCTTTTTCTCAATAGCTTTAACAACCAACTGATCGATATATCCTTTGGCTGTACTCTGATTATTAGACACTTAGTACTCTTTCATAGAATAAATATTATTAGAGTTGAATAATATTTTCTTGAACGTACTTGTATCAAGGTTGGTATTTAAAACAAACAGTAAGCCTATTATTTTAGTTATTATTACTAACTTATTAGACCTTTTTACTTACGCTTTCACTGCATGAGTTATACGCTTTTTCGTGTTACAAACTTCAACCTAATAATATGAGTATATTTTCATTGCCATTTGATCGATGAGTGCCCACTAACATTGCAGTAATTGGAGAACTCCTTTGTCACCATGAAAGTCGAACATTAACAATGTAGTTGGTTGCTTAAAGTGGTGCTCTCTGACCGCAAAGGCAATTAAAGCGAGAGAAGAACAACTACCCATTGTGCCCCACAACTCATTGATAAGCTGCGGTTGTTCTGGGTTCGTGAATCGTTCTGCTTTCGCCCCCAGAGCAAAGCCGTAATCTTCCGAATGCATGCGCAGGTTCGTCATATCGGAATACACTTCACCAAATGAATCGAGCTTTTTACTCGCACGTTGAACAAGTCGAAACATGCCTCTTCGGTCTGAAGTGTTTAATTCCGTATCAATGTAGCCAAGCTGCGCTTGAGGCTTAAGTTTCAATGTTTCTACGGTGTTTTTTCGACAAAGAATTAAACCCGCCCCACCCTCGCTCGGAATAACGCCCCATGGATTATTGGTACTCATTACCATCGCATCGTCGATGAGTGTTTGCATCGAACTCACCAAGGAATCGACACTGATACACATCATAGCATCATATTTATCCAATGATTTCATGGCCTGGAGAACGAAACTGGGCCCACTGGCATGAACAGCATTCACCACAGAGAGAAATTCAGCATAGTTACTTTCACCAAGCCATTCTTGCACCTTTACTAGTGAAACAGACGCAGGCACAGCTATAAGCAAAGGTATTGGTCTCAATGAACGTGGTAACTGTGCTAACAATGAATCAAGCAAGTGGGTGATTAACTCACACGTTTTCTCAAACTGCTCACTTTCTTTGGTGTATTCGATTTTGGCGTAAGTAAAACGCTCGATACCATCATCCCCTACACATTGGTCGAATCTTCCTAAATCAGCATACGAAACTGCACTAGCAATATCTAAATTCATACCGGTTGGCGTCATCACTTCCATCCCTAGCACGTAACGGCCTGTTGAATTATGCATGCTCGCTTACCTCTTCCAACTTAGTGATCGATGTCGACACCAACAAATGCTCCTTGCCCTGACAAGGAAACGCAGCCGTGTAACTGATTGATATAGTTTTCTTTTCCGCATCAACGAATAAGGTGTACATCGCCATATCAGCTTGATAACTTTGACCTTTAAACGTCGCGATCGCACGGTATTTTTCTTTAGGGATTCGAAATGAAAGCGTGTCATCATGACAAAAACCACTCATCATCAAACGCTCCCCCCCACGAAGAAAGCCTTTGCACTGTTGATCAATAGGCGCGCTTTGGAAGAACCGCTTATCAAAATCGAGTGGCAACATTGGCTTGCGATTCTCAATCCAATCGTCATCGAACGTGCCGGCCAGCTTCTGGCGCGACTCAAAGAACGGAGGCACTGGCCCGAACCCCGCAACGCGTAGTTTTCTCGCGGCGGCACTCCAGTCCTCTCGGGGATAAAAAACCGAGGGTACTTTCTGTTCAAGCAATTCTTTATTGGAGTCGGCAACCCCACCACCTATTCGGTTACGTAAATCACCGCCTACCGCGCAAGTGTAATCAATGTCTTTTTCAATAAATGGGACTGGATTGCTCAGCGTGATACTGCCAGCATGCTCAACCCATACGCGTTCCCCGTGAATAGCGAGAGTCTTATCGATATGACCATCAATCAACACGCGACACTCTTGGTATGTCACTGGCTTTTTCGCGTAACTGCGCGCTTTACCGTAAACAAGTACATCTGTATTGTCTTTGGTATACGCGAACTCGTGGTCAACTTTCATCGCAGAGAAGCCTTCTTCGCCCAAATATTGGGGATCATCGAAGATTTCACTTTCACCTAATTCGTGCCAAACCACACCATCGAATTGCCATGTGCGTTTGGCAACGACAACCCACACTTCATCGCCGTTTTCGTCACGTTGAAAACGACCTTTAAGTGATAGCTCAGGGTGCGCCTCAATATCCCATAACTGCATTGCTATTCCTTAAGTTGAATCGTTCGCTCGCAGAAGGTGCGGCCTTTAAATTGTTAAAGTTCCAGTCTTGTTGATGAATCGGCATTGCCATATCCCAAGGCACGTAGGCTCTGGATTGAATACAGATTTGGCGCCATAGCCAGTCGCGGAACAGCACATCAACGTTAGCATCTTGCATCGCAGCTAACGTAGACTCGAAGCTCAATGCGTAACCCAAGCGGCTTGGTAGATTTTGGATATATTTTTCATCTTCCACCCACTCATTGAGCAGATCGACGATCTCTTCCCATTCATATTCGACACCAACATCTTGCGGAGTCAGAGGAAGAAGCTTTCCGTAGACGACATACAAAGCTTGAAGCCAAATTTCACCCTCAGCTTCCTCCAGACTTTCCAAGTGCTCGATGATTTGGGGCACCAGTTTCCAATCGCCACTCAGCGCAAAATCAACAGGTGCTAATGAAGAAGAGATATCAAACGCCTCAAACTCTTTTAACTCAAGCAACTTGGCATAAGTGAGCACTTGCGCTGATGGTAATCCATTTGGTTCGATGCCAAAGCTCTGACGGAACCAAGTGCCTCTGTCACGTTTGGTAATCAAACGTTCAAATAGATATTGTTCGCTGCCTGCATTGTCATTGAGCCAATCAATCCCCTCTTTCACGTCTTGTAAAGCGAGTAGTGGCAAAGCAACATGAGAGCTAATGATGCTGGCTTTGTTCCAACGCTTGATGAGAGAAACACTTAATGTTTGACGTACACGTAAGCATTCAAAGTAAAACGCACTGGATGTCGCATTACCCTCAATAAGCTCCGAAAGCGTACTATCCATAGATTCAACCGGAGATTGTACGGCAATGACCATTGCGGTTTTAGCGTCAATATCTTCGAGTAAACTCAAGCCGCACAAAAGGTTATCCAACGCTGAGCCCAACTCGCCTTGTAGCATCAGCCAGCTGTAGATTTCTGGCTCTTTGCTTCTTAATTGATGAATCAACCCCGGTGCTAACCGATAAAACGACAAGTACACCTGCTTCAGTTCTTCAATTTGGCGTTCAATCAGCTTGAGATACGCCAACTCACGACTTGGATAACCCCTTTTGTGAATTTGAACTCGCTGCCTGATTAAAAAACCGATACTTTCAGAAGCAATGGACAGCTTTTCATTACAGAAATCCAGCCATGTTACTGGCAATTGGGAAAGGTCGTTCACAGCGCGCTCAGCTTTTGCTAACGCGCCTTCGACTTCTTGATTGGTTATGGGTGCCTTTAGGTGCTCGACACCGATTCTTTGTCGCATCTAGTTATCCGTTATTAGCGTGCCATAACGCGATTGCAATTAGTTAATACAAAGTAATTAGCTAACTCGACGTAAATTAGCTAATGCTAGGTAATTAGTTAATTGCGATCGTTCCGCCTTGAATTTTTTGTGCTTTTTCTGCTTGAGAGGTGACGTACTTCGCTTTAGTGGTAATTCGTCCATCGCGCCCGCTATAGCGAGTTTCTGTCTCACCACTTTTGACTACCAACTCTTGTTCTGTCTCGATAACCATCTTCTTCGCTCGCAATACAAACTCGTCAGAGTCATCCAGAATGGAGAAGAAAATGTCCGTCACAAGAGGCAAGCTTAAGTCGTCGTTCAAAAATTCAACTCGACAACTTAATCGATTATCGATAGCTATTTGCAGCTCAGAACGACGAAAGCCACGTCCTAGTCTCGCAGTGAGTGGCTGCTTAAATGGGTTACCATCAAAATCAACTCGCACACTGCCCGTAGACTCATTGATAGCCACTATTCTTCCAAAACGCGAAAAGCAAGCCGTTGATTCGGCTTGCTGCTCTGATATTACTTCTGTTGTAAGAGGTTGTTTTTCCATTGTTAGTTAACCACTACGTTGCCACCTTTCACGACGACTTTGTCACTGCCTTCGATCGTAATAGCCGAGCCTGATAACTTTATTGAACCATCACTGTTCATCACTAAAGAGGAACCACCCGTTTTCAATACAATCTTGTCGCCACTGATAATTTGCGTTGCACCATCGGCTTTATAAGCGGTGTTCCCTTTCACTGATACCGTTAAGTTGCCACCAATCGTCTGGTTATCATCCGCACCAATATCTGAACTCTTAGACGCACCGATAGTAAGGTTACTGTTTTCGCCAATATCTAAGTCATCATTTTTACCGATCTTAGTCGTACGGTTATCACCAATTTCTAAGTCAGAATTGTTTTTCACATACTGGGCTTCGTTCGCGTTGTATGTGACGGTAACGTCTTGCTCGACTGTCTCGGTAAACGTACTGTTTACTTGTGTCGTTTTATGTCCATGAATGGTTTCTTTATGGTCACCATGAACTTCATTCGTTTGGTGACGTGCAACCTTCAAGAATTCATCTTGACCGATATCACGGTAACGGTTGTTGAGCACCTTGGTCGACATGTCTTTTTGAGCATGAATATAGACTTCTTCTTGGTTCGCTTCGTCTTCAAAACTCAACTCGTTGTAACCTGTTCCTTTGTGCGTTTGCGTGCGGAACGTGGTACGAGTTTTGTTTTCTGGCAAAGAGTACGGTGGGAAATGCAAACCGTTGTAAACTGCGCCCGTAACTAACGGACGATCTGGATCCCCCTCAAGGAAAGTTACTACGACTTCGTGGCCAATACGCGGCAAATAAACTGCGCCCCATGTTGGCGCCGCCATGGATTGGCTTACACGAATCCAACAGCTTGAATGCTCGTTGTTATCACCGTAGCGATCCCAATGGAACTGTACTTTCACTCGACCAAGCTTGTCGGTGTAAATCTCTTCACCTTCTGGTCCTACAACAACCGCCGTTTGAGGGCCATCAACCACTGGTGCTGCTAGTTTAGGCGCTTTAAACACCACATCACGTGGAATACATGAGAACTGGTTGTAGTAAGTGGTTGGCATACCACTCGCTTCATCTTCATGCACTTGCGGATCTTGACCTGTGTGCATTACAGACAACATGAGGTAATCGCGGTTAATCTCAGAACGCGGGTGGTCACTGACGTTAAAGCTGTAACCAGATGCTAAGCGCATTACGTCACTCGTTGCTTCCACTTGTTGATTATCGACTATGTGTTCCGACATCCACTCCGTGGTTCTCACCTGCCCCATCAGCGGGTCGACGTATCGTCCAGGATAATCAAACTGCTTGAGATCTTGGTCTAGCTCGCCAGCCTGTGTCATCTCTTGTGGAATTTTAGGGTGTTCGTAGTTGTAATCTGTGTACGTAACCTGTCCCGTTCTAACGCGGTTAACTAACTCGAGATCAGAGATATGTTCGCGATCGGCAACACCGCCACCATCGGCATGATAAACAATCGGCCCAATGTAAGAAGCATTTAGTGGCGAGCTTATCAAAGGTGCAATCGAGTCATTACTGTCGACAATGACCATCGTATGATTTGAATCGCTATGGTCAAAGTAATACCACATACCGTGTTCAGCCATCATACGCTGCACGAAGTGCAAGTCAGACTCACGGTATTGCAGAACGTATTCTTTTGGAGGATAAGTACCCGACACTTCAAATCGGTAATCGGTGACTGCCCCATCATCGAGTACTTCTGTGATGATGTCTTGCGCTGACTTTTGCTGGAAAATACGACAATCTTGGCGCTGAGATAAGAACCAAGCTTGAGGAACCAAGACTAATTGATAACGAGAAAAACGACGTCCAGTCCCTAAGTAACGAACTTCATTCACCACGCCGTTGAACACACGCGCAGCCCCAACACCTTGTCCGTAAAGTGTCAATGTTCCTGCTTTACGTATTAACTCATCGAACGAGATATCTGGATCAAGTGAAAGTAATGAGAGATTGATGTGGAAAGGCTTAGATAACTCTTCATGAACATGAAAGCTCTCGACCCGAAATTCATGCCCACATCCAGGCACTTCAAATTTAAATTCTACGTCATTCACCATATCTTTTACCTGATACAAATAATCGAATTAGGGCCAACAATCGTTGGCCCTGAATCTTTACGCGACGAGCAATTAAGCTTCGCGTGGAGCACGCCAGTCGTCGTTACCCGCAGTACCACAGTTTTCGTGAGTTACTTCGATCGCACGGTAAGTGAACTTAAGCACTTCTTCTGTCACGCGGTCAGCTGTTGCTGCGTCTTGACAGTGGTTCATACGAGTTTGGATATCGACAAGTAGCGCATCAATCAATTTGATTGAGTAGTAGTGCTCTTGTTTACCTTGAACTGAAGTGCGGTAGAAGCGGATCACACACTCAGGAAGTTTTTCGCCAGATACTAGTGCGTTGAATAGTAGTGGAGATGAGCGATCTTGAACTTTAGTTACAACAAGTGGACGGTGTACACGTTGACCAGTTGGCTGACCACTTTGTGGATCACGTGGAACTGTTAGCACGTGATCAAGTTCTTGTACTAGGAACTCATCAACGTGAGCTTCTTGCCATGTGTTACCTACTGAATCTGCAGAGTAAGTATCTTTAGTAATATGGCCTTGAGTCTCACCTTGGATAGACATATATGCTGGAGTTGGCATCGCTATTTCCTTTTCTAAAATCTGTTTTGTTTAAATCACCAAATCGCTTATCACCGCGACTAGTTGGTATAATCAAAGTCCGTGCCAACTTTAAAAATCAAACAAAAACAACAACTTAAGCAATATCAGGCATTATTCACTAATATATTGAGTACAATTTATTGGATAAAAAACCAAAAAGTTGGATTAAGATAATAATAAATTGTTCTAACTTTAAAAAGTGAAAATAACCATATAAAACTGTGTAAATAAAGTCATTAAAACTAATAAATCCGACACTTTTACTATCAATTAATTTAGAATGACAACGCCATTAAAATAACCGCAAACATTAATGTCACAATAATCATTAAAAATAACCAACAAACGATAGTCAAAATATCTTGATAAAAAAAGAACGCAATCACTTTTAGTATAATAGCCGCTACCTCTTTTCCTCTAAAGAATAAAATGGCTATGATAAATATAAACCTTTCTTCATTAATTCAGCGTCTACACCCGATTGCAAAAGTAGCATTAGAAGACGCCGCTGCACTTGCAGTCTCTGAAAAAGCAAACGAAGTTCAAATTGAGCATTATTTACTGAGTCTATTAGAAAGGCCAAATAGTGATTTTGACGTCTTATTAAGTCATTTTGATTGTTCTGAGAACTTATTAAGACAATCGGTTCGATCCACACTCGACACCAACGCCAAAGGAAATGGCAGCAAACCTGTTTTTTCTGCTTTATTAATCGAATGGTTACAAGAAAGCTGGCTGGTTTCTTCTTTAGATCTATCCGAAACACAAATCCGCTCTGGTGCCCTACTCCTTACTCTTGTTAGTAACCCTCTCCGTTACGGCCAACATGGTTACGCCTCTATCCTTGAAGCGGTAAACCCTGACAGCCTTAAGCGTAACTTTGCAGAGCTAACAAGCCACTCTATTGAGGCGCAAGTTGCTACTTCAGAGAAAACACAAGCTCGTGAGGATGGCTCAGCACTGAGCAAGTTCACGACAGACTTCACTGGTAAAGCACGCAAAGGCGAAATCGATCCTGTTTTCTGCCGTGACCAAGAAATCCGCCAAATCGTGGACATCCTTGCTCGTCGCCGTAAAAACAACCCTATTGCTGTTGGTGAACCGGGCGTTGGTAAAACCGCAGTAGTAGAAGGTTTGGCACTTAAGATTGTACAAGGTGACGTACCAGACAACCTCAAAGGTGTTGAGCTTTACGGCCTGGACATGGGTCTTCTGCAAGCTGGTGCAAGCGTAAAAGGCGAATTCGAAAAACGCCTAAACGCAGTATTGGATGAAGTGAAAAACTCGCCAACCCCTATCATTCTTTTCATCGATGAAGCGCACACCCTTGTTGGCGGCGGTAACCAAGCGGGCGGCAGCGACGCGGCAAACTTGCTAAAACCAGCCCTAGCACGTGGTGAAGTGAAAACCATCGCCGCAACAACATGGTCGGAATACAAGAAGTACTTCGAGAAAGATCCTGCCCTTGCACGTCGTTTCCAATTGGTGAAACTCGACGAACCATCTCCTGAACAAGCAGCATTGATCATTCGTGGTCTGCGCCCTGCTTATGAAAAATCACATAACGTTTACGTGCGTGACGATGCTATCACTGCTGCGGCAGCACTTTCTGCTCGTTACATCTCTGGTCGTCAACTGCCAGATAAAGCCATTGATGTTCTAGATACAGCATGCGCGCGAGTGAACATCAGCCTTAATGCCACTCCTGCTTCTGTTGAAACTCTGCAGCAAGAACTTGCAGCTCAACAGCGCGAGCTAGAAGCTCTTGAGCGTGATGCTCTGCAGCAAACTGGCGACAAGCACAGCCTTGCTAACATTCCAGACCTAAAACTGGCAATGGAAACAACGAAAGAAGAGCTAGCAGAACAAGAAGCGCAATGGCACAAAGAAAAAGAGCAGATCCAAGAGATGATTGCTCTACGCTCTCGCTTACATGAACTGGTCTTTGGCGAAACAAATGAAGAAGAGCTTGCTGCAGACGAAGATTCAGAACAAGAGCAAGACGTTTCTCCATATGCAGAAATGGATGAAGAAGCCGTTCGCATTGCCATTTCGGCCTGCCAAGAACAGCTAGATGTAATCCGCAATGGCAACCCACTGGTTCACTTTGAAGTGGGCCCAGATGAAGTCAGCCATGTGATCTCGGACTGGACTGGTATTCCAATGGGTAAGATGCTTCAAGACGAAGCAGAAACCACGCTAAAACTGAAAGAAAGCCTAACACAAAGCATCAAAGGCCAAGAATACGCTATCGATGCACTGTCTGAAGGCATTCAAACTGCGAAAGCTGGTCTAGGTAACCCAGACGCACCAACAGGCGTATTCCTGCTGGTTGGCCCAAGTGGCGTGGGTAAAACCGAGACAGCTCGTGCGATCGCTGATCAAATGTTTGGTGGTGAGCGCTTTATGACGACCATTAACATGTCTGAGTTCCAAGAGAAGCACACGGTATCTCGCCTAATCGGTTCACCTCCGGGTTACGTAGGTTACGGCGAAGGCGGCATGCTGACAGAAGCGGTTCGTCAACGTCCATATTCTGTTGTTCTTCTTGATGAAGTGGAAAAAGCCGACCCTGAAGTGTTGAACCTGTTCTACCAAGTGTTCGACAAAGGCACGCTGAACGACGGCGAAGGCCGCACAATCGACTTCAAGAACACGCTGATCATCATGACCAGTAACCTTGCTACGCACGAGATCGAATCTTTAGTTCATCAATCAAAAGACATCGATGCAAACATCATCGCAGAAGCTATCCGCCCTACTTTGAACCAACACTTCAAACCGGCGCTATTGGCACGTATGTCGGTACTACCATTTGTTCCTCTGTCTGATGAAGCAATGACAGAAATTATTCACCACAAGTTGAACAAAGTTTCTCAGCGTCTACAGAGCCATCACAAATTGTCTCTGAGCTACGAAGAAAGTTTGGTTGAGTTCGTACTAGGTAACTGCCGCCTTGCTGAAACAGGCGCGCGTAATATCGACGCGGTCATCAACCGTCAGTTGCTGCCGCAACTATCGACTCAGCTATTAGTGCATGACAAGGATGATTCACATACGCAAATCGAAGTGTCTGTCGATGAGCAAGGAACACTAACCTATGCGTTCAGCTAACCATAGCGAACTTAGTAACGCCCTACTTGCGATCAGTCAGTCTTTGGCTGATCGCAGCCAGCTTACCCAAACCTTGGATGCTGTGTTGACTGCTGCGAGACAAATGACCCTCGCAAAGCACGGCATCATTTACGTTTTGGACCAGACTGGACAGGCGTTGATTCCAAGTACCGCTCACCATAACGATAAAACTATCGTTTCCCACCCTTGGGAAGCATTACAGTTAGACTCAGCCAGTGAGAACGACCCATTTAACTTTGCCATTCGTAATGGTGAAGTGGTGTTGATTAACGAGTTGTATAAGTACAACGGCTATGACTGCGAAAGCATCTATCAAACTGAGCAGACACTGGGATTAAAAAGCGAGAACTTATTGGCTTGGCCTTTGATTGATAGCGAAAGCAAAACCATTGGACTGTTAGTCTTACTCGATTTGAACGTCATCGATAACGAGGCAGCCTTGACTGAGTTTTGTCGTATGGCCGCGAGTAATATTCGCCAAGCTGTGTGGTTAGAGCAATACGGGCAAGTGATTAAAAATCTCAATGCAGACAATCAAGCCCTAGTGCGCGAGAATACTCAGCTCAAAAAACGTACCCAGAAAGCCTATCAAGGTCCTATTGCAGAGAGCGAAGAAATGCTCAATGTCTTGAATCGTCTTGATAAGGTGCTATCTCTTCCTGTCGACGTTCTGTTGCGTGGTGAAACGGGCGCTGGTAAAGAGGTGATCGCGAAATACATTCACGAAAACTCTAATCGTTCAGAACAGCCTTTGATCGTTCAGAACTGTGCGGCTATTCCAGAGCAGTTATTGGAATCTGAGCTTTTTGGGCATAAGAAAGGTTCATTTACGGGCGCAGATAAAGACAAAGTCGGTTTGTTTGAAGCAGCCAACGGCGGCACGCTTTTCCTGGATGAAATTGGCGATATGCCAATGCTACTGCAGGCAAAGTTACTGCGTGTACTGCAAGAACGCAAAGTTCGCCCTATCGGTACCAGCAAAGAGATTGAGGTGGACGTTCGCGTTATCGCCGCAACCCACTGTAATCTTATGCAGCAAATCAAAGATGGCGGATTCCGTGCCGATTTGTTCTATCGTTTGAATGTGTTCCCTATTACATTACCACCATTGAGAGCTCGCAAGTCAGACATTATTCCCCTTGCCGAACATTTCGTGCAACACACCACCAACACGCTAGGTTTACCGCAAGCACCAGGGTTAAGTGCCAACGTCCGTAAACAGCTTCTTGCGTACCCATACCCAGGTAACGTGCGTGAGCTTAAAAACATCATCGAACGCTCAGTGCTACTGTCCGATTTTGAAACCATCACTCACATTGAGTTTGGTGAACAAATCCCAGAAGATACGCCAAGTGTTGAAGTAACAGCGGCGTCACCTGCCCCAGAACAACCTGCCTACGAGCCAGCACAAGCGGATTTAGAAGACGCTTCAATGGGCCTTAAGGACGTTGTCAGCCAATACGAGCGCACAGTGATCATCGATTGCTTAAATGCCTGCAATTGGCACACCAAGAAAGCAGCTGAGCAATTGGCACTTCCAATGAGCACACTCAACCATAAAATGAAGAAATACGATATTTCTGCAGCTGGTTAAGCGAGAAGCGAGAAGCGAGAAGCGAGAAGCGAGAAGCGAGAAGCGAGAAGCGAGAAGCGAGAAGCGAGAAGCGAGAAAATCTTACTTCAGTTTCCATTGATAAGAAAAGAAAAACCGCCCGAAGGCGGTTTTTTTATTTATTGAGAATCGACGCTTCAATGATGGTTGCCAAGTATGGGTCTCTAATCCAAGTTACTAAACGTTCTGTACGCTCTTCTGGTTTCAGTTTTGCCCAGTTGACGTACATATCTTTATCAACTTTATAGCTTGGGTCTTCACAATCAGAAAAATAAGATAACTCATCTACATTTTTATACTGCCTGCCCAACGACATCTCAAAGCTTCCAAGTTTAAACGGTGTTTTTTCCGCTGTATTACGTTGTACTAGAGAGGACACCTTTAGAACTGCTTCTTGGAATCGACCAGATGTCGAAACAACGGGTCCAAATGGTCGAAGCCCCTTGATTTCTTGCCCGTTCAGCGCTTTAAATGCGAACTCAAAACGAGACGCGTAGACCACCTTACCATCGAAATCTTCATCCATGTCTATGTTGGATAGAGCCTCAGAGACAAAATCTGCATCTATATTTTTGTTAACCACATCGCTGTCATCTAGCGTCCATTTAGAACCGTTCTTCTTTAGTATCCCAATATAAGTAAGGTTACTTAGATACTCAGGACCAGCGGTAGTTTCAGATCCGAATACGGCTTCATTATCAAAAGTAGTAGATAGCTTTAGTGAAACTGGAACACTCTGCCATTCGAGGTTTTGTCCCTCATACGACTCTTTTCTGTGCTTGCCACCAATAAGCATAACTTCCATAGCGAATGACTTATTCGAAGTCCAATCAAAGCCTTTGAGCTCATCTGCAGTAGTGAACATACTGTCCTCGTTCATAAACTGTCGTTTATTTCCGTAGTTGACCGCAATCGCACTGTGCTTAATGTCTTCGATAATAGGCTTTGTCGGGCCTTTATGAACTTTACTATGTAAGACAAAATCTAGCGTTAACAAGTCTTTCTCTGACACACTATTTCCGTTCGCAATAAAGCCCGATTTAGCAGAGAGTGTATAGTTATGGTTTGTATCGACTCCTACAGGAATCTGTCTAGGTGACGTAATAAATCGTCCGACTGTCTTGTCCACTCGTACTGGTAGCTTATAGTTGCTTCCAGATAGAGTGAACTCATAGGTCATATTTTTGAAGCCACCGCTGTTTACATATTCTTTGAGTACATCTTGTTGGGAGTCAATTTTTATCACCTGCCCAAAAATCGGACCGAGAGCAACTTTAGATAAGTATCCGCTATAATCGACTAAATCGTGCTTAGCGATCAAAGGCTTCACTCCAGAGAAGACATCATCGCCAAAGTAAAAATACGGTTCAAACTCACAACCAATAAGGACTTTGCCGTCTGCTTTTTCCGCCTCAAAAAATTCGGCCAACTCACCTTTGGGATCTACACTAAATTCCTCGTGTTTCATCGGCTTGAACATCAAATTAAACTTAGGTCCACTGGTATTAAGTAAACCGTCAGTGCGCTGATAAGACATCTCACACTGAAACACATTTGACGTCATCTGTTTCAGACTTTGTTTGCCTAACACCATTTGCCACTTCAAACGGTGGAAAGGCGATAATCGCACCTTTTTATTTGCTTTTAATCGTACCTTCTCCCACTCATCAAAGGTGACCCATTTAGAGTTGTCATGAGGCTCAGAGACTAATAACCTAACGAACCCTAGGTCCTCTTCTGATAATTTTTTAGACTCAACATTAAACTGTGTCGCAAACTCCACTAAGCCTCGTTGTTGATCGCGATTATAGAGCTTGTCTTGCACTGGAAACGCAACATTAAACGCCCCAGAAACATCTTTCCTTTTTGGAGCAATATAGTTTGCTTTATTACGAGTGATGACTTGTTCAGCGATTTCTTCACCGTAACTTTCAATTAGTTGCTTGTGTCCCTCACGACGCATGAGTTCTTGGAGCCACAAGTTACACAAATTTTCTTTTAACTCTGTGTTTAATACCCAGCCATCGGTTTCTATAAATCGCTGAATGTATTCATCGATGGCTAGTGTTCGCCACTGTTCTGTGAACTCTTGTTCGCCCTCAGAACAAGCTCTTTGAATCAAAAGCACCAAACCATTAATAGCAAGTGCACGGCGTTGATAGCGCTTAATCAACTCCTTTGCACCCGTAGCTTTTCCTAAGTGCTCAACTAACGCATCTGAAGACGAAAAATACAACTCAGTCAATTGGGTATCAATCTCAGCCAGTGAATCAATAATTTCTGTGGTTTCATGGCTAAGCTGTTCAATTGCAGATATGCTTTTTCTAACTTCGTTGTAGGAAGACAAGTAATAATCGAAGAGCACAGAGTCTAGCAACTGGGCGCCACTCATCAGCATTTTCCCGCCTTCTTTGACAACGAAAAAGCCTCTTGCTGCCTGTCCTATTATCGGAACATAGCAAGCCATACCAACGATCATCTCGAAGATAGCTAGCTTGAGCTCTTTTGCAATTGCTTCTTCTCCCAAGTTCGCATCTAACTGAGCTAAACGCGCTTGCTCCATAGCCTTAAAGCCGAGTCGACTCGGTGGAATTCTCGCCGCAAACTCTTGTAGATAGATGCGAACTTCAACACGTCGGTTAATATTAAGTTGCGCGTTTTCGCGTTTGATTTCGTTGTTTGGTACCTCGACTATCGGTCGACGTTCGCCAAAAAAACGAATACCACTGACTGAAGAAAAGAACTCAGCAACATGCTGCGCTCGCTGTTGCGAAAGGTTTTGGTTATATTCTGAATCACCGTTTTGACAGGCATGCCCTTCGATTTCAACAACGGCATTTGGAATCTTAGATAATTCTTTATCGACCGCAGCCAAATACGACAAGTGCGGGGCTTGAACCTGGTTGTTATCAAAAGGAAAAACCAAGCGTAAACCGGCACCTTTATGGTCTTTAACAAACATTGCACTGTCTTCAGCAACGTCATTCGGAATACTGTCAGTAAACGTTACATTGTCGCCTAACTTATCTATGATTTGCTTAAGCAGTAATTCCCCGCTCTTCAGACTTTCTTTCCAGACAGGTACCCAGTTCAGATAATCGCGTGATACCTGCTCAAAATAACTTTTCCTGAGTTTAGCTTTCTCTTCTGCTAAGCGTAATTGCTCGCTTTTGTCAGTGATCGCTTTTATCTCATAGAAGGTGTTAATTGCATTGAGCCCGGCCCCAGCAAAGGGCGACAAAAAGCTTTTGACACTGCCGTTACCTGTCAACCACGTTCTAGCAGCACTCCCCGCCACAACGTGGGCATTGCCATTTCTCGCAGGTTCAATCACCTTGGTAAAGAACTTACTTTTATCAAATCCTTTCTCTTTGAGGAGCGCTTTTAAGCCCACTTGAGCTGCACGCTCGGATTCAGATGCCGCTTGGCGTAAATCTTGAAGAGTTTGGTAAGCTGCTGCGGTAGCCGATACCCCAAATGAAAACTCCAATGCCGAAATCATGGCTGGAGGTAATGCGCCCTTATCTACTTGCCCCCAAAACGTGTTTGCTAAACTCCCAATCACATCATGTTTACTTGATGGGTTTTGATGAATATTAATGCCAGCATTAACCAAACTTGGTGTCACTTTTGTGCCAATCTCCCACAGTGCAGCACTCATACTGGCAGTCGTTCCGCTATTCTCTAGGTTTTCAAGCTCCCCCATTCGGAAGGCTTGTAGAGCTTTAAACTGCGTAGGAAATTGGTATATCAAAGACTCTTCAAGTGAGATCATGTCGCCCGCAACAACCGCGATCTTACCAAACGGTGTCGTTTGGCTAAGCGTGATGTATTCTCGTAGCTCGTAGCTGACTCTAGTAGCATCACCAAATTCATCATACTCTTTGGTTACATTAGTGGCATTCTGTGCAAACTCAGGTATCTCATCGATGAGGTCAACATCAAAAACCACTTCAATGGTGTACATGCCATCAGTAAAAACCTCCGACGCCAACGGAAACAAAGCTATTGGACGATGCGAATCACTGTTTCGGTCAAGTTGTGCTTGCGTTATGATTTCTTCGTCTTGCAGGTTGAGGTGCTGTCCGCTCTCCTCATCAAAACGAGTAACTTTAACAATTGCATCAGCATACTCTTGTGTTGAAAATGCTACTGCGAGAAATGAGAACGTGGGTACAATAAAGCCACGAATGGGCTTATCTTCAGGAACAGAGTCATACCACTTGTTATACGCAACTTGCTCATCAGTTAGTGCTTGAGTGCCCGCTTCATATTTAGGCGCAAGTTGTGAGCGCTTTACTTCTGTGACAGCGTATTCCACTTTTTTTTCTAGCGAGTTCAGTGTTTTCTTGCTCCCATTTCCCTTTAGATTTCCTAAGATAGAGGCAAGTTCTGAGCACGCCTTTTTGATTGGCCGAGCATTACTCTGGGCACCAATCGCCAACTCTGTGAGCATTGACCATTCAGGAAAAGACAGCTTGTACGTCTTCTGTGCTAACTCATGTACTGGCGAACGCAGTACCAAAACCTGATTGATATTGGTTTTTTGGTTTTTCTGAGTAGAATCACCCAGTACATGTAAACGACCTAAATCGTCTGTCGCCCAAAGGGCTGCGCTTTCCTCACCTAAATTTATTGCAATGGGAAGCCGTGACATAGGGCGGATATTTTTCAACTCTTCTAATGAGGTCAGGTCTTTTTCGATATTGAGTGCTTTATATCGAGGGTTCTGTGCATCCCCAACATTAGGAAAATCGACACCAAACAAATAGACATCTGTTGGTAAATACTTAAGGTCATTACTCATCGTTTTCTACCTCCAGAAAACGCCCGCCGTCAGCATCGGCATTATAAAGCACTGGGGTTTTAGCAACTCTGCCAGAATGAATCACCTTCCATGACTGAGCGCCATTTCCATTCATTTCATAACGGTAATCTGACCCATAACGTCTAATGGTTATTTTTGCTGCTCCTCTCTGTGTTTCATTACCGTTGTTACTGATATTTACAACTTTCGCATAAACGTTCTTTTCATCGCCTTCCTTAGAAAACGCAAGCCAAGTTTGCTCCTCAACATTGATCAGCACCTTACGATACGAGTTTATGCCCCATACATATTTACCATTGGGGCTGATAGCAATTTGGCGGTAGATGCGCTTCTCAATATCGATGGAGTCTTCAAACTCTTTTTCAGGTAAAATCGTGTATAAGCGTTTGAGTGTCTTGGCGTCATAAACTCCCACCCCCAAGCCCGCGGCATTGATTAACTTGCCATCTACAATGACCGTATCTTCAGACAACGGTACATCTACCTCTTCTTTGGTTCCCGTCGCGAGTGTGTATTTAAAGCGCTTAAAACCGTCTGAGAAATAGATGTAGCTAGAATCGTCCGCCCAGACCAAATATGGCTTAGTACTCGCGCTACCCAGCTGAATGGTCTGTTGCGTTTCTAAGTCAAAGATTGCCTTTATCAAAGGCCCACCAAAGCTATAGGCATAAGCCACATAACGATTATTGGGTGAACGACTCGTCACATAGTTCTGTGGTGAAGCTGTACTTGGTATATCATCTGTGACTAAGCGTAAATCTGTCCCATCAATTTTCACGCTCCAAATTTTGTAGCCGTTTTCGTAATCATTTACGAGTGGGTCGTTAAACTTAACATTATTCCACCAAAACTGAATTCGAGGTTTGTCATAAGAGCTCGCATCAGATAAATCTTCACGAGGCCACTCTTTTGCTCGGCGTACGGCATAACCTGGTTTGACAGGAAGCGTACCTGGGTATTCAGGCTTAGACAGATCTTCAGAGTAAACAATAAAGTTATGCTCACTTTGCCATTGGCAGCGTGGTCCTGTCACATCTTTGCGTTCGAATGACGTTGTTTCACCAACGTTGTAACAAGCCTTTTGAGCGGGTTCTTTTTCTGCGGTTTGTGTTGTTGCAGTATTCGAAGTTTGATTACTTTCTTCACCACAGCCTGTTAATAACATAACTGTCGAAAGAAGCGTGATACTTAACGTTGTTCGTTTCATTTTATAATAGTTCCGTGAGTTCAATGTCTTGATAAATTACTGACATTAAGACCGTTTTATCTGAGTTATGAGATCGGCAATGACGGGTTAGATTGACCCTTTTAACTTCTGGTAACCAACCACTAAACACGACTTCTTTGCAGTACTGATCCACAAACTCAGCCTCGCGCAAAAAAATCTTTTGGCTCCATGTTTCATCAACACACGTCAGTTGGAAATAATCATCTGGTTGATCGCATTGGGGATTACTTTTATAAGTAATTACGACGCCTTCGCTTGGGGAGTTAACAACAACGGCAGCAACACCCTGCTCTTTTTGACTGACGGCATTGTAATCTGATTTGCTTGGCGCTTGAGTATCCAAATTCGGCAACGAAATCACAGGTTCGGAGCTCGCATCAAAGTTGTGAGCAGAAGAATAATCACAGAGGTCTACTTCAACCGCTTTTTCATTATTCCCACTCTTTAATTCATTGAGTTGCTGAGTATTGAGTTGAGTCCGAGAATAGTAGAGAGCAACATCACTTTGTACGCTACCGTTTATTTTGTATGGAAGCCAAATATGAGGCAAAGGAACACCAAGCGGCTCTCTCTTTGTTTTACTTCCAGCCTTAAATGGACTCAATTCGGTTTGAAGTAATTCTGTGTATGTTTCGCCTTCGTTAGGCCAACCAGCGACCACTACCTCAACTTCTTCTGCAGTAAGACCAAAAACACGGGCGCAAGCATATTCGTCCAACACACCCTCATAGACTTTTTTACCGTCTTGGTACAACTGAAACGCTTCCCCTGACAGAAATGCTTCGGAGTCTTCATCATATAAACTAATATCGACCGATCTCTGAGGCGAGGACTTAGTGCTTTGGTAGAGTGATAGATCGACATCAGAAAAGCGTCCGTCGTTTTGAACTTGGATTTCTCGCCAAACTTCTGATTGCCAAACGACATAAATGTAACCGCGATCGATAGATACATACCCTGAATCACTCTTATGAACAGGAACCAAAGGCACCAAAACGTTATCCCACTCATCCATCTGAGTTTCTTTATCAACGGGTTGCAGGTCTTGGGCGAGTTTAAGCAAAATTGGCTGAGGCTGGTCAGTGCAAGGGATTTTGATATAGAGCGTTTTGCCCTCAGCTTCGAGATCTTTAAATATCGCGAGGCTGCGGTGTTTGTTTTCTGTATCAGCCTTGCCTACAGTCACTTTTTCTTTTTGTGCTTCGGTTTTTCCCAACATCAAACATGCCGCGTTGCTAGACCACTGCCCTGCAAACTCGACAACGATTTTTTGATCTGGGCTTGGCTCAGAGGGGACATGCGTGTAACTACGAACTAAAGCAACATCTTCGGTAACCTGATTGTATCCTGCTTTAAAAGCTTTGCTTTCATTCGAAGCAGATACAGAGTCAACGAGTGATTTAAGTCTAGGGAAGCTTTGCAGCTGAGAGTCCGTCAATGGCGAACGACGAGCAACGGTAGATAATGACACCCAATTGCCTTTCCCCAATTCGATTCTTATCGCAGCTAGCAATGCGCTGGTCGTTTTTTTGGCAGAGATGGAAATCTTTTGCGCCAATTCTTTAGGGAGGTTTCTAAGGATGTCATCTGAATTTCGCAAACGCGAAAGCTGTCCTATACACTCGTCCGGTGTAAGAACATAAGATAGCTCGTTGGAGGATAGCTTCGAGCTAGGTATAAATTTGCAAACTAAATGCATTTGAATTCTCCACAACCAACATCGTAAATATGGCTGCGGTGACAATTAAGCTGATAAGGCTTACAAGTACGATTTGGTCTGCGTATCCTACTTACTTAGCCATTTATTTTCAACGAGATAGAAAAATCGCCCGAAATCAAAAACACCAAAAAAAATGGTGATTTTTACTATTAAAACATGCGATTTGACCACAATAAAAGCCAGTAACATCACCCACTCTGTCAAAATGGTAAAATCTTACTATCTAAAAAAATTTAATTTATGGACTGAAGTTAACAAAAATCGTAGTAACGTGCGCTTCAGGTAAGCACGAGGAAATTCAGAAGTTTATGAGGTGCCCTCCTCAGCAACAAACAACAAATTGACTGTTACTGAGGAAGTTTAAATAAAAAGGTGAGCGCATTACGCACTCACAAAAGTAACTGCTCTGAAGCTTGCTAGGATTAAATTTGCTTCATCGCGAGTTAAAGAGGTGAGGTATTACCCATCGACCTCATGCAGAACACTATACTCAGAGTATAGAAACGAGCGTAAATATATAATATTTAAAAAGATTTTCAACGCGACACATTCACCACAGCACCTGCCGAGCGACCATCACAATCACGTCATACACACCTAAAAGCAACATTGGCCTAGTTATTATAGTTATTCAGCCTTGTATTAAGACGATTCATTAATTCGAGTAACTTATCAATAAAGGCAATTATTTTGATAAATATCACAAAAAGTCCCAAAGAAATAAAGCGAGCTAAACGCTCGCTTTATTTATGCCGCATTTTTTAAAGTTTTGTTCTCACTAAAATATCGGTTGTAAACAGCACCTAAGGAGGCTGTACTTGCGAAACGATCATAGTTAAATGTTGCTTGAGCCTCTTCGGCAGAGGCGGAAAGCTTGTTGGTACCATTTACATAAATCGTCACTACCCCCTCCTTCAGTCCTGAAAGGTCTAAATCAGTTGTCCATGAGTCTGAAAGCACGGTAGCCATGCCTGTGGCTTCTGTACCATCAGCGTCGACTGCTTTAATATCTATGAACTCACCATCTTCAAACCGTTCACTGCTACCACTTACTGTCACGCTTTCCACTCCAGTAACATCGTTGATAACGTCTAGGTGTATTGTCGGTGTAATTGGCATGGAGTAAGCCGTGTTCTGGCTACCGGTATTCCCTGATAAGTCTTGGTAGTCACGAACTAGTAACGCCACATTGAGCTCTGACGAGTCTGGTACCACTACATCACCAGTCCAAACACTTGGGTCCGCGGTTGCCACTAACGAGGTGATCGTCGTACCACCTAACTCTGCTGCGGCGGATTGCAGATCTTTATCGAATTCCAGCGTCACCGTCACGCTTTG